>JAFDHB010000001.1 GCA_019308985.1 Deltaproteobacteria bacterium | reverse complement strand
CTTCCTTGACCAGTTCCGGGAACGTCGGTGAGTTGTCGGCCATTTTCGGATCCTTATTGTCGTGGTTTTTGAGGCTGTTGGCTGCTTTGAAGGCTGGAAAGGGTTTCCCCTATCGGCCAAGTGACCATAGGGTGCCAGCCTGTTCAACAATTACAGCGGGAATAATATAACAGGTGCAATGTCACGTGCAAGAAAAATCCTCCAAGAGTTCCGGCAGATCATCCACGCCTCCGGCAAGTAACTCTCAACAAGGACCAAACCGGAGAAATGGCTTCGAACACAAATTGCCACCGACACTTTCTCCGTCTCTCCGGTAGGTATGGGACAGAGAATGAATAATCATGGGGGTTGTCCATGGACATCAACAAATTCTTTGACAGCATCGCCAAGGTTGTCGATCGGTTTGCAGAGGAACTTGCAGAGCAAAGGTTGCAGGAAAAGGTGTCTCGAACCGGACGAGGTCCGAAAGTGAAAGTTGAGAATACGGAGAAAGGAGACGGAAAAAGGAAGGAAATTTACCCAGATTTCCCGTAAACGGGATCATAGCAAGGCAAGCTGGAGACGACAGGAAACGCCATAACCCCCTGTATAAAAAGAACCTTCCGACATGCCGCGTGCGGCAATCGGACCGCTTCGTCTTAATTTCTATGGTGGAGGCGCCGGGAGTCGAACCTCGTGACTATTAATAATCTCAATAGGTTACAGAATGGTTGACAAAGATTTGACAAGAGTTAAAGTCATTCTAATCCAATTCTGATAATTTTGCTTACTTGAGTAAACGCGGCTCTCCAGCCAATCTTCATATCTTGCCTTTAATGGCTAAATGATGCCTGACCTCCCAAAGGTTTCCCCAGTTTTGCCCTAATCGGGACCGAGGCAGCCACCCTTTCGGCGATTTCCTCTCTTTCCCACTGGGCCATGGCCGCGATCATGGTGAAGAAAAGTCTGCCGGAAGGAGTGGAAGTATCAATCGCTTCCTGAAGGGATATGAGGTCACCGTTATTTTCCCGGAAAATTTCTGAGATTTCCAGGAGTTCTCTGGTATTTCGAGCCAGCCTGGCCAGTTTCGAGAAGATCAGGCCTGTTATGTGTCCGGTCTTTATATCTTCAAGCATCCTTTTGGTCTCAGGGCGGCCCAAAACGGATTTTCCCGAGACCGGCTCAGGGTGATACACTTCTTTGATGTCCCAGCCTTTTGACTGGGCATAGAAGCTGGCCCTTTTCTCGTGATGCTCAGGGCTTTCTCCTTTGGCCTGGCCATCGGTAGAGACCCTAATCCAGATACCGACTTGTTTTGAAGAGTTTATCATTTCGTCAGATCTCGGGAATTAATTTCCAGAGGATATTTAGCGGAAAATGCGAAAAAAATAAACTGGCGGCTCAGGAGACTGCGGAGATCGATGATTTGCCGATGTATTCTATAGCCTGTGGATAACTAATATTGTAGCATTTTGATCTCCATTGTATAATTAAAAATGTACATATCCGAAGCACTTAGAAGAAATTACCGACATGATTGGTTTATCCAGCAAGGTGGTTCATTTTCCAGGTTCCTCAATTCCCCAAAACGATTTGTCAAAAAACGGTCTTCACGTAACAGCTATTTAAATCTATTATTCGAATTTATATGGATCAAAAGGGTTATGTAGTATCCGATAATAGAAGCTTTTATTATCTTAAAAATTTGAAATATCTTCGTGGGAATCACTAGATTTTAGAAGTGTAGCAGAAATTTCTCCACTTTTGCCTTGACAAAATGGTAGATTAGGGTGTAATAATAAGGATAAAAATAAGAAGGATAAGAAGGGAAATAATAATTATGGAATTTACCCTTGCAGGCAAGAAATTCAATTTTTCTAAGGAATCTGTGTCAGAAGCGATGTACGGAATAGAACCCGAGGTGCTTCGGAAACATGCGGTTAAAATCAATGATACGCTTTACCCTTGCAAACAAGTTATTTCTGTGGTAACGGGATTAAGCCGAGCCGACTTCAATAGTCACCAAGCCCACCAGATTCTCAAACGAACAGGATTAGAGGTTGTAGTTAACAATAACGGCTGATAATATGAAATCAAAACAAGAAGGAGGAACAGCCTTGACACAATTAAACTCATTCGATATGGCATGCCCAATTGACTCTCGGTATTATGGAGCTGATTCTCAGTTTTTTGAGAGGTTGAAACCATACGTTTCCGAGGAAGCTTACATAAGATATCAAGGGCAAATAGAAATTGCTCTTGCTGAAGTTTTGGTAGAATGGGGAAAAGCCCCGCCCACTTTAATCAAAGAAATCAAAGAAGCCTGCCAGAAGATAACTGCTAAGGAAGTGTATCAGGAAGAGGAGAGGATTGGACATATCGTTCGCGCCTTTGTAAATTGTATTAGGAACAGGATAAGTGAAGAGTCCCGTCCATTTGTCCATCTCTTTGCCACATCAAATGATGTCACGGATACTGCCACTACTCTTCGATTCAAAGAACTGACGAGAGACATTTTGCTTCCAGATCTAATCTCTTTAGAAAAAGTCCTGATTAGTTTAGCAAGGAAGCACGCGGATTCAATTCAGATCGGTAGAACACATGGAAAACATGCGGAGCCTATTACATTTGGGTTTGCAATGGCTAATTACGTCGCCAGATTGGGGAATAGACTTGAAAGCATTGATA
Source organism: Deltaproteobacteria bacterium (assembly GCA_019308985.1). Next base: position 89,507 of record JAFDHB010000001.1, on the reverse strand, counting down.
AAGCCCGGAAGAATTTGCGAGGGAAGTTTTCAGGAGCAGTAGGAGGCTATAATGCGCTATCCTTAATTCATCCCAATGATCCAGAAATTTTCGAAATGGAGATTTTAAGTAAACTGGGGTTGAAACCGACCGACACGCAAATTTCGACGCAAATCGTACATCCCGAATATATTACAGACTTGGTGCATTCTGTAGTTTCTACTTTCTCAGTGATTGCCAATCTCGCAGATGACATTAGACACTTACATCGAAGTGAAATTGCTGAGACCCAAGAAATCTATAGCAAAGAGCAAGTTGGGTCTTCAACTATGCCACACAAACTTAACCCTAAGAATTTCGAGTTTGTAAAAAGCATGTGGAAAGCGTTTATGCCTCGTATGATGACCGTTTATATGGATCAAATTTCAGAGCATCAACGAGATCTTACAAACTCTGCATCAGGGAGATTTGTATCCGAACTCTTCACCGGGTTTATTTACTCTGTGCATCGATTGACTGCAGCCCTCAAACGACTTCATGTCGACGTCGAAGCAATGCAGCGTAATCTTAAGAGCACAAACTGTGAAGAAATTCTTGCTGAACCACTATATATTGTCTTAAGCCTTAATGGCCATCCTGATGGCCATAAGGCCACCCAAGAGTTAATTGCTGAAGCACGAGCAACTAAAACTTCATTAGCAGAATTGATTTGGAAAAAAGAAGACATTAGGTCTTATTTAAAGAACCTTTCTCCTGAACAACGCCTTATCCTAGAGCAACCGTATAAGTATACAGGTGCTACTAAACAGAGAACGACCGCGACTTGCGATTTTTGGGAAATGGTATGCGATTCAATAAAGGAGGCTTTGATAGCGGAAACTAAGAGTTCGCGCTATGAGGAAGGAAAGCAGGAAGGCCGTGCTTATTCAGAAAGTAGTGCTATAGGATTTTAGAGTACCAGGAGTCTGAGAAAACCCTGAAGCTTCATTAGAATCCCCAGAAAAAGAGCACTTAAGTGAATTTATTTATATATGAATTTTTCGGAGCGCATTCAAAAACGATAAAAATTGTAACGGGAATGAAGCCAAGCTTCACTCCGTTTACAATCTTTATCGTTAACAATGCCGTTAGTTTTTTAAAGCTCAGAATAGCATCATCCTTCTTTTACCCTAGCTCATTTAAAAGAGCCTCTTTTTTTTCTGAGGCTCTATATTTTTGCTCTTTTGGATTAAGAATCATCCCCTTACCATAGCCAGTATCATCCCCGCCACCCGTTCCAGCCTATAGCTCTCCTCTGCGCTGATAGAGCCATCCTGTGCGCCTCGGGTAAAGGCATTGATGACATGGAAAAGGGTAAAGCCCTGTTCTATTTCCCAGGCCGATTGGACAGCCTCGGTCTCCTTCTTGGTCAGGTTGAACTGCCGTGCAAATGAGCCGATGCTTGATAGTGGATCATCCACCTGAGATTGCAGGGAGCCCTGGAACCTCCGTTGACTGCCTTCGCTCTCATAGACCACCTGCCTCAATATCTCAGGAAATTCATCGAGTGCCTTCCTGGATATGTGCTTGAACCTCGATGTGACCTCCGTCCTGGTAACCAGGCCGTTTGAGCAGACCAGCCGGTAAAAATACGCCTCGATGCTGAAAGCCACAATACCCACCTCGGAGTTGGCAATACTGATGCCAGGCACAATCTCCTCCCTGTCCAGCCTAAACTGTCTCGTATAGTCAGGCACCTTGAGAACCATCAGGTTACTGTCCAGGGAGTAATGGACCTCGGTCTCCGGCTTGAATCCATATTCAAGCATCTTTGAGAGGATCTCAGTGTGATCAATAACCTTGTACCTGTCCGTGAAGACTGCTCTGAGCCCGTCGCCATTAAATCGGCAAAAGAGAGTATCCCTTTTTCTTGCCTCCTGTCCAATCCAGTAATTGAGATTTTCTGCCTGGAGTTCCGCCGGACAGCGGCTCAGGTAAGAGTAGGGGACCCTCAACCGATTGGCAAGGAGGCGCTGGGCAGAGGGGAGGGCTTTCACTTCCTCTCCCGCGATCTTCATGGCATCCAGGCTGTCAAAGGCCATATCCACAACCGGGATCGTCTCGTCATGGTTATTGGCTGACATTTCATGGACCTTTTCCATTGCCTTTCCAAAGGTGTCTTTTCCTCTCATGGTTTTCCCCTCCTTCTATTTGGTTGTTAAGGTACTTAGCAAAACTTCCATGGTTTTATTGGGGCCATTTTCATTCTAACTGGCAGGCAGGAGAAGGAAAGTGAGGGAGAGTTGTCTTTAAAGAGAAATTGACCTGCTGAAGTTATTCAGAATCATCTTTTAAGATGCTGGAAATATTGAGATACTGAGAATTTGAACCCTTGACAGCCTCTCCCCTCTCGTCTAAACTACATGATAAGCAGGAACACTAAAGGCCGATAAGGCATGGCAAAAATACTCAAGAAGACTCTTAGGTTTCAGTTGATCGAAATGAAGAAAGGGAGGTGTTCAAAATGCCTGATACGCTACTGGATGTGAGTGAGTTGGAAAAGGAAGATATACAATTCCTCAAAAGGCTGGTGGAAGTTTTGAGAGAGCAGGCGAAGAGGAAGAAAGCTGGGGCTAAAGAAAAGGATGTGGATGATAAGGACTTTACTGCTCACCCTTCAGATGTGATGGGCAAGCTCAGCAGGAGAGAGATATATGACTATCTCTGATCTTGCCCTCCTGGACAGCAACATCCTTATCTACAGCCATCAAGCTCTCTCAAAATTTCACACTCGTTCAAGATCTCTCATAAGTAAAGGGCTGAGAGGGGAGATGTCTTTATGTGTTTCTCCCCAAGTCCTTTATGAATTCTATGCAGTGATCACCAATCCCAAACGTGTCACCAACCCAGTGCCGCCGAATGATGCAGTCAAGGAAGTGGCTATGTTTTTCAGGGCAAAAAACATCCTCAAGATATATGCTAGAGACGATATTATTGACAGGACCTTAGATCTCTTGAAAAACTACGCTGTTAGAGGGGCAGAGATTTTCGATTTGCAACTGGTGGCAACCATGCTTTCCAACAACGTGACACGACTTTACACTTACAACCAGGAGCATTTCACCCGCTTTAAGGAAATCGAAGTCTTGAGTCCTTAGCTAATGCCTATCCCGCCTTCAGCCAGCCCAAAATGCTGGCTGTTTTTATTATGACCGGCGAACCTTGAGGAGGAGAAAGAGTAAGATGGGTCATAATTTCGTAAGAAAACTCAGAGAGGCCCTCCTGATGAGCAAGACTGAACTTGCCAGGAAGGCAGGACTTTCAGCACAAACTATTGATAGGATTGAAAAGGGAAACAACTCTCGGGCAGAGACCAAGAGGAGGATTATAGAGGCCCTGGGATATGACATCTCCGACAGGAAAAAAATATTCCCCGAGGATTGATAACGCCACCTGCGAGAATGAAAGCGGCAGACCCATTTAATGCCTCCCGCCTCAGTCTTATGAAAACCCTGGCCTATTATGTTTCTGCGAGCCTGAAATCAGTGATTTGCAATAAGGGTCCATGTTTGATTGTGTAGCAGTTCCCTTGGATCAAACATCAACTCGGGGAAGAACGATTCATTCCATGGTTTCCTGAAATTCAAAGACGGGCTATGGTCGCATATCGCTCAAGTCAGTGTGTTGCTCACTTCCTCAAGCTAACGCAGCGGAACAATGGAGAAGATGAACACACTCCAAAGCGAATGGGAGATAATAACGGGTGCCAGGTTTTTGAGTCGAAGGTACATGAGTCCCCAATAGGCCCCGGCCACAGCCGCAGCACCAATCAACATGAGATTAAAAGACCAGATATGGACTCCGACATAGATGGACGTGGACAAGATCCAGCCCTGCCAGGGCCCATATCGTTTCATCAGATTGTGCTGCAGGAATCCCCGCCAGTATATCTCTTCAAAGGGAGCCGTCACAAAGAAAAGGATCAAGGCAACCAGCCATAATGGCATGCCCATTCCTTTTTGGTAAATGCCGGTGATTTGATGGGCAGCAAAGGGGAACATTTTGGTAGACAATGTCTTTGCGCTCCAAAACATGAGATAAAGTAGAACTGCAGACAACAGGCCTGTTAGAAAACCCTTTGGACTGAACCTGATCCTCTTCAAGATTGCCGCCTCGAAGGCCAGAGAGAGCATGGTCAACAGGGCCGCTGAGCAGGAAATCTTTATCCAGAATATGTTCCATGTCAGGTGAAAGGTGACAAACCAGAAGAAAAGAGCCAGCAAAATGGTCGAGGTAAGGACAAGGAGCCCTGGTTTTTCTTCGCTCAAAACGCAGCCTCCAGAACCAGTGATAGAAGGATTAGAATTCCAAATGTGGTATTGAGCCGAGCGGTCAATGCGTCGGCATTTATGGGAATTTCTCTCACCATTTTCCGCAACAGTTGAAAGGCGAGGGGGAGCGAAAGGAAGATCAGAAGAGACCATGGGGACAGGGGGCCAAGAACAGACATAAGGAAAATGCTGAAATAAGCCAGCAGGACAATGGCAAAATACAGGTGCAATCCGTTGCGCTGGCCTAGGAGAATGGGAAGCGTCAAAATCCCTTTGGACCTATCATGGGGAATATCACGGATATTGTTGGCCAATAACACCAGTGCGACAAGCATCCCAAAGGGGAGGGAAATCAAGGCTGCACTTGCGCTGAAAGACTGCCTTTGGACGAAGTAGGCGCCTGTAACCATGAATGGTCCCCACATCAGGAACACGGAGAATTCTCCCAGGGCCTTGTACTTATATTTGAATGGTGGGGCAGTATAGGTCAGGCTGGCGAAGACCCCTATAGCGCCCACCAACAGCAATTCCCATCCGCGAAGGACTGCCAAATATAACCCGATAACTGTTGCCACGCCGTACAGCAACAGGGCTCCGTTTCGAACCTGGAGCGGATCGAGTTTCATCCCAAGAATCGGATGGGGACGGTACTGGGCAGTAGAGACCTCTTCATAATCTACGCCGCCCCGGACGTCATAATAGTCATTCATGAGATTTGTGGCCGCATGAAGAACAACCATGCCAAACAGGGTGAGAAAATAAAGCGTCCATGATAAGTCACCCTCAAGAGCACCCAGGACAGTCCCAACGCTGACTGAAATTGCGGTCATGGAAAAGGACCAGGGCCTGCTTGCCAAAAACCAGTTTTTGTAAAGCTTCATGATGGCTTCCCTCCGTTGTCATAAGATAATGGTTAAATAATAGCCAGGGATAACCAGATTCAATGATATAGACATTTCGGGGGATGGGGCCAACCGGCTATGGGATGACTTCTATCGGGAACAGGAAAGTCCCGTTTCCCAGCAGGAGAATACGAAACCTCTAAGTGTCTTTCGTGAGGCAAGGGAGTCTTTACAGTGAAGGTATATTCGTGCAGCAGTTTTTCTATATCGTCCATCTTTTGGACCTCTCTTAGGCAAAGGGGCAACCTATCTTTATGCAATTTTCGTTGGATATTGCAGAACATGATGGGCTTACCCTTGCTAGAGGCTTGTTGGTTTCGCTGACAAAATTTGATAAATTTAATAAAAAGATCCGAAATGTGTCAATAGCAAAATTTGACTCCGACGATGAAGTCTTTCACCATTTGTCCGCTTATCAGACAGAAGAACTGCCTTATAATGTTTACTTCTTAAGCTGTTACAGAACGTACGATATTGTATACCGGTCACTTATACCGACCATCAGCAAATCTTTCGTATGGTAAGTCCATTCTAAGGGAGTTTTTATTCTTTCTGGCTCTACTATAAGTGTACTAAGCACCAGAAAAACCCCTTTCCGAAAGCCGCTCTCTCAAGACTCCAGCCATAATAATCCCTTGACAAGGTATACGTGTAAATGTAATTTCGATCCAATAATGAGGTAAGAAATCTGAAATCCCCTTCTTTAAAAGGGAAGCGGCCATGTCCCTTACCAAAGCCGATATCAGAGAGAGTGTCTCCCTTCGTTGCGGCCTTTCCAAGACCACATCCACTAAACTTGTTGAATCGACCTTGGAAATCATTAAGAGGACCCTTGCATCCGGCGAGGACGTCCTTATCTCCGGATTCGGGAAATTCTGTGTAAGAGAGAAGAAGAAACGGAGATTGACAAATCCCAATACCGGGGATGATCTGTTATTGGGAGCAAAGAGAATCGTTACTTTTAGATACTCCCCAGTGTTAAGGGGTAAGATAGATAGGGGAAGGAAAAATAAAACACAAGTGAAAATCAGCGGAGGAAAAAGAAGATGATCGGATTGAGGAAGATCCTGCATTCGATTGAGGTTGGGTTAGAGGTCCTACAAGAGAAAACAAAAGAGATGGAAAGAATGGTGGATACCATTGAAAAGGCCTTAACAGCAGAAGCGCCAAAACCGAGGGAAGAAAAAAAGCCCGCAAGAAAAAGCAGATCGAGAAAGAGACCATCACCATCAAAGGAAACCGCCACTGATGCGGTATTGAATGTCATCCTTAGCAGCAAAGAAGGTGTTACTACCGAGCAAATTAGAAAGAAGACGGGTTTTGATAACAGGAAAATCTGGGGTATTGTCAACCGAGCCAAGAAGCAAGGAAAGATCAGGAGTGCTGGAAAAGGCCGCTATGTTCCGGTTTAATCTTAAACAGCATTGATGCAACTCAAGCTTCAAACAATCAGGTAAGGCACACCTTAGTAATGAAAACAGCTGGAATATTAAGACCCTATAGCCCATGCCAGCGGATTAGTACAACATTTTCTTTCGATGGTAACTCCGAGCTTCCAGTGTTCGATCTTGCGATGCGCTTTGATATGCTGCCGACCCAGCCAACAGGGATGATACGGCATGGTTTTGAGAGTTTGTCACTAGGGTAGCCGGAGCATTCAAAAAGATAGGGATCCCTCTGGACGAATGGTATGACTGGCTCACAAACCGTGGGAAAAGAACGCCATCGCAAGTTGATGACGGAGAATTCAATCCCCAGCCAGGAACGCATATACGTGAATTTTGCCAAGTAGCTCATTGATAAATATGATTGTGTCGTCCTTGGCCATACCTACAGGGCGTCTTTGGAGGAAGAAACCATCAAAAGGAGGAAAAGGGTACTGGCTAATACAGGAACCTGGGTTGAAGGCAAATACGGAAGGGATATGGAGGATTGCTTTATCGAAATAATTGGGAAGAAGGTTAAACTTAATCGAGTAAATTGAAGCAAATCTGAATGGGTGATATGAATCTTTTGGCTCCTTTCGAATGAGAAGTACGCAAGATCATGAACCCGAACAAATCGAAGGCTTACTTGGGTAGTCATAAATTACCTAGTTTTTAACACTATGAAATAAAACCTTGAATAATTTGGAAATGTTGGCCGCCGCTTTCATGGTAAACAATCAGCAAATAGAACGGAGTGACTAGAGACATGACTGCTGATTGGAAACGCATAAAGAACAACAGAACTGACATTACGGATTGGCTGATTCACTGGACGCATGGACGTTTGGATGAAAAAGGTTACGTGCAACCGTTCGAAGTTCTCAAGGAAATACTAAGCTGTGGATTTTTGAAACCTACCTTCGCACCAAAATCGAGCCGGACAATTGGAGAAACACACAATACGATCAAAGGTGACTACCCTGCTGTATGCTTCACGGATCAACCGTTATCGGCATTTATTCAATCATGTAGGGCACTGGGGGGTCGATATCAGCCATACGGGATCGCAATCAAGAAATCCAGCCTCTTCATTTATGGTGGTCGACCAGTCATTTATGGTGACAAAAATCTATTGGAACGACTCCATGAGGACGACAAGCATCTCTGGGCTAGGTATGATCCAATCCCAGACCCTTTATACCGAAACTATCCGGTCGATTGGACTCACGAGAGGGAATGGCGTGTGCTAGCAAAAGATAGATACTATCGGGGCTGGGGAATGACTCCAGCCGAAGGCGTACCACTTGTTCTGCTTGATTATGTCGAGGGCAAATTTGTGAAGTCTCTTCCATATGTCTTGGTCGATACCGTGGAAGAGGCTAATGGCCTCCATGAATGGCTTCAGGGACACCCTAAATACGAGGGCACGAATCATTTCATACGTGAGTTATACTCTGCCTTTGCCGAACTTCAGATCATACCTCTTGACATTGTATCCAAACAACTAAATGCAAATCACTCCCAATGGGCTAGATTGGAAACACTGCCACTGGAAGACTTGGATTCTCTACTCAAATTACAATTGCAGAAGAAGTAAATTTTGACATGAACATAGGGTTCTGATGTTTTTAAGGATTCCGAATGTAATAATCCCCAAATTCCATCCCCAAAATCCCATATAACGATAAGGAGTGTAAAATTGAAGGCTTATTTGGGTAGCCTTAAAATTGTTTTCTTGGTAGATTACGGGAGGAAATCTAAAGGCTAGTCTCACCCTATTTTATCGTAGATAATAAAATTTAAGGTGCAAAGTATGCAGAACGAAATCGCTCCAGAAATGGTCAAAAGGGCGATTCATTTCGTAGCGACCTTCTTTAAAGGACTGTCCAACCAAGATAAGGACCTGTTGCCACAGATTTTGAAGTCCGATGGAGACTGGATGGCTGCCTATGATGTTTCAGTTCTAGCGATATTCTTCCTGGGCAAAGCCACGAGAAGAAAAGTCTTTGAAAATCGGCGTGAAGGTTGGCCTCCTTTCCCCGGTCTTTTAGTTGGCTCGGATCGAAGGCCTCGAAATGCACCAGTAGCAATCGAAGTGGGAGGAACTTGTAATTATTTCGTGTCAAATCACACCGCAAACATGTTCGCTTTCAGCGTCCAACCAGGAGCTAGTTTTACTATAGTAGATCACTTCCATGAAGTAAGGGATTCTTCAACAGGCAAGATGTTTAAATACCAGGTTGATATTGGCTTCGTTCTGGGGATTTCTCCAGAGGAAAATTGGCCTGATGTAGAACCCAGACTTAAAGACCTTCTTAGGCATACAATGGACGTTTGGGCAAAAATACAATGAGTCCTCAACAGATTATTCAGGCCTTGCAAGAGCAAATAGAAAGGCGGGATGCTCATACTGAGCGTGAGTGTGCGGAGCACCTCAGTCATATAGCATGGGTTCTGCTTACTGTTTTACATAGTACATATTTCGTATCTAGGGAGCTCAATTGCCAGGCTGGTCGAGCGGATCTCACGATCATTGCTGATAGGATTCAGCCAGGGGGTGATTCACGCCGTATAGCTTACGTTTGGGAATTAAAAGCTCCGCAGCTTTATCTTTTCGAGTTGGAAAGTAACAGTCAGGCATGCCCCTGCACTGGCCTTTTCAAGGCAGAAAACCAACTCCTTCATTATTATGAATTCTTGGCTAATGACGGTAGCTTTCGTGACAGATGGGAAATAATATCAAATCATGATGTCTATTTGGGAGGCATTATAATTGGACGTGATGCAAATCTTGTGAGATGCGATGATGAACAGGTTGTCTTAGCAACTCACCTTGCAAGACAGGCCCTGCGGATTCGTGAGAGGATCTTTTATGGCCGCAATAACATACATCTGTGGACTTGGGACCGAGTGTTAAGTATCGCAGAGAGCCACGGCGTGAGTCACCAGCGCATTACAGGCGATCCAACTGAAAGCATAGATGTTACGGCTTCAGTTCCATACACAGAGCCCCCGAATGAGGAGCCTCAGGAGGAAGATTTTGAGAGATACCTCGATATACCTACCGAATGAGGGCTGTCGGGCAAACAGCTTCGTTATCCTGAACGGGGCTTAACTGGGTCGTTACGATTTCTATCGGTATTCATGTGTTCCGAGCACTAACCAAAACCAACGATAAGAAATGTTCAATTGACTCTCAGCTAATGGGCCTGTAATAATAAAAGATCCTAGCGTCTCTTTTGTACTTTATTGATGTGCCTCATTATCCGCCGCTTGTTCTTTTTTATGGATATTATTCCTTTAAAGACAATCTTTCCGTGGACACCTACTGATTCCACCTCTATATCACCGAAACCAAAGATGTCTCCCAAATAACCGTTACTGTAAGAGAGATTCTGAATCTGCTCCAGAAAAACGGACACGAACCGTTTTCTAAGAAGCCTCTGCTCCTTGATCAGACGGCGGTTCGTGAGATACAGCCTCTCGAACCTGCGATCCATATGGGCAAGAAGCAGCGCCGCGAACAAGGCAAAACCGGAAAAGATGTCCAAGGGGCTCTCAAATAACTCGTATCCAAAAGCTTGGAATGCGACGAACAAAAGCATAATCAAAAGAAGGGATATCCCTCCTGCAGGGAATAGAATAAAGACGGGATGAGGATTCGCCTTGAAGATAATCTTCTCCTCCGGCATCAGTAGAAACGGTGAGGGCTTAAAGTGGAAGGGTTTGTTCATGGGATTTTGAAGCCGCTTGTGCCTGATTACGAAGTTGTTCTTTTGAGAGAATTTCTCTTTCGACCTTTTTTCGAGTTCCAGTATATTTTTCCCTTGATCTCTGGATGATCTTCTTTTTAAAAGATCGGCTTTGCCCGCTCGGAGGAAGCGTCACAGCGCTAAACGCCTTGGAGGTTACTCCGTCGATCATCAGCTTCAGGTAGATGTGGTAATTGGGGAGGTTAACCAGGTCTGTCTCATCAATGTCCGGTGAAAACTCTTTTGCCAATATCCAGGCATCTTCCTGCCCGACCCTAAATGAGATCAGTGTACCCACATTACCGAAAATGGCCGATCTGATCTTTTCATCAAGTTGTCCGATATACTGGTGAGTCAGGATTAATCGCAAGCCGTATTTTCTCGCCTCGGACAGGATGTCAGCAAAGGACAATGTGACAAAGCTGTGGATCTCATCAACATAAAGATAAAAGGGAATCCTTTCTTTCTCTGGGATGTCACTTCGGCTCAGGGCAGCCAATTGAATCTTGGTAATGAGCATAGCCCCGAGGAGAGAACTGTTATCCTCCCCGAGCTTCCCTTTGGCCAAATTGGCAATCAGGATCTTTCTCTTATCCATTACCTCCCGCATGTCAAAGGCATTTTCTTTCTGACCGAAGATGTTTCTCATAAGGGGGGTGGAAAGATAATGACCGACCCTGTTCAGAATCGGCGAGGTGGCGTCACTCTTGCCCCAAGCAGAGTATTTATCAAACTCCTTGAGCCAGAAATCTCTGACCGGCTGGTTGGTAATCCTTTCCACCACCTTTTTCCTGAAATCTTTATCCACCAGCATAGAGGGCATATCCAGAAGGGTGCTTCCAGGACACTCAAGCAAGGCCAAAACAGTGTTCCTTAGGATATGCTCCATGCGCGGCCCCCAGTAATCACTCCAGTTCTTCTTAAAGACAGATATCAGGCCTGAGACGACCAGGTGTTGATGGTCAGGGTTAACCTTCTCTAAAGGATTCAGGCCAATGGGAAATTCAAGGTCAGCCGGGTTGAAATAGATCAGGTCCTTGATTCTCCGCCTTGGAATGAAATTGAGCAGAGCTTCTGCCAGATCCCCATGGGGGTCCACCAGGGCCAAGCCGTTTCCATCCTTGATGTCAGAGAGAATCATATTTTGCAGAAGGGTCGTTTTCCCCGTGCCGGTCTTTCCAATAATATACATATGCCCCCGCCGGTTCTTCTCCCTAATGCCAAAGACCCTCTTGATGTCCCGGTAGTTGGTCACGGCAAAGGGGGTGATCGGATTTTGCCCATGATTTGATTTTCTCATATTGGTCTCAATACTATTCTTTAAATTCTACTATATAAGGCAGGCTATTCCCCTGAAAAGAAAGGAAAATCACCCTTTAGAAGCAAAAACCCCCTCCTTTTCGGAAACCGTGTGTGCGGTAGCATGAAGGTAAGTTCTTTAAAAAATCCATAAAGGAGGGAAAGAAGAAATGGAAAGGCAATTGGAAAAACTCTTGGAGATCAGAAACCAAAAAGGAGAGACTCTCTGGAGCGTCTGGTTGACATCTAATCAGGCCCGGGACATCCGAGAGAGGATCAATGAACAAGAGAATACCGGAGACCAAAACAAAGAAGCAGGGCAAGGTTCAGGCTTTAACAATGACTCCATGACCGATGCCCAGAAGCGTTACCTTTTCAGGCTCCTGGCAGATCGCGGCATTGAAGGGGAGGCAGCCTACCGGCATCTGAAAGAGGCCTTTAGCGTGAAATCTCTAAGTGAAATTACCAAGTATGACGCAAGCCGGGCCATTGACCGGATGCTTAACGAGTAAAAGGGGGTGATCGGTGATGGCGGAAGAGAAAGCTAGGAACAAAATCGATCACCTCAGTGCCAGTCAGATCAACCTCTACCTGCAATGCGGCCTCAAGTACAAGTTCCAATACATTGACAGGCTCCCCAGACCCTTCAAACCTTCAGGTCTGGCCTTCGGAAGCGTCATCCACTCTACCTTAGAGTGGTTCCACAAGGAGAGGCTTAGGGGAAATGCCCATTCCTTGGAAAAGCTTATCAAGGTCTTTGAGACCGACTGGTTCAGTCAGACCGTGGAGACAGAGATCCGATACAAGAATGGAGAAGCAGAGAAGGACTTGTTGATTATTGGCCGACAAATGCTTACCCAGTATTTCCACTCAAACCACCTGAGGCCTGTGGCCGCCGAAGTTCCTTTCAACCTCCCATTGATCGAGCCATTTACCGGTGAGGTGCTGAGGCCGACCCTAGAAGGAGTCATTGATCTGGTCGAGACAGGGCATGTGCTGGTGGAGTTCAAGACCTCTGCTAAGACAATGAACTCCGATGACCTTCAAGACTCCCATCAGCTTACCTGCTATGCTTACGCCTACGAGATGCTGTTTCAGGCAAGGCCGAAAGTGATCAAGGTGCTTGATTTTGTGAAGACCAAGACGCCCAAGATCGTACCCTTTGAGACCAGGAGAGGGAAAAGGGATTTCCAGCGGCTCTTTCATATCGCCAAGGAGATGCTTAATGGCATCTCTTCCGGGGTCTTTATCCCAAAGGCGAGCTTTATGTGTAAGGATTGCGAGTATGAGGGGCCGTGTAAGGAATGGAAGGGAAACGACATTGAATAAGCCCTGCCCATTTCAGGGGAAGTGGTGGAAATTCGCTTTCCTGCAAGGCTGACAGTATATCCACCTCAACCTCAACTGCTATTCTCAATCTTCATTCTGATTGTCCTTAGATAACCGTCAAAAGAAGGAGTTTTGCACATGCCGGAGAAACACAAGACAAGTAAGGTTTATTATGCTTTCAACGTGAAAGGAAGAAAAACCATTGCGGGTCCATTCAAGACCAGATTGCAAGCAACCCATTATTCCAGAAAAGTTGGTATGATGTGCCGTTTCTGTGATGGATATAGCGGTGGAAACACAGTCTGTCGGGCTTGCGTTTGCGCCTGCTTTGAAAACCAATCAAGGAAAGATAAGAAGTTAAATGATAAGATAGAATGAGCCAATTGGGGAAGACATGGAGATGTGGCGGATCAGGCGACCAGGATCGTAAGCGTAGTTGAAGCGGTCTATAGACTAGAGGAAACACAGAGAAGGATTGTCAACATGATCAAAACAGATCAAACATTTAAAGGGGCACCCAAAGTGCCCCTATTTTTATCAGGCTAAGAGACTAGCAAAGAACTGGGGAAATCTATCATAGATCACAGGGAGGCATGGCAGTGGAACCAAGAATCTTCTCAAATGCAAGGTGACGAAGAGTTCAGCATCAGAAAAGGAAGTGGTCGCGTTCCTCTTTGATATATTTTGGTAGTTCATTATTGACTAAATCCCATAACCGGCTTTCTGTTCGCTCATAAACATACTTCGGATCGTCTTTCGGATTCTTAGGCACAAAAGGAGATTTCGGAAGCGGATCCTCTCCTTTCTTGACGTACCACACAACGGGAATCTCCTTATTAACAGCGCGTATGAGCTCGTTGTTAACGCCAGTAGACAGAGCACCGTCTTTGGTCATAGTAGGACGATAGAGTATCAAGCAATGAGATTGGTCAACAAGGCGAAGGTCCCGCATCTTAACTTGAGCATTAATGGCGTTCATTGCGTTTTTCATTTCGCCATACGGAATCTTTAATGGATAGCGCTGATAGAGATCAGCATCCGATGAAAGAGCGTTTTGAGGGTCCATTATAGGCCAGCGGTGCCGAAAGTTCCTACGCGGATCATACTTGAGGTGAGAGCCAGTTCTTGATTTCTTAGAGATCAACAGTGGTGGTAATTCGTCTATGGTGAGCGGGTCAAAAACAGCGCACTGCTTCTGGTTTCGCATTTTTTGGCGAAACCGATCAATGATGTCTCGTGAAAGTTTTTTGTTCCTCGTATCGGTAATAACATATGATGTATATACACGAACAGTTTCCTCGCGTCGGAAAAGTAGGCGTGCAAGCATTTCTGCTGGGTGCTGAACACCGATAACGAAGTTAGGTATTGGTGCAGTAGGATTGATTACCCGCGCAAGAAGGTCGCCAACAAGAAGCTCTTCGGCTCGCCAGAGGAGGATTTCGGCCAAATTGAAAGAAGTAAACCTACCATAGTGGAGTCGCTCACGAATAAAGTAGACATCATCGATAAATGTAACGATACAATCAGGTTTCCACTCGATAAGCTGAGCAAAATCGACTGCACAGCTTGGGATTTGCTCATAACGATAAATGAAATGAAGGCCTAGGAAGTGGTGTTCTTCCCGTGCCCCATCAAATTTTTTGCAAATTTGTTCAAATGTAGTCCGCCATTTCCCCTTTCGTTGTTCTTCTGGTTGTTTTAGGAAGGTAGTTGCATCCTCACCACCATAAAGCATGTCATCCAGAATAGGAATGGACCGTTCGTTCGGCTCTTCTTTCAGGGTGTAAATACGTTCGCCAAGACTTTCGGCAGCCTTCCGAAGATTCTCTAAAGCTATGCTTTTTCGTGTACCAGGGATTCCGGCGAAGATGACCTTCATGGTAGAAAAGCACCCCACCTTTTGGTAGGGCGTCCTTTTTGTTCCTTATAGTTTTATGGGTGGTTCTTACATGCCTCTTTATCTCGAAATACCAGAGTACATGACGGTTGGGTAACCCAAAAAGCTAAAAGGTGAATTAAAGATCGAATTTCGTTAAGACCCTGATAGATACCGCCGCCGTACAAGACAAGCGGTTTCCTTTCAAGAGGCTCAACCCGGCCGGTCGTCACGTAAGGAGATATTCCTGCTTCTTTTAGCATCGCCTCAGCTTTTTGGCTTTCTTCTGAATTATTCATGTAAAGAATGATTGGGTCCTTCAACGCGGGAATTTTAGGAATAAACTTGTGATTTTTTTTTCTTATTCCTGTCACCATGCTGGTTCCTCCTTTCAAAAGGAAAGGCAGGATAAAGAGAACACCTGATTCTCTTTATCCCTGCCTCAGGTAGACTTTTGAGGTTCTTAAACTTTTTATCAACGAGACAAGCGTGCACATCTTCATGTCCAATTATTGTGAAAGAACTATTTGTTATTCTTTCTCTTGAAGCCTGTAACAACGAAATCAATTCCCCAGCTTCCACAATAGCTAGTGCTACCAATTATTGCACACGGCAAGGTAGCACCACTTGCTCGCTGCACTCTAAAATCAACTCCTAAATCCTTAAGTTTTTTGCGAGCTAGATGACTTTCCTTAGAGTCATCTACTAATAATATGATAGGCTTGGACATCTCCTTAACCATATTTTCTTCCTCCTTTCAACCATTGTATTTGTCATATCTAAAAACTGTCTAAACTTGAACCAATGTACTCTCTATCTTTCGAACAAATTCAGGAACAGCGTAATACTCCTGATAAATAACCTCGTCCGTGTCTAAGAAATCGAATTGTGGTACTAATTGATTCACTTCTCCTGCGATTTCTTGCCATTTCCGTGCGCATTCGGCTCTTTCAGCTACTGCCCGGTCCGGACCTAGTGCGCTTCTCTCTTCAAGTGGAAGGGGAAATCTAATTAGGTTTTCGGGGTCGATTGCTTTTTGCAATTGATCTCCTGAAATTTGACCGGTCTGCTGGGCTAGCTTATTAAATAATGGTTCATTGAACTTTTCTGCCAGTGAATCTAATTCAATTCGATCTAGAAATTGAGCTTGGTGGGACTCCAGCATATCTGGAATGCTCTCGATTCGGAATAATCCCAAATCCTCTAACTGAATGAAAACAAAGGCCTTGCTTTCGTCAGATGTTGAAAGACTACACTCAATCAACTTGTTCCGATGCAATATTTCGCTACTCACCCCACCAGACAGTTTACCATTAAAGCAGGGCCGCCACGCGATTAGGCGTTTGGATTGTTCCACGAGCTTCCGATCGCGAGAATCCAATTGACTAGCAATAGTACCTTGCAGGGCTTTCAACAGCGAACTAATAGCCTTTTCGTGAAGTTTGTCTTCGCCATTCTTTGTTTTCAAAAAAGGGAGATCGAAGGGCAAAGGTAGCGAATTTTCTGGCGGCACAAAGAGACTTTCACGTGGATCAAAGAAAGGCCAACGTTGTTCTAATTCTGGTAGAAAGATTCCGCTGTTTGTGGGGTTTTCTTTTATTATTAGTTCGTCAATTGTAGTGGGAAAGAATGGAAGGATGGCATTACTACTTAGTATTAAACGAGTGAGATACTGAATTTCTTCCTTGATCCTTTTAGCTTCTTCAGCTTTGCCCAACCGTTCGAGCACACGTACTTCAGTAATAGGGTGAGCAACATATGCAGTTTTCTTAGGGGAGAAAAGAAGATCGTATGCCACAGAAAGAGGATGTTTTACAGCTAAGACGAAATGAGGCACATTTAGTTGAGCTGCTAATTGTTCTGAGGCAAATATCTCCACAGAACGCCAATGCAAAAGGAGCAGAAGATCGAGGATCGCTTGAACTATATCCCCACTAGAAGAAAACAGCTGGCCCGGCCCCTTAAGCCGGCGCCAGCAATCATAGATGTCATCGATCAAAGTGATGACTTTAGTGATTCTACTTTGTTTGTCATGTAAAAGCTGACGCAGATGAGGTAAGTCAACACACGAGAAACAGTCTCGACTAGAAGTGTGGTAGAAAACTGAATGCATAACTATAAAGATATGACGATTGTCCTCGCCGGATTCATTCATAGAGATTGTGTTGATCGCTGATGCCACACTATCTCTCCATAGCCTCCGGAGATATTGTTTGGGCTGTAAGAGAAGGTACTGAAACCCTCCGTCCTGCAACATTATGTTTCTGTTCGGATCACTGGGATACAAAGAAAGGTGTTTTTCTATCATATCCCTTTCCAGCTTGAGGATAATGGGGCGCGATGTACCCTGGCGCTCAGAGTAGTCGCATAGCTTGTTTAAGCTCTGAGTAGTGTGAATCCCGGACAGACCTGTAAATAGGGTACAGTCACGAGGCATTTCTTACCCCTCCTCTGGCTTACTGGCAAGAAGTACTTATTGTAGAGGAACTGGCTTAGGGTAGATTTGTTGTTAAAGTGCATGGTCTGGGGTTTTCTTTTCTGCACGCCCAAAAGAAAGTTGATGAAATATGCGTATAGAATGAGCTAGAGAACCCTTACTAATGTACATGTTTCTACAAGAAAAAGGAGAATCTGCTTTCCTTAAAACAACTCTTTTAAATCTAGGCATAACTTTATATGA
This sequence comes from Deltaproteobacteria bacterium, assembly GCA_019308985.1. The sequence continues at coordinate 71,953 of JAFDHB010000001.1, read as the reverse complement.
ATTTTAAGTTCAAGTCAACTAAAATTATCCACAAGTAACAAGTTAAGGCTAAATTAATATGCGGATGATGCTACACTATAGCATGTTTTCACACATGTCAAGGATTACGAGTATCTAAAATGCAGGGGCAGACATAAATACCTTGACACCTAGAATTCTTTTTCCTATTATTTACTTACACCTTTTAACTAGAATGTGAAATTATTTCCAACCCTTATCTCTGTCCCCGCTTCAAGTCCTGCCAGTTAACCTCGTTACTCAAATCCCCTTTATATAGGCCGTTTCCAGGGTTTTCCTTGTCTCCGGTTGTTCGCCAACACCAATACCCTCCCAAAGATTAGGCCCTTAATTGTTGAGTTCCCCAAAGCCATCGGTCCATGGTTGGGAAAATAAAAAAACCTGGTTTCAGCAGGTTTTGGCTTGTCATGAAAATCTAAGGCAGCAGCCCCATCGCCTTTAGGGATGGGGGATCTTGACTCTTTTCCATTCTTCATTCCTGACACAATAACCCTCCGTAAAGGAATCAATTCGTCATCGCAGCGTACGCCTCCAGTTTCGCCTTATAGTTAAATGGCGCAAACCACAACAGATGTTCAAACCAAGTCTCCCAAAATATATGACCCAGGAAGAGGTAGAGCAATTCTTTTCAACGATCGAGGACCAAAGAGATAAGGCCCTTTTTAGCTTGATTTACCATTACGGGTTGAGGGTAGGGGAGGCCACCTTACTGAACCTCGCTGATGTTGACTTGAGACGCAACAAGATCCTGATAAAGCGGATAAAAGGAGGAGTAAGCGGAGAGAAGCCCTTGTGGAAGGATACAAAGAGGCTTTTAAAAACCTACCTTCAAAAAAGAAACGGCAATAACAAGGCTCTTTTTACGGGAAGGCAGGGAAGACTGGGCCGTAGAAGGATACAGCAGCTCTTCATCCATTACGCACGAAAGGCTAGCTTCAAGAATGGCTATAGTGTTCATTCCCTAAGGCACTCCATTGCCGTCCATATCCTGGATGCTGGTGAGGCGATTGAGTTCGTCCAAGATCATTTGGGCCACAGAAATGTACAGAATACCCAGATCTATTCGAAGATCTCGGACAGAAAGAGAAAGGAGATCTTTGAAAAACTTGAGCGCTCTTCCGAGATAGTCAGGTTTTGAAGGTTGAGACAGGTGATCGTTTAAGAATCAGAACAATTTATTTAGGGGGTTAATCGGGAACAATCAAAGGGAGGTAGCCATGAAGAAAAAGGTATTGGCCGTTATCATCGGATTCGTTTTCATTGCCAGCTTCTTCGGATGCCTGGCCCAGACAAGAAAGTCCCTAACTCTGGAGATCCCCAATGGCCCAAAGGTGAGCGCCCTCTATTACGCCAGTCAGACAAATGAAAGGAGGCCAGCCATTCTCATCTTGCCGGGAATCAGCGGGCTCCGCACTTCCTGGAAAGAACGTTACGATGAGTTTTCCAGATGGTTGAACAACGAATACAACTTTAATGTCCTGGTCATTGATTACCGGGCCAGGTCAGAAAGGGAAATGATGCAAATTGCCAGGGAGCGAAAAAGCATGATTTTTGTGGAAGGAGAGATTAAGACCGCCTTGAACTTTCTAAGGGACCAGCCCATTGTTGATCAGGACCGAATCGGTCTTATCGGTTTCAGCTATGGCACCCTTCTGAGCATGATGACTGCGGCCAATGATGATTCCATTAAGGCCCTGGTGCTGGTCTCCCTGATCCTCCCTCCACAGGATAAGTGGAGTGCTCCCGACCCTGATCTTGAGAAGGTCTTATCCAATTACGCTAACCGACCTGTCCTTTTCATTGCCGCTGAAAAGGATTACGTCCACCAGAATAGGTCAAATGTCGCCCAAAACAGCCTTTATTGGAGCAAACGGGGTAAAGGAGATATTGAGGTTAAAATAACCAGGGGAGGGGCTCACTCAATGGAACTGCTTCAAGTAATGGGGATACAAAAGAAGATAGGTGATTGGCTTCAAGAAAAATTGATCTAAGGGAATACAGAGGTGGACCAGTGGCAACCTAGAAAACACCTGGCAATTTAAGAGAGTGAAGATTTCCAGAATATCAATTTCCATTTTCTCATTAATGGAGGGCATCATGAAATTCTTTCACTTGAGATCGGGAACAAGAGATAGAATTGACCCACTGGCGTTAGTTATGCTTTGCTTGTTTCTAATCCTTCAGGGTTGCGGAGCGGCTGCCATTCCCATCCTGTATGCCGGAGCAGCTTTTGACGCTTACAAAATCGTTGAGTTCAGCACAGGAGGCAAGGCAAAAATCAGTTTTGAAGAAAGCGCCACTCTGGATAAAGAATCCTTGTCCCTCATCAAATCCCTTGCCATCTATCCTGCCGGCGGAGGGAGTCTCTTTCCTCAGAACAGCGAAAAAACCAAGATGGCTGAGCTTCTCCAAAAAGAGAGTTCTTACCATATCATAACCCCTCACTCAGTAAGTGAGATTCTCCCGGAGCAGGAGAGGCATCTTGGATTAGGAACCAGAACCGAAGAAGAGAAAATGACGCATATTGCTAAGCTCTGCCAGGATCTAAAAGCCGATGCCATGTTGCTGATTTCATACGGTGGCTTTGGCCACAACATTAGTATCATTAAGAGGTCGGAAATAAAGGTCCCATTCGAGATAGAATTGATTGCCCAGGATGGGAGATATATCTGGCAGCAGAAAGGCGAGCTCATTATTGAATCAGGGGCCAAGTGGCCGACCACCGAAGAAAAAGCGCAAGTATTTTCCTCTACTGTAGCAGAGAAATTCCTGGAAGAAGCAAGGGAGATCTAATGAGGCTTTGCTGGTGGGTCGAGGTCTCTAAAGAAAAAATGTGAAATCGATGTGTCAAAACAATGGAGGCAAAGGATGAAGGCGTTCAAGGTGAACATGATTCTCATAGGTTTGGTCATTGGAGGGTTAGCATCTGGCAGCGCGGCTCAGGGCAAACGTCTTCCAGAGTTTTACGGCACATATATCAGCCAAGGGGATAAACTTATCCCCCTAAAACAGGGAAATCTGAAATTCCGAACCGGCATCAAGATCGCTGATATCCGCTCCGGCCTCTACGGAATACCAGAGCCTCCGGATATTAGGATAGACCCAGGTCCTTTTGAAATCATTCATTTCAATCCGGAGATCTCTCCCTCCAAGGTCCGGCTCTCATATCTAATCTACCTTACCGCGGCTTCGGCCAACTTCTTCGATATCAAAAAACCAAAGACCAATCCGGCCTTTTTCAGAAACGTCTATGGTGTCAGGTACAATCAGAGGATACCCATCAATCTATGGGTGGTTGACCATAACATTCCACTCAGCATCGCCCCTGTTCCTGGAAAACCCGGAATGTACCGCCTTGTCCCAAGAAAGACGCTCCAGGAAGGGATTTACGCGGTCAACTTCGGCTCTGTCGGAGGCCCTAGGTATTACATTGGAAATCTCAAATTTTATCCCTTTGTCCTGGGGACTGCCCAATGGCTGGAGGGGATGAAGAAGACCGGGCAGAATCAGCCAGGTCAGAGGTCTTCCATGAGAGGTGCCTCCTCGTCACCAAAGATTGATATACTGCCGGGGTGTGCTCCGAAAAGGTCAAGATAAGAAAGAAGTTGCCTGCATAGACTGAGTGCGCTTTTCCTTTTCTGTTTTGGGGGATTATTTCATCGAAACGACAAAAATACCCTTCTTTTCCTGATGGTTTCCACCGCATAGACTGTGAAGGTATGGACAAGAGGAAGGATACTCCTGTAGAATTAGAAGAAGTAGTAGAGCGGCTGGCTCATTTGCTGGTTCGATACTATCAATCTAAGAAGGGATACGAACGGCGCACCAAGAAAAAGCGCAAGTCATGTTGTCGTCTTAGTAGTTGTCGCGGCTCGTGACAACCTGTAGGCCCTTAATGACCGTTTAATATGCCTGACTTTTTCTTTAAGCATCGTCATATACTCCCAGTCCTGGAGCGTTATACAAAGCTTTGGACTGGGCTGCCTTTGATCGCTTATTATAACCTGCCTGTTCTCAATAAGCGCCTGGATGAGTTTATTGGGAATTGCTTCAACAATCCTTTTATCCTGCACCAAGAACTTCTCCCAGAATAGCCCAAGGAACTCCCGCTTGAGCTCATAGGGTGCGGTCTTGTATGTGTAGTAGATGTCTTGGGTAAGCTTAAGAACCTCTCTTATCGCATCTACATCCCAGGTGTGTTGCATTTCCAGTTCATCCAGCTGGTCTTGGATAAGAGTGAGTTCCCTTTGAATTCTTTCTCTGATCCTTTGAAAGTCAGCATCCGAGATGATCTGGCTGAGCAGTTTTTCCTCGGCTACATCCCTTTTTCTTTCAATAGCTAATCTCTGGTTAAGTAGGCCCCGCTTTTCTATTTCAATTTCTTCTTTCTGTTTGGAGTAAAGCTCCTTCATCTTTTTGACTACAAGGCTGATGAATTCCGCACTAAATTGGATATCCTTGAATTTTTCTTCAACCTGCCGCTCCAGTTCTTCCACTGTCACGTTTTGGCCTCGGTTGGTATGGGTTCTGTCCTTTCCTATTTTTCCTCCGAATTGGCAATGGTAATAAGAGACTTTCTTCGCCGGATGTCTTTCTGCTGTATATCTGTTCCCACAGATATTGCAGAACACGAAGCCTCTGAGCAGGAAATTATATTTCCTTCTCCGGCAGGCATGATGATTATGGATACTGAATATCCTGAGAATGCGTCTGTGTTCCTCTAAGGTGATCATGGCTTTATGTTTGCCCACTTTCTCTTGCCCTTTCCATCGCATGATACCCGCGTAGAACGGATTTCTCAAAATATCAGTCATAACGCTATTGCATATCTTCTTACCGGTTCTGGACCGTAGGCCCTTTTGATAGAGAATGTCAGCTATCTCTATCGCCGAGTAATTGCCAGTCAAATACATTTTTAGGGCCTTTCTGACGAGATGCCATTTTTCCTGGTCAGGGACAATGATCTTTTCTTGGGGCCTGATCTCCTTATTTATGTAGCCAAGGGGTGCCCAAGTAGGCCACCAGCCAGAATCAAACTTCTCCTGCATCCCTTTGCTGGTCTTCCTGCCATTGATGTCTGACTGAAACTGGTTGACACTGGCGATAATCGTATCGATCATTGTCCCTTCGGGACTATCATCCAGCATGGGCTGGGCAACGGACACAAGGTTCACATTGGCTTTCTGCAACAAGGCTCTTATGGTAAGATGGTCTTTGGTGTTCCTGGCTAGGCGATCCGTTTCTTGAATAATGACTGCACTGATCGATTTATCTTCTTGAATACGCGAAAGCAGATCCTTGAGAGCGGGCCGGTCAAGCCTCTTTCCGCTCTTTCCTTCATCGCGATAAACGCCAACGATCTTGTAGCCATTTCTCTCGGCAAATTGCCGACAGTATTTCTCTTGGGTCTCTAAAGAATACCCTCTTTCGGCCTGTTCCTCCGTTGAGACACGACAATAGATGAGTGCTTTTTGCATGTTTTGGGATAAACAAAGGATTGTCCAGCGGAGAGATAATTGTTTCGCTGGCCCTCCTTTCTTATCCTTCAAAAGAAAAGAGACCTTAGTAACGGACGAGAATTTCTATCCTGGTCTTCTTACTGAATTCATGAACAGAGGGGAGTGTGACAAATTTCACTGCATCAAGACCCGTGAGCCAGTAGTATAGGACGTAAGGGTCATAGTCGAGCTTTTTGGCGAGCTCATCCAAAGAGCAGACAATCTCACGGGTTGCCGGATCGGCAACTTGAAGGAGCTTGGAATGGAGTCTGAAGCACTCCGGCAGTATTTCGGATAGGCGTTGGCAGATAAAACTGACCTGTTCTCGTGTAAAGTATGCTTTATCCATGGTAAGTCTAATTCCAATTTGCAATCAAGATGAGCTTAATATCCAATTCCAGTCGGTTAAAGACTGAAGAAACTCAGGGTCGAGTTCCAATCGTTTTAGCCCTCGTGCAGCCTGAGCAATGGCTGCTCCAAGGGAATCAAAAACGCGATTTGCAAATTCTTTCTCGCGTAATTCGTCCCAGAGCAGCTCCACGGGATTCAGCTCCGGTGAATACGCTGGAAGCCTTATCAATGCCATATTTTGGGGAACTTTCAGATCGTTTGCACGGTGCGCCGGTGCTCCATCTAAAACCATCAAGACAAACTCCTTTGGATGTTTTCCTGAGACGTGCTCAAGGAAAGCCCCCATATTCAATGTGTCCATCTTGCTTGCCAGCATCCAAACAAGGGTACCGTCTTGAGGTGATACAGCCGCATACGCATAGGTATATTCCCTCACAAGGGCTACGGCTACCACAGGGCGAAGAGGCGCAGGAGCCCAGCATTTTCTCGGATCGCTCAGCCGTCCAAATCGAGCTTCGTCCTGAAACATCACCCGCACCGGCAGATTCAAGACGTTCTGTTCCGCAGCTTGCGCCAGCGTTTCGGGAAATTTTTTTTAAACTCTTCCTGGGCTTCTGCATTACGCTTCGGGTGGCACGTATCGGGTTCTACCTTTCGCCACCCATGACGAGCCAGCATTCTGTAAACAGTGGAAGCCGCCACCGGTCTCCCAAGTCGCTGTTCCAGGGCAGCGTGAATCGGCGGGACCACCAGCACACCTCCTGTTTCCGCCTTGTCGACCCATGGCTTAAGAAACTCAGCTTCTTCCTGGAGCGCAAGGTTTTGCCGCCGACGTCCCCCCCAGTTCCCCTTGATGGCCGGTTTTCCTTCAACTTGATCGCGAATCTGCTTTTGCATCCGAACTACCGTCGCAATACCCACCCCGAGCACTTGGGCCGTCTCGGCGTTGGAAACACTGCAGAGCTTTGGTATAAGAATACTCAGACCGGTTCGAAGCTCCCTGGCCGTAGTAGCCTCTTTTACAATTTGTTTCGATACATTAACCATGTCTTCAGTAAAATTTGCTGGCCTGGCCATTTTCTGTTTGTACCTCCTTGACCAAAATTTGAGCTCTTATGGCACAAACAGAATTATACATTAAACTCATCTTGATTGCAAATTGGAATAAGATATTTTCAACTGCTTCTATTTCGACCTTTTTGAGAGATATTTATATTCATTTGGCAATCTTGAACGACTTGCTCAGATATATTAAGCTGTAATTGTCAGAAGTAGTCTCCTGAGGTTCGGCTCCCACCGTTCGCAGATAATGTAACTGAACATGTAGGCTATGCCGAATGGCAAAAAGACCAGCTTGATCTTCCTGTCAAGCGACAGGATCAATTGTTGTTTTTCAGTTTATCACATTTGCCTTTCTGATCAAGGCCCTTAGAACAAGTACCATCAGTTTTCGTTATCCTGGCGTAATAGGAAGGAGGGACAAGGGCTGCCCTCAAAAAATTGATTAGTCTATGGAGCTTCTCATAGGCCTCTTCAGCGGAGAGATCTTCTCCAAATTCTCCTCTGTATACTTGTTTGAATTCTTTAATAGCCTCTGGTGGTAGAATCATAGTTTCTACCTACCAGGGTAGAAGAAGGGGAAGGTGCAAAAAAGAGAGGAGGGATTATCATAAGAGATAAGAATTCCCAGGTAAAAGAGCTTTAACTCTCGGTGAAGATTCTTGTTTAGCGGCGAACAAAAATGAATATCTATTGATCTTCGGAATTGAGCGAACTGATACATACATCTGAGAATAATTCTCTATATATCTCTCGTATGTGCCTGCTTTCTCTTGACATTTCCCCACTAATCGTTTAAGAATCTTAAGTAATAGCTATTCCACATGGATCGTGAAATGATAACAACAAGACTCGAATATCTAAAAAGATTCTCAGCTACTTGCCAAGGTGCAGAGTGGCATAAGGTCAATCTTCATGTTCACGCCTCAGGTCAGGACCCGGATAAGATTGTGGATGCAGCGATTAAGGCCGACATATCCTTGATTGCAATCACAGATCACAACACCTTCAGGTTTGTGAAGCCTGTCCAGGAGGCTGCATTAAGAAAAAAAGGTGCTGACCTTGTTGTACTTCCAGGGATTGAAATAACCTTGGAGGAAGGTGCCCATATCATAGCGATTTTCGATAATGATTTTGACGAGAAAAAACAGAACCATTTCATAGGAGTACTGAAACTTCCCGTTGAGGCTTCCGCGAAAGATGCTGTCAAAGATAAGCCTTGTTCTGAGGTTTTGACAGATATTACGGATGCAAAAGGAATTACCCTTGTGCCTCATCCTTTCTCCAATGACATAGGGTTTCTCGATAAAGCAAGAAAAATCCCGACCAAAATGGCTTGGCTTGAATCAGGTAACATTGGGCTAATCCAAATCGCTGACGACAAGGTCAAGTTCATTGGCTTTGATAATGATGGCAAATGGCAAAACAGGTACGTTTTGAGGAGTGCGCCCCCTTCAATAGTCTCTGCAACAGATTATTGTCTGTCTCCCCTGGTTCCGGGGGAGGCCAAGACTCCCGATGAAATAGAGAATGCTGCCATCTGGCTCAAGCTTGGCAGCAGGAATGTACGGGGGCTAAGACAAGTCACCTGTGAACCGCGAACCCGCATCTCGGAAAAGCATCCCTCTGATCCAAAAAGGTATAAACTTCTCGGTCTGACGATCGAAGGAGGGTTTTTTGACGGACTAGAGATGGGGTTTTCCCCTGATTTCACCTGCATTATCGGTGAGAACCATTCCGGCAAAACCGCAATATTTGACTTCATAAGCTTTGCACTGGGACGAGACAAATCTGTACTTGGTATCGCCGACCGAGAAGACGAGCTTGATATCCTCCTCCGTAGGTTGAATGCGATCCTTCAGCCAAACGGGAGAGTTAATTTATATCTTTCCCGAAATAGTCGGTCCTACTGCATCTCACGAACATTTATACCTGTATTTGACAAGAAGGGTTCAAAGGTACTAAGCGTCGAAACCGTTCCTGAAGTTTTGGAATATGATCCAGACAAGGATGAACTTGTCCCAGGGGATTTCGAGAAAATTGCGACTTTTCCGGAAACCTATACACAAGGGCATGTTGGGATTTTGAGGAGAAGCGTGAAATCTCAACTCTCCCTTATTGATGACTTGGCGGGCCTTGCCGAGCATCGGAAACAGAGAGAAGAATTAACGGAACAACTAAGGGCAAATGCGGACGAACTCGCTGATTTATATGATCAGAAAGAGGGGCTAGCTGGCACCGTTGGCAGCCTAACCCAGCTTGAGGAGGAACTCAGGGATAATGAGAAACACCTGGAAGCTACTGGCAACAATTTGTGGCAGACAACAGCTTCAGTGATAAACAACGTAGAAAAGCAGATAGAATCGTTGGAAGAATTACTTAGTCACAAACAAAAAGATGCGTTAAAGAAAACGTGGGAAATTAGCCGCCTTAATTTTGAAGAAGCAAAGGTGGCCTTGCCGGATCTCCTAAGGTCTATATCCGCAGCAGTGGATACTTACAATGAGTCAGTTGACTCCGTATTTCAGCAATTGGAGGACGCCACCAACGTCTTAAAAAATGACTGTTCACCATTGCTTAGTCAGTGGAAGAAAGATTTTTCTGCCCACAAGGAATTAGTGTCAAAGGCACTACGAAAACAGGGTTTCGATTCGCCTGAGCAGCTTCTTAACAAGGTTGAGAATTTGAGGAGTCAGATAAACAAGATTCAAAACAAGACCATACCGCAACTCGAGGCCATAAAGAACGAAATAGGCACTTTAGCAAAAACCAGAAATAGTCTTTTGGAAAAGTTCAAAAAGACATCAGAGGTTATTGCACAAAGTCGGAAATCGAAGATAGATGAATTGAACAAAACTGTTGGGCCTGATATTATCATTAGCCTTGAAAGACCAGATCCACAAGAATACATTGACTTGCTCAAAGAAGTCTGCGGGGAGATTGCAGCAAAGGATCGAAGGATACAAAAACGAGATGAACAATTAGCGTTGGTGGGTATAATGGCCCAACCTTCCCAGGTCCTTGAGGCAATTTTGAATGACGGCGTTTTCAGGAAACTAGATGGAAAAACAACAACCTTAGTTAAGGCTTGTGGGATTACCCAGAACACTCAAGAAGTTCTGTGCACAATTAAAGGTCAATCTCGATCATTGCACAAGCTTCAGGTTTTTGAAGCTGAACCGGTTCCCAAGATAACAGTTCGTCGGGAAGGTACTGAAAGATTCGCCGATTTGCTTACTGAATTATCTCCCGGTGAACAAAGTTCAACAATCTTAGCGTTAGCTCTTATGGCTAGGGACGTACCCCTAATTATTGACCAACCTGAAGACGAGCTGGGCTACAGCTATATCGTAAATAAAATTGTGCCGAAGATTCTGGAAGCTAAAAAAGAGCGCCAGGTCATACTCATATCACATAACGCTAACATCCCTGTCCTAGCCGATGCAGAGTTCCTGGTAAAAATACGGAACGACCCTGTTGAATCCCAATCAAAATGCACCATCGAAGAAGCTGGTACGTTCGCTCAGGAGAGTGTGTGTAACAAGCTCCTTGAACTTGAGGGGGGTGAAAGGGCCTTTCAAATGAGGCAGTACAGGTACGCCATTCCTCGGCGGCTCAGTATTTACTAAACATCCAGGAAAAGCAACGCATGGGAATGTTGCCACAAGTCATTTGAAGATCAACAAATCATCAGGGACATACGAAAGAGCTTTACCGTAGATAAAGCATGTCAGAAGGAGCTTCAATCTTCGACGTTTTGAGCGCTCTGGGGGAGGACATTTTCGAATAGATATTATAGTTCACACTTTCCGATAATGTAATGAAACAAGAGAACTATTACAAAGCGCGTTAGTAAAAGGTAAAAGGGGACGAGGCGCGGGCTTTGGATTGGCTGCTTCATTTGCTGCCAAGAGGTAAATTATGCCAAGGCGTAGAATTCACAAAAGATTGTGGAAAATGGCTTTCGGAAGCTGTGGTTATCCTTTTATGGCTGTAGACAAGGCAATGGATGCGTATTCCCAAAAGGCTCCGGGCCTTAGGCATAGGTTTAAAGATCACGATCCCCTCAGAACAGGAGACCATGACGACCCAGTTCCGGAATTAGACAAATGGAGAATAGTCTATCGGTTATTCCATATTGCCACGGATTGTTGGTGGACGGATCTTTCCAGGGAAGAGAGAGATAATTGGAAGGAGGAAATAAAAAAAGGAGTCTATCCGCAGCTGATAAACAAATATTTCTGGGAGATAGTAGAGTGGATAGCAAAAAGCCCACTGAAAGTTTATGAAATGCTCCCCTGGCTATGTGAGCCTTTGCCGCAAAGCTGGGTCGAATACCTAAGCAGCAATCCTAGGGCTGGGGTGGTCGGTGAAATGGAGTGACGCGGGGCTTTGAATCTGTTACGTTATATGCCCCAGCACCTCACCCTGAAGCAAAAACCCCAACCAGAGACCTCTCCAACCGATTGAATGCCTTTGCGCTCTTGTAATCCTTTTCAAGATCATAGATCGCCCCGATCAGTTCAATATTGCCTTTAATGTCTTCATATATCGTATTGGTTGCCTCATCGTAACTGTGAAGCCCCCACCCGGCACCACTGCCCTTCGCAAAAGCCAAAGAGAATACCCCCTCCCCGCTCAGCGAAGGGGAATAAGAGAGCTCCGGGGGGTATCCGGCAAACTCAGGGTTCTTGAGCAGCCTTGCGATTTTCTTAAGGCTGAAGTCCTCCGGGAAATAGACATAGAAGTCGAAAGAAATCATATAATCAAAAGCAGAGCATTGAATCTTTCCTCTGCAATACCACGGCACATCGGCCATAGGGGAGATTTGCCTTCGGGGGATCTTCCAACAGGAACGTCAGAGATCTAGCTGTAAAGGCATAGTTTTCGTCCTCAATGGCGGTTTTCGGGAACCCTTCCTTCAGAGATTTTACCCATATTCCACTTGACCCCAGACCTTTGATGACCGATGGCCAGAGGTGTTTCAGGATGATGTTATCAAGCTCCATTTTCTCTTTAGGATTGGCCAGGAATACGGTCCTTGAACCAAGTGAACTATCCTGGGCGTACTGCTTCAAATGTCGCTCCAATTCAGAAAATTGCCATGAGCCAATCCTCTTATCCTCGGCCATAGTTGACCTCCAATTCCACTATCCCTTCCACGACCCTAAGAACGGACATAGGGACCCTTTTTTTGGAAACGCTGTTTCCTAACTTCCCCATCAGCTTCCGCTGACACTCATCTGGGGATAAAATACATATTGAGAAGCAAACATCAATGGCTTTTACTAGCCCCCTTTTTCTTAGATGCATGGCAGCAATCTTGCTTTTTCTTGGCCGTTTGGCTATGATGATTTATAGAGACATATACACCGTTCCTACAAGCACCCTAGATCGCATTGTCTATCAATTCCTTTCACTATCTCCCATTCCTATCTTAGCAAGATGTTTGAACAACACCTCCAAAACCTAGGCTTATCCCAAAAAGAGGCCCTCATCTACCTGGCCTCTCTTGAGCTTGGCCCGATCACCGTCCAAGAGATCTCCAGGAAAACTGGAATCACCCGCACCACCATCTATAACCTGATAAGAGCTCTAGAAGAAAAAGGTTTAGTGGATGAGCTTCGGAAGAACAAAAGGCGTCTTTTTGTCAGCCGGAATCCGGAAAAGCTCTTAACCCATCTCCAGGTCCAGCAGAAGGAATTGGAGGGAAAGGAAAAGGCGCTTCAAAGAATCCTCCCTCAGCTGAAAGGACTGGTTGATCTTTCTTTGGGGAGGCCAAAGATCAGGTTCTTCGAAGGGAAGGAAGGGATCAGGCTGATGCGGGAAGATATGCAAAGCTCCAAGAATTTGGCCTGCATAGAAGAGTTTATCCCCATGGACGAAGCCTACCAGATATTTCCACCCCATAAGAGGGACCATCGGCATCGGATGCTCAGGGCCCTAAACCATACCTATCGTAAGGTGATCTACGCCACAAAAAAGGGGATTGTTCTTCCTGCCAAAGAGAGATTGGTTGAGAGGCGCCCGGTTGCGAGGGAAAAATTTTCCCTTTCCAGTGAGATCAATGTCTATGGGGATAAACTAGGGATCGTTACGTTTGGGAAAAAACCCATGGGGATGATCATTGAGGCGAAGGAGATTGCGGAGAGTCTCCGGTCAATATTCTACATTGTTTGGAAAGAGGCAAAAGCTGATTAAAACCTCTTTAAGTTGAAGGAGGCGACGGTAGGTCCTCCTGATGTCATATGCGTTTAAGCTGTCCTAAACTATTACTATTGTCAAATCTCATAACGTCATTGCGGAGGGCTCTTAAAAGAAGTTCTCTTTGGATCATTGGGAGGGTAAGAGGCCCAAAAAAGGAGAAGAAAAAATCGCGCTTCAATTATGCCGATCTTATAGCCAATAAGATGCTGACGGCTAAGCTATGCAATTTCGGCAAGAAATTTATCAATAGCGATTACAAACCAGATGATCATCTTGTTAATTTTGTCAAAGAGATCAAAGATAATGATGTGGCCGTGAGCCTTGGTTCCGGAAACAAAAGACTCAAGAAAGGAATAATCAATGTTGACATAGAGAATTTTGAAAATGTTGATGTTGTCGCTGATATAAGGAAATTGCCATTTGAAGATGGTTTTGCAGATTGTATTATAGCCGAGGCGGTCTTAGAACATGTTGCCGAGCCCCATAAATGCATTGACGAAGCATATAGGGTTTTGAAGCCAGGCGGCAAAATGATCGCCACAGTTCCCCTTATCCATATTTACCACGCTTACCCAAAACATTATTTTAATTTCACCAAAGACAGTTAGAGTTTCTGTTTAGGGAATTCTCCGAAGTTTCTATCAAGATGTATCACGGGCCAACCTGCGCTTTATAAAAAAGAGAACTCTCCTTAACAGTTATGGAAAAGGGCGAAAAGGAGATTCTCCCATCAAGCCCCTTTCGGGGGCTTTTTGGTTTATATTGTTATAGTTGATCTTTCCCGAGGGAAACCTAGGGCCAGGTTCTTTGTTTGGAAGAGAAGGAACTCAGGGAGATTTCCGTTTTCCAGTGACGAAAACAAGCCTAAAAAAGTGATAAGAAGACACTTCAGCCCTACTCGCATGTGGATCTCCATAAATCCTTAATGAACAGAAACCGACTCTGTTGAGACGCTATCTACGGAACCCCCTTAGGCAACAGCATGTAACGCATTTTTTTGAAGCTTTCTATGCTTTCAGCTGCAACATTACGGACTTCAGGTTCTTTAGCCTCCTTTAGTACGTACATCAAGCTCTCTAAGGCATCTTTAGTTCCCATTTTGCTCAAAGCTTCCACAGCCCTTAACCGTAAAGATAGGTCCACTGTGGATATTAAGGCAAAATCACGGAATGTCACTGTTGCCGTCTGATTCTGCATCCTGGAAAGGCTTTCAATTGCCTCATCACCGTATATCTTCCACTCGCTCAAAAGCACTTTGCTGGCAACCTCAGAGGCTTTGTTACTCTTAAATACCCAAAGCAAACGAACTGCAGTCTTCCTGAGGGATCTAGCTTCATTTGATGACAATGCTATTTTGCAAACTATGGCCTCTGCAGAAGCAACATCTTCTTTGATCCATTCCGCTGAAGACGGAGCTGGGCGGCTACGAGGTCTCCATCGGTCGATCTCTGGATCACTCCATAGCTTTTGCGAAAACGAGGTAAAGGAGGCGCTTATCCCGAATATCCCGAAATAGGCCTCCGGCGGCTTTAGCTTCAGCCCGAAAGGGGGGAAGATGATTGGTAACGGATACATCACCATAATGGCACCCAGAGATCTGATGGCCTTTTCCCTGAGGAGCAAAGGTTCGGTCTTTGCCTTTAATATCTTAGTAAGAGAAGGTATTGCCTTAGGGCTACCTAGCGCCCCAAGGATAAGAACTAAGGTTTGCCGCTCCCAAGAACCAGGCTCAGATACCCGCTTAACCGCAACAGTGACGAGACCCAGCTCACAAACAGCCCGAAGAATCCTAAACCTTATTTCTTCGAAATAATCGTCGCGAAGACGTTCTTCCGCAAGGAGGTCGGAAATAGCTCGACTAGCTTCCTTTAGGACCTTTTGTCTTTTTACCAGCTCCGCATCCTCAAGGTCCTTTAGGACAATGTTCGCTACATATCGTTGTAGATCAGCATCGGGGGCTGATTTGTCGAATGAGAGCGTTTGGAGGATTTCGATTTTTTCACTCAGTTGTGCCCTAATTGCGACTGTTGCCATTTCAAGTGTTTTTTGCTCAGCTTTTATCTTAGCAACAATCTTTTCAGATTCTATTTGAGCCGTTTTCCGGGCTTCTTCAAATTTTCTTAATTCTTGGGTCAAGTCAGAGTGGATTTGTCGTCGCCGCCTATCTATGTCTTCAACGAGTAAATCACCCATAAACTGAACTTTGGCTTTCGTGCTAGCCAGACGTTCGTCTATTGCCATTTTTGCCTTTTCAACCTCTTCTTTGGTAGCTGTCAATTTATCTTCAATTTTTGGTAACAACTCGTTTACCTTGCTTAGGTCTCGGTCAATTTTCTCTGAAGCAGTGCGAGATATGTTTTCTATTTCTTTTTGCGCATTATCATTCACTGTTCTTAAAATGGATTCCGAGAGAGATGACTCTATGTATTTACCAAACCCGAAAGCCCCAAAAATCGCAAAAGCGGTTAACGCTACACCAAAGATAGCAAAGTTTCTATGAACTCGTTTCGAAACCGATTCTTCCAACCTCCTCGAGTAGAGTTCCTCTGTATTCGATATGGCTTTTTGCAGTTCTAAAACACGCTGACGTTCTCCCCTTAATTCATTTATAAGTTCTTCTCTGGTCTTATGTTCGTCGGTCTTATGTTCGTCAGTCATGATTCGGGCCTCCACGAAAAAGTGGTCTTAAAAATACAAGAATCTCATCTTATTATGATAACAAGTAGGATTTCAGATCTCGATTCGTGCTACCCCCTCGATTTAGGGTTTCGAAATCCTGGCTGCCTTGCAAGTAAGTTTTCAAAAAGCGTTGTTTCTGTCAAGAGCTTATCCAGACAAGTGACCCGCGCATAAAGCCCAGCAAAGGAGGAAGTAGATCTGCTTACCTGGTTAAAAGGATTTTGATAAATGTAAGGTTTCTCTAAAGTAAGCTCCAGAAACCGCACTACGGAGCTTTTGATATCTTGCCATTAGCCAAGCCTCCTAAGACTAAGATTATTGTGAAGACCTCAAGGTTACCAGCGATCTCTCCCATATAGATTCCGGTCATTGTCATCCAGGATGCTATCATTGTCGCTATCCGTGTCAAGATAATTGGGGATGCCGTCCTGGTCATAATCTCGGGTGCGCGGGTTCATCAGTTCCTGAAAATTTCTTGACGGTCCGTAGTTGTTCCACCTATACCTATCCGGCGATGACCTGATATGTGGTCTCACATAGGTGCCGTCTTTCCGATAATAGCCTTTTACATAGACGTCTTTAGCCAAGGCAAGGGCTGAGAAGAAGATTGTACAAATGAGAATTACAAGGCCTACGGTCTTCTTCATAATGACTTCCCCCGTGTTAAATGAATCAGCTGTGAGCCAAGTATACTGCCAATGGTGTTGGCCTCAGTGTCATTTGTTTTTCTGATTGCCATAGGCAAGATATTCTTAAAATTAGATTATAGATCCTAGCGCCTTTCATTAATCCTCGCTCGCAGGTTCTGCGCCCTGATTCTTACTGTCCGGGAAGCAATAGCTGAGAATGTCTTCCAAGGATCCTCAGATGGTTTTACCAGGTTGTTTATGCGTCGGAAGAAAGGATTCCTCTCCTCACCTTCATGGGTGGCTTCTTTGACCCTTACCTCATACTTGGAGGGATCTTCGGCCTCGTTGTACATATTGAGTGAGATAGTATTTAGTTTCTCATCCACTAGGATCACAGCGCCCCCGTGGAGTGGTTCGGGAGCCACGCTTTCTACGATCCACCCGCCGGTATTATAGACATCTACCCATCGTGGAAAACCACTGAAATTCATATCTTCCTGAAAGGGTTTATGGGTATGGCCAAATACAAAGGTCACCTCACGAGGCATATTGCCCTTACGCTCTATAAGTATCTGATCCTTCACTGGGCCGTTCATATATTCCCAGAGCCCCCTTTCAGCTTCTTGGCTCAAGGGCCGGTCTGTTTGTCTTCTCTCGATGCCAGTCATCTTATCAACCATCTGGCCAAAGATCCATTTCAAGATCTTGGCTTCCATCATATCACCCCATCCCGGCAGGTCATATTTTTTGGCTAGTCCTTCAGCGGTGTTGTAAAGGAGTCTTTTGAAATTCTCCTTGTCTTGCATTTTTTCATAGAATAGCTCGACTTCTGTGCCAACCTCCCCTGAACGACCCATCGTAGACCAGAAGAAATCGATCCAGGCGAAGTTTTCAGCCTCTATATCCCAGATATGTACCGGTTTTTTACGCTCGGGAAATAGCAAGTTTTTCATGGTGCTCATAAGCTGGTAGAGGGATTCAATGAAATGGCCGTGGCTGAAAATGACGCATCGCTGATCCTTTTCATGGATGAGGCCTAAGTTGGGGTACGCAACGGTAATCACAAAATCCTTCAGATGAGGGTATCTCCTGACTAGCCTCGTCAGAAAGTAAGAGGGGACGGGTTTAGGAGTATTCTCCACAAACATGCTCGTCGTGTGATAGGGAATGGGAAGGTATTCACTTGGATCAAGGCCTCCGATGTGATCTGTGTACTGGGTCTCACGGGCGATCTCCCAGAGGTGATGATCGTGATTTCCGGGAATATAGATAATCCTTTCAAAGAGCTGATTATCCTTTGGCATGACCAGCTCAATGAATCGTTCAAACACCATGGCTGCCTCATTGGTCGTGCTCAAGGCCAGTTCAAGGATGTCCCCATTGAGAATAAGTGTAGGTTTCTTTTTGTTCTTGTTCTCGGAGATGAGATATCTCAGACAGTCGACCAGTTGTCTCATAACCGGACTCGGCTGGCTAGGATCGGTATCTGTGCTGGCTGTTTTCAGGTTGGTCAATAGACTATCTTCTTCTCCAAAGTGGGTATCAGAAAGGCATACATAACGGATATCCGGCATGTCATTTCCTCCTTTCCAGGCTAGGAAGTGCTTTATCGAGCCTTCAAAAAATCTTAGTCGGACAATCAAGAAAGCCAAAAAAACGTTTTGAACATATCAGTGACTATTTTAAGACGAAAATATGAGGCTTGACATTTTCGCTATACTCACCAGATCCTAGAAGCCTTCTCAGACTCCAAGGATTCCTGTACCGCTACCGGAAGGGCAGAGAGGAAATCAAGACCTGTTGCCTTTTCAATTTCATCAATTGAGGTCAAAAACTCACGGTAGCTCCGGCCTGAAAGATTCTCGTTTGGAAGCATGAACGCCAAGGCTTCAGGTCTGTTCGGATTGCTGGCATCCACAATAATCTTATAGAAATGAGTCGGTACTGCCACGTGATTCTCTCCGACAACCTGGTAGCTGACGCGATTCCCCTGGATAGCGAATATAGGGCCTGTGATGATGGTCAGGGTGCCCCGCTGTTCTACCCAGCCCCTGATAGCCGACTCCAGGTTCTTCCAAATATTGCGGTTGAAGCCCCTTCCCACCTGGGGGCACATGTTTGAGAGCAAGAAGCTCTCAGACATAACCCGCCAGCTCCTCTTCATGTCTCCGGCCGGAGCCATATGTCCACGGTCGAATCCACTACCAGAGTAATCTTCCAGCTCTGCCCGGTATCCATATGGGATCGATGTATCCGGTTGGAAATCGTCTGTCCTCCTGGCTGGGCCTTGAAGCTCATTCAGGCTCAGTTCGTATTGGACCCAGAGGGGGATTTTGAGCCTTGCATCTTGTGCCAGGACATACCCTTGTCGCACCCGTTCATAAACCGCTTGCGGTTTCCCGAGGCGTAAGTGACGGGCTGCATAACGCCTCATTTCCGGGGTAAGACTCAGAGTCGGGTCAGCAAGGGGATCAATGATTTGACCCTCAGGTTCCGGCACAGGGATTTCTCCAGCATAGCGTCGCACCAAAGTTCGGTAGATCCATCCAGACTGGCCTGGAAAGCTTGCTCGCACGTTATAGTAACCGTTAACCTGCCGACCTTCGTTGAGAAGCTCCAGCCTTGTCCCTGGCGTTACTCGTTCAATAGTCCTGGCTTCCCGATTTGGTTCTGCCTTTATCAATGCCGGACGGCGGACTTCCAGGTAATCTCCATAGACGGCGGTAATAGGGAGGCAGATCAAAAGAACCAATGAGAATACAGCACAAAAAGCTTTCATGAGGGAGCCCCTCCTTTTTGAGCGGCCTTGAGCGTCTCCAGCCTGGCTGCCTCGGCGCTGCTCTTAAGACCCAGGACATCACGGAAGAGCTTGAGAGATGCTTTACTGCCTCCGGCAACAATAGCCCCAGTAATAATCGTTCCAAGGGCTGTTACCTTGGCCTTGAGAAAAATCATGCTGAAGGCGTCGAAGTCCCAATACCAGCAGATGCCAGCTCCAACAATAAAGGCAATAAGTTCCTTCAAACTCCTACCCTGTGCATGTCTTATAAAGAAGCGGGATTCAAACAATAGCGCCAAGGCACGCTCTACCAAGAAAGAAGCAACGACAATGGCCACCAGGACTTCAAAGAGCCTTTCCCAGTCGATGTGAAAAAGATTGGGATCCATGGTTTTTCTCCTTTGATTACTGTTTGCGCTGATTGTCTTCTCAGCCTATTTTACTCCAGGGTTCAGAGCTTAAACTGTCCTGTATCGACCCACTCACCTTTGAGCAGAGTCCACCAATCGATGGCCAGTCCGCTCAAGACATACTCATAGGGGAGCCAACCGTAACCTTTCTCACCCCAGCCTGTACCCCATGAATTCCTGATCAGGAGCGCGCTGGAGGTCTCCTTACCGCAGAGGGCATTCTTAATCTTGACTTTGTCGTCGTATCCGACGGCTACGACGGCGTGTCCGCCGAGTATCTTTTCTCCCTCGCAAGGGTAGGGGATCTTTCCGTCATCTCCAGCCTGGTCAATAGAGCTGAAGACGGTAAAACCAAACATGGAGGGGAGGCCAGCGGCAATCAGGGTCTTGATCCTTTTTAGCAATTCTTCCTTTTGGGTCATCGGCGGGTCGAGCCGGACGTATTGGATGGCTTGATAGTTCTGGGCAAAGGCGTAACAGAAGGCAGGAGGTTCTTTGTCAAAATCAGCTGTTTCATAAGGCCAGTATTCCTCTGGCGGCACTCCGAAGAGGACCAGGGCCCCCATGGTTGTCCGGAGAAAGGCTCCGGTATCTCCTGTCCAGTTGAGGAGATTTCTTGTGACCTTGTAGAGAAAGAGCCTTGAGGCATCAATGTGTTTTCCAAAGGCCTTCCGCTCATAGTATTCCATGATGCCGACACCAGCATTGGCTGTACATGATCCGATCGATCCCTGGTTCTCTATGGGAGGGCACCATTCCCTAAGATCCTTTGAATCTGGAAGCTTGTTCTTTGACGGTTCCCCCACGCCGATCTTCTTGACCATAGGCTTGATGTTTTTGTGGTCCAAAGTATAGTCTCGGAAGTCCGGGTAGTCCGGAAGCCAGCCCATGCCGAGCTTTTCATTTCTTTCACCCATCGTCATTGCCTCCTTTCTTTTGTTTGATGCTCCTTTTAGAGGTGAAATGAGTGGCTCAATAACAAAAGCCGGGCTTCTGGGGCTTTGACCTTGAGGATATCCTCAGCTGGGCAGTTCGACTGCCCGTTTCTAGATGAGCTATTGAGTATCTATACACCGACTGAGATTCAAGAAGGATGTTGAATTTAAGTAAGCAAGACCAGCAATCTTCCTCTAATGACCTGGATAGGGTTAGTTTTGATTTGAAAAGAACTGAAAAAAGAAGCCCTGTTGAGACCCGGCTGGCACACTTTCAGATGTTTTTCCGGGAGCCCCTAAAGATATCCGGTTACGTGACAAGCGGAGAAGCATGAGAAAATCGATACCATGTTTTATATATATCAATTTTTGTGCCAAAGCGGATTTCATGGCTCTTTCTCCCAGGAGATTGAAGTTAAGATCAGTGGTCAGAAGTCTGAATCGGGCGAAATTGACTGTTTTCCTTAAAGAATTTTGGAATCAAGCTTAGCTGGTGGATCACGCCTCTTACCATTTGGGAGTCGGTCCGGGCGGAAGGGACAAAAGGGGGAATGGTTGATATGCACAAAAAACAGTGCAGAGTGCACAATTTCTTGTGCAGCCGCTATGGGGATTATGCTCAGGTCCGATCGGAGGACATATCTTTCAGCCAAATGTGAAGGTAATCAGGGTGACTTTGCCGAACGGCACCCCTGGTCGGTGTTGAGGATACCTGGACAAGGAGTCTCATTTTGCAGATTAAATATCAATCCTTTTCGCCAATTGAGGATTGGCCTCTTTCCATCGGCGAAACCATCTTTTAAGGCCAAGGAAAGCAAGGAGTTTCTGAAGCACCTCAGGTTCGATCTGTTTCAAGCTTCCTTTCTCTATTGCTCTCAATTTATACTGGGGAACTTTTAACGCTAACGCCACTTCCTTGATGCTCATCTCAAGTTTCTCTCTGGCCTCTTTACACCGGTAAGAGACCGCCTGGAAGCGGACGATCTCCTCAACGTTAAGACCATGTTTCCGACCCTGTTCCAAAAAACGTGGATCAAGGATATAGTGCATAGCTGCAGAAATTTTTTTCACTTCCTGGTCAGATAAGATTTTCCCAGGCCTAAAGAGCTTTTTAGCCATATGATTTCCAGGGGAAGTCTTAGAGAATCATAAGAAAGGGACAGGGACAATTGACCTGTACCGCTACCCTCTCTAAAGATAAAGAGCCCCTCTTAAAAGGGCTCTTTTTCATATGTTTCCGTTTCCCTCACGCCCCCTGATCACAATGGGCCACTGGCCTGAGCATCCATCTCTTTCTAAGCATTGTTTTGGTCCTCCTTTCGACCTCCTTTTTGTTCCTCCGCCTCCTAATTGTCTATCCTGAATCCTAATTATCCTAAGGCAATCCAGCGCACTCTGTCAAGCCTCCCCAAGGGGCATAAAGATGTCCAGGCACCCTTTCATCATATATGGACGTAATATGGCCATTAACAAGCCGCTACAGCAAATGTCGTCATAGAGTTGTCCATCCCATGTGACATAAAATTCCTTACAAAGTATAATATAAAAATATGGCGCTTGACACTGATCCGACCTGACCTAACGTAACTTCATGCCCCATATATCACCGCGCCCCACGGGCATTTTTTCTTTTCTAGGGAAATTTCCCCGCCTTTTTTCATTCCCACACCTTGCTAGGCTAAAAGCAGCAGACATTCAATCAATAAGAGGGCTATGGCCAAAAAATCCAACAAGATTAACAACTACCTAAGGCTCTACCGCAGAAAGAATGGTCTTTCCCAAAAGAACATTGCTTATTTAATGGGCTTTAAAACGACCACTTCCATCTCTAACTATGAACGGGGCAATAAACTGCCTCAATTGGTTAATCTTCTTAAACTTGAGATCGTCTATCGAACGCCCATAGCCTTCCTCTTTAAAGATCACTTGGATCAGCTCAAAAAGGAGATCCGGGAAAAGGAAAAGAGCCTAAAACGTAGATCGAGAAACAAACGAACATGACAAAGGAATGGTCGAAATCAAAAGAAAGAGATGATTACGATATCCCCCGACACGTCCTAGGGATACCCAAGCTGACGAACCAGGAGCTATATGGGGCGCGCCGGAACATACAATTAATCGCCCAGGCCATCTGTGAGTATGTTTGGGCCAAGAAGTTTTGCTAATCCTAACAACATGACACCCCAAAGATCATTTTGGCAACAACTGATCATGGACAAGAAAGCAAGGCATTACCGATCCATGGGCAAGGCCCTCTGGCTTTTCCTATACTTGGCCCTTAATACGGAGCAAGGCAGGGGATGTCTTATAAGGGATACGAAGACCATTTCCGAGGATATGGGAATAAAGGAAAGGACCATCAGGGAGTGGTTGAAGATCTTGAAGGCGAGAGGGTATATCGGGACAAGGTCCACAGGCCGCTCCTTGTTCATCCACATGTTATCCACAAATTTTAAAGACCGGCAAGAGAATGTCGTTCAGAGTGACAAATCCTTGTCAGGTGCTGACACATTTCTGTCAAGCAGAGGGGCAGAATCCTGTCAGTCAGATAAGGCCTCAAGGGGCAGAAATTCTGCTCCGTTGAGCCAAAAAAAGAAAAAATCTTCCTCTGGCCCTATCGATATATCGATAAATAAAAATATATTTAATATCGATAATATCGAAGATAAAAAAACCTCTAAATCGGATTTAGAGGCCTTTAGAGGATTCACACCAAGGACCAAGGAAGAGGTTCTCGCCTTGGACCTAGCCTTAGCCTTAGATGACTACAAGGCCTTACCCCTGTATATCTCCTACTCCAAAAGATATCCTGAAACCCTTTTAAGAAGCGTTTTGGGCCAGGTCAAGGAGATTCCCCCTCAAGAGATCAAAAAGAGCCGGGGCGCCTTGTTTAACTACCTCATCCAAAAGTATGACGAACAATCCAAAGAGAATCCTATCCATTAATCCGGGCTCAAGATACCTGGGCATTGCTGTTTTCCAAGACCTTGAGTTGATCGAGTGGGGGATAAGGAGCGTCAATGGAAAGTGTCAAAAAGAGAAGAGAGAAGCGGCAAAAGGAATCATTTCAGATCTTATTCTCCGGTACCAGCCAAATGTCCTTGCCCTGAAGAAACTGCACCCCTCAAGAAGCTCCCCCAACCTGGATAATCTTGTTTGTGAGTTAAGAAAACTTGGCAGAAAAAAGTCCCTCAGGATATTCGAATATCCCTTGGAAAAAATAGAAACGTCTTTCTCGGGAGCCGGGAAGATAAACAAAAGGCAGATGGCCGAACTCATCATACGAGAATATCCTTTTCTTTCCAATGAGTTTCGAAGGGAAAATACCAACCTCAACCCCTATCACATCAGGATGTTTGAGGCGGTCGCCTTGGGCCTCGTCTACCTCCATCATATCGATAAAAGTATGAATCATTAACTCAGAGAGGACGGGAAGGGAATATTCTTCCTATCCCGTCCGCTCTTAAACTATGCCAGGAAATAAATCAAAGATCCTTGCCATTGATCCAGGACTCCGCCATATGGGCATTGCCTTTGTAGATAGCGGGGACCTGCTTTACCACGGAGTCAAGGTTATTGAAAGACAAAGATCCCCCCATGAAGCCCTCAAAGAGGGACGAAAGATAATCCTCAGGCTAATCAGAGACCTTAAACCCCAGGTCCTCGTTTATGAAAAGGCCTTTTTTGCAAACAACAGGACCGCGGCCCTTCTCAATGTTTTCGTTGATGAGATAAGGGTTATCGCCAAAAGGAAGAATCTCAAGATACTGGGCTTTGCCCCGAGGGAGATGAAAAAACTTATCTGTGGAAATGGAAAGGCGACCAAGCAAGAGGTCGCCTGGGTCGTGGTTTCCAGGTTTCCTGAACTCAAGGTGTACCTCCATCAGGATCGGCAGTGGAAGGAGAGGTACTGGTCCAATGTCTTTGATGCGGTGGCACTGGCGATGCTGGCTTCTGGAAATGGTCAGACTGGAAATCAAAACTAGGCCCGGGCTAAAGGCGACCAGAGGAGGGGACAGAGAGAAATCAAGTCCCTTTTGAGCCGTTTCCTCTTTCTTATCTTCGATCCCTACTTCCTTCTCTTCCCCAGCCAGAGTTTAGGCTTTTTGGAAATTAAGCCTAACCGCACCCGTGCTGAGACGGGTCCGGTCCCCATAAGCGGGATAGATGGTGGGGTGTTCTCAGCAGGGCAGGGAAGAGGGATAAAAGGCTCTGGGGAAAATTTCCAGAGCCTTTTCAGACCCTTAGTAACTTGAAGGGAAATAGAGGACAAAGCTTTTTCGATATTGACTTTTCTTTATCAATATGAAATATTCTCTTGTAAAGAAAGGCCTATCCATTCAGCTTTTACCTTTGACTAATTAACAAGGGGAAGTAATGGCAAGGCTAATCAGTCATATTTTGAGCTTTCTTACGTCCCTTCTTCTCTTTTCCCCTCAAGCTCAGGGCAAACAGGCCCCGCAACATACCGATCTTTACAGTATCACTAATCTTGACCAAGTAAAGCTGACATCAGAGCCAGGTCCTTTGCTGTTACAACAGGATGATATTGATGATGATCATACGTTCGCGGGGCATCGGTCTCATCGTTCTCATCGTTCTCATCGTTCTCACTCTTCACATCGTTCCCATTACTCGCACCGATCGGGATATACGAGTCCCTATTCGCCTCCTTCGAGAAGTCCTTCCTCTCCCTCCATATCTCCAACTCCTTCTCCCTCCACGCCCTATCTTGGACCATCGAAACGGCCCCAAGCCCAAAAGAAATGGCAAGGAACGACGGATTGGAGGGCAAACCCTAAAAGATTGTATCATCGGGAGGTTATTGTTGTGTTAAACGATCAAACCGTATTCCAAGGATATGTCACCAATTGTCGAGAAGAAGCCATAGAAGTTCTAGTAACTGAGTGGGGATCTAATAATCCAAAGTGGAGATGGGTCCAGATAAAGGATATCAAGAACCTAGTTTGGAGATGAGTTTTGGATAGGAGATATGTACTGTTTAAATACTTTACGCCCGGAAGTGAAGACCCCTGAGCACCTTTCCTTTTCTCTGCAGGATTCACATTCTAGATGGTAAAACCTTTTCCAACCCGAGATAGATTTTCGTGCATGATCCCAGAGATGGTCAGGAAGTAAACATAGCGGGATATTGTATATTGACACCTTCATTCGTCTTTGCCTGAGATAATGTATCGCCTCGTCTAAGTAAGGGATAATTTCGTTGGGCTCCACCCAAAGTATCCTCAAATTCTCTCTGGCGCGCCATATAGTTTCTAAGCCCATGAAGGCAATGTGTTTTACAAACGTCATATTTCGGTATATAAACTCGGCGATCCTTGGCAGCCTCTGATAAGTGAATCGGTGAATTACTATTCGAACCTCGATTGGGTTCCCAAAGGTGGCTAAATTGATAACACCTCTTATTGTTTTATTAAAAGCTCCTTTTAGGGCGACAATGAAATCGTGCTCAATGTTGTTATCCCCATACAGTGAAACTCCAACCGTCAGTTTTGGGTGTTTAAGACTGCTGAAAAACCGAGTATATTCGTAATCTTCGAATTTCATCCCATTGGTCAATAAGAGGAGCGAAGTGTTTGGCAAGAAATGTTTGCAGGCAAGAATTAGGCGGAAAAGATCTTCACCCACCACCGTAGGCTCACCTCCAGTAAGGGCCAATTCCTGAGTGGATTTGTCGATTAAAGAAACTAGTGCCAAATTGAGATCCAAAAGGCTTCTCTCGTTAATGTCGGCGGGCTGTGGGCACATAATGCACTTACAGTTGCACCTGGAAGTAACGAAAATTACATTATCATTTGAGTGGATCTGATAATGAACATTTATTGAGCCAGTGGGCAGGAGCTCAACCACATCCCCCGAGCACAACCTGTCCGCGTTTTCTGTCGCGTATATTATACGTATAGAATCATTTTTCACTCTCCTGATGTCTTTTTCAGCAGTTATAACGGCCAGATAATCTCTCAAATCCCTGGCTGAAAGCCTCGGATTGACAAGAATGGTACGGGATCGCTCCCTCCTTTTAACGGAAGAAAAGGAGACTCGCCCGAGCAGTGGAGCGACAAGATTCTTTGGTTTTCCTCGAAGCTTGAGCATTTAGTCAGTATTCTTCCTTTCAGATAGCGATTGGTGGGTAATCCATGACCAGAAGACGTCCATGGTTTCTCGTTCGTTCTTGAGTACTGAATCAAATAGATATCTGAATATTCCTTTATGAATCTCACAGAATTGGTCGGTTGGCCGATGGCCCACTATATCATGGTATATGCTGTAGTTTCTGACGGGGTCAATGCCACAATATATCTGAAAAGCGCAGTCGCAACATCCAGGCAATGCCTCGGGTAAAGTCTTTGAAACAAGGTCGGTCAGCTTTTCATTGTAGAAGATGTCCTTAAATGTATCGAAAAGCACATTTCCTGCACAGAAGGTGTAATCTCCCTCCTGAGCTAGCATCCTTGACTCATCCGAGAGATAGACATTGCCATCATGTCCGTAAGCCACGCCTGATATGCCTGTTCCGGATGGGAATTGAAGATCAACAAAGCTAGTTGAATATGGGGTAAGTATGCGAGTAAGCAAAAGGGAGGTAAATGCTTCCTCCACAAAGACACCCTTTCGATTAACGTCAATCAGATATTCAAGTATGTTTTTGTAAAACCTAATAAAATCCTTAGCCGAGTATCCAATTTGCTCCGTTATTCTCCTGGCATAGCCAAAGGGGTTCAAAGGACGGACAAAGAGGGAACTAAAGCCGTGTCTCAAGTATTCGTCAACAATCTCTCTCGGATAATCAAGGCTATATTTGGTTGCGGTCATTAGAGCGGAGATGTTTTCCATCGGAATGAACCTCTTGGCCCTCTCCAAAGCATCAATCACGGTTTTGTAGCAAGCGCGCCCATCCTGGAAGCGTCGATTAAAGTCGTGAACATGTTTTGGTCCATCTAAGGATATAGACAAAAAGACGTCCCGTTCCGATAAATATTTGAGTATTTCATCGGTTACGAGCGTTAGATTCGTGCATAAGACAAACTCAACGTCCTTTCCCTCACTCGCCGGATGTTGTCTTGTATATTCAATGATGTATTTTACGGTTTCGAAATTTAATAAAGGTTCTCCCCCTTGAAACTCGATTTTGAGAAATCGGGTAGGGCTCGCCAAAGCAGTATCAACCGCCTTTTTGGCAACCTCAATGGTCATGTCAAGCCCTTTTTGGTTTTCTGCCTGAGAGGACACTTGGCAATAGATGCACCTCTGATTGCATCGCTGGGTAATTACAAACATATGAAGCGAAGTAAAATCATACAAAAAGGCTTTCTTAGTGCGGTATTTGATGGCCAAAAGATCAACCGCGGGATCAGATAGCGATTCAGCAATAAAATGTTTCCCTTTTAGCCTCAAATAAAGGTCCGTTTCTCGATCTAGCTCGTAATCAACGAAGAGATGAAAGTCCCTATCAGACAGGACAATATACTCTCCCACAAGATTAACCAAAAGGATTTGGCCCTTTCTCAATCGCTCGAAGGTGAGTGGGAGAATAATATAACGAGGGAAGGCTTTGTTAGTCATGCTCCTGAAAGGGAAAGAAGGCCTTTTTAATTATTAGCGCCTTGATCGGTCTGCTGGACTTTTCGAGATCATGGCGTATCTGGGCATCAATCAATTCATTGCAAAATTCTCCAATTACGGACATTATGTCTACAGAGTCTTTCTTAGCAGAAAAGTAAGCGCCATAGTGCTGAGAATCCGTCGAATCAAGACGGATATAGAAAGCGTCAGTAAATTTATAGGCCGCCGCCAAGACGGCCTCGTGATCGTAAAGTGACTTATCAATTTTTACTAGCAACTCATTTGTTTCGGGAACTGTAATTATCTCCATATCTCCCTATTATTCTATGATCGTTATTTGGGATGGGCTGTTGACAATGATTTCTGGTTTCCCCCTGTATTCTCTCACCATTCCTTTAACCCTTACCTTTTTGCCCTGATATAATTGTTCTGGAGCAGAGTCGAATTTATGGAAATTTGAGGAGAAGATAACTGCGGTAAAGTATCTTTTCCAGTTTCTGTGAAAGTTTAGAAAGCACGCTTTGCCAGAGTTATAGCTGGCTACAATTGTTCCTTCTACTGTGACGAATTTCCCGTAATACCGATGGGCATCTTTCCAAGAGATAACTTCCGAAACTTCTTCATCTTCAGGCTGATTAATTACTCTGATCTGGGAAGGACTTTCTAGGATGATCTCAGGCTTCCCTTTGTATCTCTTTATTATCCCGCTTACTTGGACCTCCTTTCCGTAATAGAAATCTTCCGGATTAGGGGGGAACAAATGATAATGAGATCTGAATATTACTGCCGTGAAATACCTTTTGTAATCAGGATGAAAGTTTAGGAAACAGGCTCTACCCGAATTGTAGGTACTCACTATCTTGCCTTGGACAGTGACTTTCTTTCCGTAATAGTCTTGGGCCTTATCCCAGGGGATTATCTCCGAGGCATAGGTAAGGCTCAGGAAAATGATAGACAAAATAATCCAGGAAAAGAAGATTTTCCTTTTCATTGGTCTGACATCCTTTCCCATCCAGAGCTTGCAAGCTGTCTTTCAAGATCTTCCTGATGGAATTCGTATATCCACAGTCTGAGATTGGATAGACTCTCTATCAATTGTTCATTATTTAATCTGCTTTTGGCGAAGCCATCGTAAACAATACCCCAAAGATTCTGCGTCATCTGGTAAACAAGAAACGGTTTCTGGCCTCTCTTAATTATCCATTCCAGTTCTCCTTTCCCACCATATTTCCAATAGCCACGATTGTTCCTTTTGGCTTCCTTCTCTAATGAGATAAACAGCTCCTTGTACTTGAAGGGGTACTTGGTATAAGCGAAGCCAAAGCCCTGTCGGATGATCTCAGCATTTACAAAGGTTGAGTCGGGCAAGTACACATAGGCGAGAAGGCGTCCATATTTCCCTCTTTTTTCCCTGTCATACTCGAGCCTAACCTTCTTGCCCTCGACCAGTTTCTTGGTGAACTGTGTAGCTTGCTCAGAAAAAAACTCGACAGGCTTGAGGGGATGGGATTTCTCGGTTGTGTCAACTCCTATTAATCGCACATGTTCTCCATTTTCCAGGACAATCGTGTCACCATCGAGAACGCGGGTAACCTTAACCTCATCAGCCGAAGAGAAATAAGGGAAGAAAAGAAGAGTGAGGACCAGGATCGTTATCTGAAGAATCATTCTTGCTCCGTCTTTTGATGGTCTTCTTGGGAGGCTAATCATTGCAGGTCCCCATTACTTGAAATTGGTCGGTTAGATAGGTCCATTAAGGAGCATTCTCCGTTGTCAAGAGATCAATTATTTTTCCAGCATAGAGAGGCTCTTGGCTTTGGATAAATGTTGGAATGGACGAGCTCCCCTTCGATATAATTATCATTTTATTGTCTAAGTCTACGTCAAGGTCAACAATGTCCGACAGCTTAATAGATGTGGTACCGTCTCCCACGACCAAGATTCTCTTGTCAGTAACAATAAATTGCCCCTCGCGCTTTATTGAATACTCGTACTCGGAAGGGCTGCCTCTTCCAGCCTTTCTTCTGGATAAGACCTTTGCACTTGAGGAATAAAAAGGAGTCTCCGACTTTTGCAGCTTAACAGCGACATTCTCGACCGGTTTGAGAGGCGGGGCTAGTTTCTGCATTCTAACGATCTCTCTCAACGTGGCGAGCTCTTCCTTGATATCTTCCTTTTTGAGGTTGAGGCCAATGACTATGTTTTTGAGGACATTCATTTCCTCTGTAGTAATCGCCCGATCAGCAATTGCGTCAAGATAGTAAAGACGAAAGATTTCTTTCTTTGTTTCGGTCTTGTAGTCTTCATCAATAGTTATTACTGATTCAAGTTTCTCGATTGCCTCCTTTTCATCGGGGGTGATAGTCTTGTCGTCGAGTATCTTATCGAGCAGAGCCTCATACACCTTCTTTTCAATCTCTCCGACCCTGGAGGCTGTTTGCGGGTATTTTTGGAGCCTTTTTTTGACCCTAATGATTTCTTCTACCTTACCTTGGTTAATGGGTTCGGAGTTAAGGATGAAGCAGGAATCCAGTAGTCGTTTGAATTTTTTCAGGTGGCTCTCTCTTTTGTAGGTGTTGTAAAGCTTGACTCCCAAAAGTAGAAGTACTATCGCCCCTAAGCTAAAAAAGATAGCAGGGTTTTTGATGAACCAACGGATGACATAGACGAGCATTACGGCTAAGACAACGACCCCTAAAGGCTTAAGGGACCCGCTAGTGGCAGTTGATTTGCTCTTACCTCCACCAAGGTTCTTGCGGTAATATAGTCCCTTGCGACCAGCGTGAACGTAACTGCCTCTCGGTCCGGACCCGACTCTGAGCCCTTTTACGCCAATTGATGCCCCCAAGCCCCTTTTGGAAAGATTCAGACGAAGAGGCCCTGCTCTGAAACTTTTTCGAATATAGAAACCCATGTTGAGGCGGTCTAAATGGTCCTTGTTAAAAGTGTTATTTGCAAAGCATCAGATTATGCTGTTATTCCAGCGAGAGGCAGTAAGTATCCTTTGGTGGCTACACGGCAATGGCTAAGTACCACTGAGAATTCGCTTCGCTCTGTCGTACAGAACTTTCGGTTTCAACTTCGATGACCCGCGCAGAAGTAACTTGGCGATCTTGCCTGCCGATCATATCCATGAATCTGTTGCGCCAGATCATGTTTTTCTTGCTATCGGGATTCACCAAGGCATGCCTTCCAGATAGGTCCCAGTCGCTGCATAAACAACGTCGCCATGCTCAGCTTCTCCCTGTCAGCCTAGGCTAGCCATGATTGGCTCCGTTTCCTAGCTGTTTTTCTTGGCATGAGGACAAGAGAATAAGCTCAGGTGGATCGGACGAGCGCATTTACAGCCCCTACTAAATTATTTGCCAAATCCTTATATATTCAGGTAAGTTATATTACGATTGCTAATCGAAAAGTCAAGCATCAAATTGGAAGTTAGCCCTGTGGACGAATGTCTTGTCTATAGTCTTAGCTCTCCGTTTTCTCGCGGACCAGCTGGAATCTTCAGAGGGTTTTTCACTGGCATCCCCTTTAGGTGCCAGCATGAGCGATCTCAAGGCTATTCCCGCACACCCTCCGACAAAAGATAGATCCGCAGTCCAGACCACGGAACTTCAGGGCAATAATTCTCAAGGAGATATGGGAATGCGGAGAAATTTCTTCGGCTTGCCATATGGCCCTTATCTGAATCAATGGTCTGTCATAGCCCCAACTTATCCCTTTCCCCCGATTCAGCCTTTCTCTTTTGAATGATTATCCCACGCGCCTTTTCAAAGATATCCGTGGCCTGAGGCACAGTAAGGTCTCCCCGCTCGACTTTGACGCACAGTCCAAGCCTTAATGCATGAAGCGTCTGGACTTCCATGTCGTTTGGATATTTTTCAACGAGGGCCTCCCATTCCTCCCATGACTCCGGATCGGTGCAGTAGTTAACCTCATCAGCCAGGGCAAGTTGAGTGGGCTGAAAAAAGGCAAGAACCAGGATGAATATATAAAGAAGATTCTTTATAGCCATGTAACCCCCAAACTATCAGGATAAGACATCAATGTTTCCAGGCTGCGTTCCATAAATGGCATCGCACTGAGAGACGAGTCCTTGGAGCGACTCGATCATGGATTTTCTCCTTTCTGGCCCGAGATGATCCCACTTCTCCATGACAAAGACCGCTGTCTTGAGCCCGGTGATCAAGGCCCTGTTTACTTGCTGAAGAGCCCATAAGTGCTTTACAGTTTCATTTTCCATATCCATACCCTTTATCCGGTCTGTTCCTTCTCCTGATAGCTGCAAGCCAGGACATATACGATATTCCTCGGGCCTTCACCCTTTTTGATCCTTTCTCCATGATTGAACCCCATCACCTCCGGGCCGATTGACATTAAAACAGGGTCAATCACAAACCTGCAAGGGAGGTGTTTGGGGCTTTTCTAACTTCTTCCACAATTCCTTGATGATGATTGTTGAAGCATGATAAACATCAAGATCATTAGACCCTGCCATGTAGCAACAGGATTCTATTAATGCCATATTTCCTGAACCTAGCCAATATTCTTTCTGAATGTAGACACTTAAGAGAGCGGCGGAAAGGAAGGGGAGCTCATGTTCTTCCATATCGGCAATGGTGTCTTTGTCTCTGAGAGGGATGTCTGAGATAAGCCAACTGACAGTTTCTTCAACCGTTTCAGGCAGAGAATATTCAAGAGCCAGGTTATATCCGATGATCTTATCCAGTCGGTTCGGAAGCATCCGCTCCATTTATGTCACCTCCCTTTTTCCTCGATCCTCAAAAGGTAACCTTCTCAGTTTTCGAACCAGAAGGGGTCATACTGAGACCTCTTTTCACGTTGTTTGTAGTAACTGCTCGATTTTGATGATGTTTTAGGATAGAGAAAGGGAATCCAATAACAAGTTTACTGAATTTCAGGATGTCTCCATTTTGACAAAGGACGGGGTTATGCACAAAAAATTGGGCAGTCTGCACAAATTTTTGTGCTAACCATTCTTGGGATCTCAGCATTGGGTCGAACCAAGATGAGACTCCAGAGAAAATCCAAAAAAGATGAGATTGATAAACAGAGGGTTTTGAGGTATTGTTTATCAAACGGATAAGCATGATAAGATCTGGGGCGTACGGACAGGCCTCTGTCTCGGGGGCTGATGTCAAAAGGAGGATGGTTCCGATGGCAAGGGGAACAGTAAAGTGGTTTAATGACAAAAAGGGGTATGGATTCATTGAACAAGAAGATGGTCCCGATGTCTTTGTTCATCATTCAAATATCAATGCTCAGGGTTTCAGGTCACTGAAAGAGGGTGATCGGGTGACCTTTGACATAGAGCAGGGGAAAAAAGGCCTTACCGCAGTCAACGTTAGACTGGCTTAGTAGGAATAATCTCGGTTCCGTGGTTCCTAGAACCTGGATCTAAACCACCCGTATTCAATGGCCAGAGCAGTCCGTCTGCCTAAATCATAAAAGAGGGAAAGATCTTCCTTTCTAAATCCGTAGGGTTTATTCAGGGAATCAACATATAAAGCTCCGCTGATTTTTGATGTGCCAATCAAAGGCACGCACATCACGGATTCGATTCTAAATATCTTCAAAGTATCGGCAAGATCATCTTCTGTATCAGCGTGGCAATCTGAAATCATCACTGCTTTTCCGTTCCTTAAGACCCGCTCGACAACCTCCTTACAGTACACCGTGGCAGCATTGTCATGGGTTCTCTTTGACCTATAGATTACTTCTCGAATATTGCCTGTTTCAGGGTCAGATATGACGATCACAGCTCGGTCAACCCTTTTGAGGAGAGCAAAAATGGTCCCAAGGACTTCTTCTAGGGCCTTCTTGATATCGTCATCCATCAGGATTTCGTTGATTTTGTAAGTTAATTCCCTTCTCCTTTGATCTGGCTTTTTCCTCTTTTCTGTAAAGTGGATACCAACAAGTCGATCTATAGCTTTATCTGCCTTGGTCGATTCAATGAAAGAGGCAAGCTGCTCCAGGCATCCCTGGCCAATACAGATGATGCTCATCCCAATCATGATCGGGACTCCTTCTCTTACGTCCAACTCAATCCCAGGGCTGAGATAGTTGCCATTGAAAAACGTTCCGTTTCGACTCCTTAGATCTGTCAATAGAAATTTTCCATCCTTTCTCCTTATCCTCAAATGCTTGCGCGAGACTGTCCTGTCTCTGATCTGAATGTCGTTATCGGGTGAGCGGCCAATGTATATGGTGTCTTTTTCAAGATCAAAAACCTTGCCGAGGTCAGGGCCATTTAGGATATATATTTTAGTCATGATCGGCTACTTCCAGGATTTGCCAATGACAAGTCCTTAAAGGGTTGGACAGTTCAGGCTCTTGCAAGGACTCTTGCTTCCTCTTGAACCTGGTAATAAGCCTTGCTTGGCTAATTCCATTACCTCTTATTTTCTTACTTCTACCTCAGATACTAGCCTTCATACCTCCCGGATAGCCCCCTCTTTGAGCATTTGGGAAGCATGTTTTTCAAGTATGTCTCGATGCCTTCTTTCATCCGATGAAATCCTGTCAAATATCTCACCGATTTTTGAGGCATCCTTCTGCTCTTTACCAAGAGATTTCATCACCTGCGCCTCCATCTTGTAATTATCAGCCAGACCCTTATAAAGCTCCTCCATATATTTTTCGATCTCAATACCTTCCTGAAGAACAAGGGATGGTTCTATCTTCCTCTTGATCTTGCGAATCCTTTCGCCTAAAAGTGAAAGAAGCCCTTTAACCCCCTCATCCATAGAAGCAGGATTTCCGAATGTCCCATAACGTAATTCTAACACTTTAGCGTGGGCCTCTGACTCGGCGGCAAGGATTCTCAATATCTTGGCAGTATCTGGATTTTCGGTATTCCTTGCAATCTCTGTATACAGATCTTTTACGCCTCTTTCCAAAAGGATGACATCCTCTATGACCTTAGAAATGTCCATCGCTTTTCCTTTCTTTTCCTGGCTTGTAATTTTGTGACCCCGTTCTTTTACCAAGAAAAGAGAACAAACAGGGCCTACTAATGATTATTACTTCTATTCGCCGAGCTTCGTATGATCTTAATATCTATCAAATGCTCCAAGTGTTTCAGATCTATTGTCCTGGTGACAAAATCAAGACGAGCTGGGGCTTTACCATTCGTAACATATTAGGACAAGCCTGAAACCATAATCACTTCAGTTGTCGGTGAGATTTCAATGATCGTGTCCAGCGCTTCCATGGCATCCATATCCGGCATCATGATATCAAGCAAGATCAGATCCGGGGCTTTCTTTAACCTTTTCAATGGCTTCTCTTCCGCTGGCCGCGGTCTCCACTTTATGTCCTCTTTTTTGGAGAGATTCCTTCAGTAGCCTCCGAATCCGATCCTGATTATCGGCGACCAATATACTGGCCATACAATGTCAAACTTCTGTCC
This sequence comes from Deltaproteobacteria bacterium, assembly GCA_019308985.1. The sequence continues at coordinate 36,369 of JAFDHB010000001.1, read as the reverse complement.
TAATAGATCTTTAAGCAATACGCTCATTTCTTGGAAGGAATACTCCCTCCTATAGAGGTCGAATTAAAGGCAAACCGCATCGTTTCCAAGGCACTGGCAGTTCTCTTGCATATATCGACAAAGAGGGAAATGTCCTCTTTGGCAAATTTCAATGGGCTTTGCCTTGATTCAATGTAAATAACCCCCATAATCTGAGAGTCACTGATCAAGGGTACACATATGACAGATTCAATTCTCATTATTTTGAGCGTTTCCGCAATCTCATCAGGCTGGGCGCTTTGAACATCGGAAACCACAATCGGTTTTCTCTCTTCTATGACACGTTTGACCACATCCGGGCAGTATACTCTTTTGTCGCCAGCCAGAGATCTGCTGGATTTGGAAATGACATCTAGAATCTTTTTAGTCTCAGGGTCAACAAGAACAAAAACGGCCTTGTCAATAACCTTGAGAAGGTCAAGTGCGTACTCAAGTATCTTTTCAAGGGCTTCGTTAATGGAGAGATTTCCCGATAAAGCCTCAGCCACCTTGTGGATCAATTCCAGCTTCTTCTGATTAGTCTTTTCTCTATGAACCAAAAAGATTCCGCTCTGGTCCCCGGTTTCCGAGGCAAGCCCGGTCGATTCAAGGGCTGGCATTATCTTCTCATCGCATCCCTCACCCAGGCAGATTACGCTCATGCCGATAACTATCGGGGTGCATTCTTTGACCTGGATTTCAATGCCAGGGGTCATGTAACTACCGGAATAGAAGGTGCCGTTTCGACTCTTCCGGTCCGCAATAAAACACCTGTTTCCATGCTTGGAGATCTTGAGATGCCTTCGGGATACAGTCTTATCATCGATTCTTATATCATTATCGAGAGACCTTCCGACATAGGTGACGCCATCCTTAATCTCAAATGATCGTCCTGCCTCGGGGCCGTTCAAAATATAAAGCCTGGTCATTTTGGCTCCTTTCGAGGCCCTTTCTTGCATTCCGTTAGAAAAGATATGTCCATCTAAGCCTTTTAACCGTCCCCTTTATCGATTTCTCTTTCGCAAGACTGTCGAAGCCCTTCCTATTTCTATGGATGAAAAAGAAGCGCACTATCTATACTCAGGGCGGCCAGTCCTGCTAAATCTTCAAAGAGGGTAAAGTCTTGTTTTCTAAACCCGTAAGGCTCTTCGAGAGAATCCATATAGATGATTCCTCTAATCTGGGAGTCGATGATTATAGGGACGCATATGACGGACTCGATATTTGAAAGTTTCAAGGTTTCTTCAAAGGATTCTTCCTCCTCTGTACTTTTAGCATCGGGATCTGGGAACAGGATTCCTTGCCCCCTGGATATAACTGTATCAATGACATCCACGTTATATGCTGTTGGACGTTCACTACTGGAGGATTCTTTCATCCTGGTTTTTACTTTCTGAAAAGCCTTGGTCTTGGGATCAATCAGAATAATGACCGCCCTGTCAACGCTTCCGAGAAATTCGAAAATGCAATTGAGAAGCTGATCTAGGATGAAATCAAGGTCCAACTCCTTGGTCAAGATCTCAGGCACTTTATAGAAAAGCTCCATAATCTTCTGAGTAGTCATGGTACCATGCTGTCGGAATAATCCGCTATTCTCGCTGAGCCCTTCAGAAACTCCGATTGCTTCAAGGAAAGGCAGAACATGCTCCAGGCATTGTTCTCCCAAGGAGATCACGCTCATGCCAATGACAATAGAGGCCGCCTTCCTTATTTCACATTCCAGACCAGGTCTTATCCGCTTACCATTGACAAAGGTACCATTCTTGCTCTTCAAATCCTTGATGAAATATTTCCCTTCTCGGCGGATGATTTCTAAATGCCGGCGAGATATGGCGAGGTCCTTTATTTGGACATCATTGTGGTGAGAACGCCCGATAGAAACAGGGACATCTCCCATTTCATAAGAGCGTCCTTTATCCGGGCCTGCCAGGATATATAGTTTTGTCATGGTCTATTAGATTGGTTAACAATACCAATAAAATATATTTCAGGAAATGTATCTAGGGTACAAATAGATCCTGTGCCTTCCTCAAAGACAGCCCCGAGTCAATGGAACGAACCATAGTTATGGTTTATGTACCCTAAGTAGACTCAATATAATCATACCAAGGAAAACGCTTCAATTCGATACCAAATGATCACCAGGGGAATACTAGGGAGTACCTAGGCATTTGACCTGCTGAAGGACTGAAGATAGGACCTTAGATTGATTTTCTTTTTCAGTAGTCCAAGCTTCTTCCTTATGTTCCCCCTGTGAAATTCAACCGCCTTTGAAGACACGTTGAGTAGTGAAGCAATCTCCTTGCTTGTTTTTCCCTGCTTGATAAGGTCTGCGATTTGTAACTCTGTTGGGGAGAGAACTAGGTGTCCAGAAGATAGGGCCTTTGCAAAAGGAGAGACAAGGTCTTCCAGGTTTGATCTGATAATATCGAGATAGACATGATTCTTATTATTTCGGTACCCGTCTTCAAGCTTTTCCAGGTAAGGAAGAACCAATTTCTTGATGTTCAAGAATATGTTTTCTTCGAGTTCTTTCTTTTCTCGATCACGGTGTTCAAGGAGCACCTTCAATGCCGTGTTGACTTCTTCGAGATTTTGAGCCTGCTGGATCAGTTTTTTCTCTTTTTCCTTGAGGGCAAATTCGATCTGCTTTTGTCTGGTGATATCCTGGCCGATTGCCTGATATTGCTCCAGTCTGCCCTTCTCATCAAAAAGAGCCCGGTCCGTCCACTGCTGCCATCGTATTTCTCCGTTGGGCCAAATAACTTGGTGTTCGTAAGATATTACCGGCGTCTCTTGAGAGAGGGATTTGATATAGCTTCGGACTTTTTCCTGGTCCTCATTAGGAATGAATAGGAAAAAATTCTGCCCCACAAGCTCTTCTCGGTCTTTTTCAAAATACTGGCAATAGGCCCTATTGACAAAAGTCAGGGTCCCATCCGGAAGGAAACGGCAGACAAGGGCCGGCATATCCTCAATCAGAGCCCGGTAGATTTTTCTGCCCTCCCTTAGCTTCTTTTCAATCCGCTTTCGCTCGGTGATATCTCGACAGACTCCAATTATGCTTCCTGGCTGCCCAGCAGCATCTTCGATGATCCTGGCATGCACTTCCCCCCAAACTATTGAGCCGTCTTTATGTAGCATTTCCAGTTCCAAGATTTTTGAGACATGCACTGCATTAGCTGGATCCTCCAGTGTTCGATAAAGATCTTCCAATTGGTACTGGTATGATTTAGGGGTCAATATGTCCTTTGGTTGCAAGGATAAGGCTTCTTCTCTGGTATATCCTAGAATTCTTACCACTGAGGGTGATATGTAGGTAAACCGTTCACTCTTAATGTCAAGGGTATATATGATATCCGTTGAATTCTCGGCGAGGAGACGAAACTTCTCCTCACTCTCACGGAGGGCTTCCTCCGCTCTTTTGCGGTCGGTGATGTCCCTTACTATTCCTGTTGAATACCATTTGCCTCGTATTTTTATAGCAGAAACAGAAAGTTCTATTGGAAATTCGACGCCATTTTTTCTAATAGCCGATAATTCAAGCGTTTTCTTAATCAAAGGACCATGTCCTGTCTCCCTAAACCTGCTGAATCCCTTTTTATAGGTTTCGTGGTATCTCTCAGGTATAAGAACGATGTGCGCTTCCTTGCCTATTACTTCTTCTTTGGTATAACCGAATATCCTTTCAGCAGCCTCGTTCCAATAGGTAATATTTCCTTTACTATCCATCATGACGATACCGTCCTGAGCAGAAGCACTTATACTTCGGAACCTCTCCTCACTCTCGCGGAGGGCTTTCTCGGCCCGCTTGCGTTCCTCTATCTCTTGTCTTAGTCGCTTATTCATTTTGACAAGCTCAGAGGTTCTTTTTTTGACCTCTCTTTCCAACTTTCCTCGGTCTTCCTTGAAAGCATTTTCAACAATCTTACGTTCAGTGATGTCCCTGGAAAAAATAGCCAGTTTACTTATCTTTCCGTCATCATCAAAGATTGGATGAATGTGACGTTCATAAACTCCATCTTCTGCATTGTCTTCAAAGTGGATAGGCTGGCCTGTACGAATGACTTCAAAGGCCTGGGCCTTTCTGAACTTTCTAATTTCAGGGGATAGGAAATCAGTCAGTCTTTTGGAGATGAGATCTTCCGGGCTCCCACCGAGCCGGTTTGCTGCTTTCTTGTTTATTGCCAAGATTTTCCCAAAGGGATCTATCAAAATCGCAGAATGAGTCTCGGCATTCAAAAGTATCTGGGCAATCTTTTCACTTTCATTTAATGTACCTGCAATAGCTCTTCGCTCAGAGGTTTGCTTTTCTATTTTCTTATCCCTTTGTTCCAAGTTCCCATTGTTGGAAGGTCTCGGAGCCATTTGCTTAGCCTCTTCTTTGAAATATTAATATCAATTATTATGCCAGAAGCTATTTGGTCAAAATGAAATTTAGCGAAGCTGACTAAAACTTTGTGTCACGCCCTTGAAACATTGCATGACAAGGCTTTCAGAAATATAGGGACAAGAGCCTTTAGGCAACCCGGGATGAAAAGCGAATGTTCCGGCCAGCAGGCCTTGTCAAAATGCACAAATTATTGTGCATCGTGCACAGAGAATTGTGCATTTTTCCAATTCTCGCCCGAATATCTCTTAACGAAGCATTACCATTCCGAAAAAACAGCTCAAAAATCAAAGAAAGGAGTCCTTTTTTGTTTATTTACTTATTTATATCCCGTTAAGACAAAACCGGCCTTGGAAGAACAGGCACTGCACCTGGCATTTTCCTATAAGCGGGAGTGGGCGTTCCTATTGCTGCAAAGTTTTTCCACTGGTACCACTCTTCCGGGTAGGAATAGATATACCGCTCAAGGTATCTCAAGAGGACTGCTCCTATTGAAGGAGGGACATCGCTCATTACGGATACCATGTCCTGCCAGTTTCTTACTATTAATCTGTACTTCCTGATACTGTACCTATGCAGGATTCCAAAGATAATCTCGGCCCTGGTTCTCTTCTGGATGATGGAAATCGTTCTGTCCACCCCTACCATTTTCCTCAAAAAGAACATCCTTTCCTTCTGGGAGGGCTTCCACTCTTCAATCTCGTCGCATTCAAAGAACACGATCCGGTTCGATCTAAGCTCTTGAATTATAGCGCCCAATATCGAGCTTTGCTGGTTGGCATCAATGATCTTTAATCCCAGATCCTTTGTTCTTTCATACAGGGTGCTCTTTAATTGCTCAGTGGCAAATTTGGCCACGACCGATATTGGGTAATGCTTTAGGGCAAGGAAAATAGGGATATATTCTATTCCTCCGTAATGCCCGGTCACAAACAGGACCCCCTTTCCTTGCTTCAAGGCCTTATCGAGCTTGATAAGAGAGTTTGCCTCAATGCTACTATTGAAAAAAGATTTCAATTCTTCGATCTTTACATAGGCATTGAAAACCTTTTCGTAATAATGAGACAGAATCCCGAGGAAAACCCTCTTTGTAATGGCCTTGATCTCATCACTGCCTTTGTTATCTCCATATAGGCCTTCAAGTGATTTGGTGATCTTCCATTTTTCTTTTCTGTTAAGGAAAAAATACAGGTGGCCGAGGAACAGCATGTAATAGAAAGCAATTCTCCAGCCCAATCTCTGGTAGAGAAAAATATTGGGTTTTAACTGCAAGAAATAACTTAGTTTTGTCTTCATTGCCCATTTACCTCCTTTCCTGACAGTTTTCTTTAATCAATTGATTTTATTCCCAATAATCATGCCAACACCGTTGGCATTGCCTAATTGTTCAATGTGATTGGCAAAATAGTGAACCGGATTCATTTCCTTTTCTCCGAGATGCACAAGAATCTGTGCATCATGCACAGAGAATTGTGCATTTTGATGGCGCCTCTTTATTGCCCGAAGATCAATAAACTGGACTATCCTGGCAACATGCCCACGAGGCCCGGAAAAGGGGGAAGCAAAACTGCTTGGAATTAGGAATATTTCCTAGAAGAGGTCTGGCGCGGGAAGGATTATGATCAGATGCGACTTTAGGTAGCCCTTGTTTTTGAGGAAGGTATGATATTTGCAAAAATACTAGTTTTAGCTTCAGTTCACAGAGTTACATTCTTTCCTCATTCTATTCCTCATCGTTTTCATGCGAGACAAGGTTGTTTTTTGAAACTGTTATTACTTGAATTTTGCAGGGGATTTGTTCAAAATTGTGTAAGATTCAACTGATAGATTTTGTCCAGGTTGGCCTGAAATATTATAAGAAATGCCGACACCCGAACTTTCAAAACAAGAACTTATCAGTAAGATAATGAATATAAAAGACCCAAATGCTCGTGGGCAACTCTTTGGAGAACTGTGGCACCAATACGAGAGTACTGTTGATAAAATGCTTAGAGGGATGAAACGGTATATGCCAGAGGACAGAGACAAAAAAGATTTACTCAAGGAAGTCAAACAACAGATACAGCAAAAACTGTTAAGATATGTCAGTACCTATCGACGTGATAAGCCTTTCGAGCACTTCCTAGGAGTTATAGTTCGTAGCTGTTTGATCGACGAGCTGAGGACCGCCTCTCATCGGGCTAAGGAAAGACCTGTAACTCAATTTATGAAACCAGGAGGCAATGATACAGAAAATGACGTCTTAGAACTTCTATATTTTCGCTCTGGGCATTATTGTGACGAGGACCCGTCGGACCACCTGGAAAAGATAGACAGAAAACATGTCATATCCACGGCTCTAACTATCTATGCGCAAAAAGGGGAAAAAGAAGCGAAAAGTGCTAGAATCATAAAATTGGCTTATTGGCATGAATTGGATCGACGTATCATAGCCCAGCAATTTGGCAAGGATGAGAGGACGATTTATCGATACCTGCATGCTGACTTGCTCTCGTTGAAATTTATTCTAGCCCAAAAATTCAAGATAACAGACATGGGTCAATTATAGGAAGGATAAAGCCATGAGTAAAATAGAGCACTCCTGTCCGAAAGAAGAACTACCTCTTCTTTCTAACGGCAAACTAAAAGCCGGGGAGCGAGTCAAGATAGAACAGCATCTTAGAGAATGTTCAGTTTGTCGAGAGTATCTGGATTTCATTCGAGGCTTAAAGCAAGCAATGAAAGATTTGCCGGAGCCCGAAAAAGAACCCTGTCCTTCCTCCTTAATTCTTTCTTTATATGCTGGAGATGATCTAGATAAAGAAACCGCGGCGCATGTAGGAGCTCATATACTGCATTGTGATGATTGTGCTAATGAACTCTCACTGTTAGGGAGAATGGAAGACGCCATTATGAAAAAGGATGAAAAACCCTCAACAATAGAACCCTTCTATAAATTGGCCGTGAGGTTTATAAGAAATACAATCGAAGTTCTGGAAGCTACTGGTGAGGTATTTCAAGGCAGGGAACTCGCTTTTGCAAAATTAAGAGGGCCAAAACGAGAGTACGAGCGAAAATTTGTGGTGATGAGCCAAAGCGTGAACGAAGATCTTTCAATAGATCTAAGGGTTGATCATACCGAGATAGGTAAACACGCTGTCTCACTATTTGCCTATCATACTACTTTGAAGAAAGAAAAGAGAGGAATAAGCGGGTTGGACATATCTTTTCGACCTGAAAATACCCAGTCATCTATTACTGAGACGACCCCTGTGAACGGAATAGTAGAGCTTGGTGAATGGGACGAAGGGACTTTTCTAATCGAGATTAATGACGTTAGTGGCAAGAAAGCAGAGGTTCTCTTGGACCTGCGGAGGAAACTAGGCAAGGATTATTAATTTGGACCATAAAATAGAAATAACCCCTTCGATCGTGTATCAAATTGCCTCCTTACATGAGATATGTTGTTTCCTTCAAAAGGATGAAAGGAGGAAGAAAGGGTGACGGGGATGAGCACGTACAAGTGGAAACAGGTGAAGAGGCTACGAGGAGCGGTATTTTAAGAATGTGGTCGTAGCTGCTATTATCGATCGGGTTGTCCGTCATGCAAAGCTTTACTAAATAGATGGCTTAGGTTACAGATTGAACAAAATGAAGTAATAAGAACAAAAAAAGTCATTCTTGTTTTCCGATAGGAGGTCAAGTGTCTTGACGATCAACAATAAATTTTAACCCTCGTTAGGAGGACCTAAAAATGTCATACAAAAGATTTGAACTCCATATTAGCAGGACGAAAGATGAGTATTTCTTTCTTTTAAATGACCCTTCTCAACATACAAGCTTGTTTCGTGAGAAAATATCCATTCCCCACGCCGTTCGCAGCATGGTTCTTCGTAAATTAGACGGTTTGCTTTCGAAGCTGGGCTTAATAAGAGGTGCGGAACAGCCTCAAGACTTGGAAGAAGTAAATACTGCTCAAATGATGACAGAATTTGGATCTTTGATCTTCAAATACATGATTCCATTAAACTTGCGCGAGTATCTCCACCGCGCTAGTGCTGAGGATATGGTGTTGTCAACTGACGACGTGGAGATACCCTGGGAATTATTGCATGATGGGGAAGGCTTCCTCTGCGTGAAGCATTCCCTTGGAAGAAAAGTCCAAACTAGGACACCTTTTAGAGAATTCAAGAGACCGGAGACAAAAATGCTCACTGCTCTCTTTATAGCTGATCCGACAAAAGATCTGCCTGATGCAAAGAAGGAGGTGAACGCTATCGTTGAAAAGATTTCCAATCTGGGCCTGATGGATGTCGATTATCTTAATCAAGAAGAAGCTACTGTTTATAACGTCTTAGAGAAACTGGAAGCTCGCGTTTATGATATCTTTCATTATGCAGGCCATGTGGAATTTAACGCCAGTAACCCTGAGGAAAGTATTTTGAGACTGCACGACGATTCCATAATGGCTGAATACCTCTTCCAGATAATGGACACACCCCCAAAATTCGCCTTCATGAACGCTTGCAGTTCTGCAAAGACTGCTGGTATCGAGTATCTAGAAACTCAAGGTAAGCTGACTGGCATGGCCTCAGCTTTTTTATCTGCAGGGGTTGGTGCATATATAGGAACCCTGTGGCCAGTTCACGATGAGGTGGCTTCAGAGTTCTCGATTGATTTTTACAAAAGAATACTGAATGGAGAGTCAATCGGACTAGCTTTAAAAAACGCCAAGAAGGATATTTTTGATAAATATGGTGGCTATACAAATACTTGGGCGTCTTTCATTTTGTATGGTGAACCTGGTTTAGTCCTTTTTGAGCCTGAGTCAGAAGAGACGATACAGGGACTTACAAAAATGAAATTTGAAGAAAGAACATCTCGTCTAGAAGAATTGTTTACGCGAAAAATTGAATTTCATGATCAGGTAGGTGAAGTTTTTCAGAATGTTAGAAGAGCATTTAGGGGAGCTAAAACTTGTTTAAACGATCAAATAAATTTGAAAGTCGAGGCTCAAGGAATACCGATATTGAAAGAAAAAGAAGAGGATTTCATCCGCAAAAGAGTACGGATCAGAGATTTCACACTATATATTTCTGGAGACAAAAAATCAGCTGCAGAATTTATAAAGCAACTTGCAAAGATCCATGTGTCCTGGTACGCAGGGTACGAAAAAGTTACTGATCCGGTTGAGCACTTTCTGAAGGTAAATGAAAAATATGACCCAACCAATTGGTGGAAAGTGCCAGGACTCATAGAGAGCATGGATGATATTGTCAAATGTAAGATACCAGAGCTAAGCTCCAAAGAAGAAGTCCGAATATTGGTTCGCGGCGCGGGCCTGGATGGAGAGATCTCGCCAATGGAATACCGAAACCTGATCGTACAAGCTAAACAAAAAGGAATCAAAGAAGCAGAACATTTCATTCAAAAGATTGCTGCTGAATACGGTATCATTGTCAAAAAGGGAGACGATTAACCTACTTCTAAGGGCAGACAACAGGGCAAGCGAGAGGGCTTTTCGTGCTAAATGAAATCTTTGAACAACCTGTTAAAATTGCGGTGTAAGATATTTTTTTTCTCGTATCCATTGAAGTTTAAGCGTTCAATTTTCTTAAGTTGTCTTGGTATATCATCAACATACGGATAATCGGAACCTAAAAGGATCTTTCTAGAATCTAGCTTGGATATATCGAATCTAGATTTGACAAACGTCGCAGAAGTATCAACAAAGACATTTTCATAATTTGCGAGGAGAGTTATAGCTTCTTTATTGATGTGGCATAAAATCAACTTGAGATTCCCAAGCCTATTGCAAACAGGCTTCCAATAGCTTGCGTTCCCAAAACCCGTATCATAGCTATGAGCAATAATGAACATCCTATGTTTTACTATTTCCTGATAAACATCCAAGAAAAAGGGATGATCCGGTCGAAAACATTCAACTACTGGGTGAACCTTTATCCCCGCTATTCCTTTCCTGGCTAGTCTTCTGACTTCTTTCTTAGCTTCCTCTTTATCTCTGGGATCGATCCTTCCAAAAGGAATGAACTCCCCTGGATACTCTCTTGCAGCTTTGATGATGTAATCGTTCATTTCAGGATACTTTGAGCCCACCCAGGGATTGGGGAATACAACACATTTATCAATGTTATTTTTCCTTTTGAATTCCAAAACCTGTTCAACAGTTGTTGAAGGGTCGAGGTTAGGCTTCCAGGGCCCACTTGGTCCCAAATGGATATGAACGTCATTGATCTTACCCATCACAACGATCTCCTTTTTTCTATCCTAAATAATAACAAAAAAGTTGTTGCTCGCCAATAGTAACATATCTTGCAGAAGATCGAGGCTCGCCAATCCAATTAGATTAGAAATTCCTTCATCAGAAAACCTGTCAGGCTACCTGTTTCTCTTTCGTCATACTAAATAATGGCATAGAAACTTTAACTGTTTGAAGAAGGAGGCAGCCATGGAAATAGGTTTTGAAAGTCAAAGAGTAGCCATCTTGATCGATGAAGCCAATATCCACATTACTTGTAAAAACTTATACAGTTCTCCAATTAATTATCAGTCAATCATGGAAAAACTCAACCATCGCCAGATAGTCAGAGCCATCGTATATCTGGTTGATAGCCCTGAAGTAGATAAATCTGCCTTTATTAGGAAGCTTTCCTTTCTGAACTACGAGGTAAAGACCAAGGCTGTGAAATGTTATGCCAATGGGAAAAGGAAAGCTGATTGGGATGTGGGAATTACCATTGATGCTGTTTCTTTAGCTGAAAAGGTGGATGTAATCACCTTGGTGACTGGAGATGGGGATTATGAACCCCTTGTTCATTATCTCAAATCCAAAGGCGTTAAGGTAGAGGTTATGGGATTTCCACTGATGACCTCCAGGGACCTAATCAATGCCGTGGATAAATTCATCCCGATCACTGAAGACCTTATTCTCAAAGTGCAGCACTTGGAAACCAGAAACAATCGACCACCAGTCACCTCTTAAGCATTGATATCCACAGTAAACAGTAAAAGGAGAATTTCTCTTATGTATGGCCTAGAAGAGACTAAAGCAATGAATGATCGAGCCTACCGCAAATGGCTTGAACAGAGGAGCAAAATTCAGTGCCAGGCCCTGCGCGAATTGTTGGAAGCACTATCAAACGAAGAGCTGGTCTTGAGGTTAACCCTCAACCTTAACAAGAAAGGAGGTGAATGACATGGCATCCAACTCCGGCAAGCTGGAGCAGCTCCGACAAGCCGTCCTCGGTAATGGCAGGGGCCGCCAAGCGGAAGTGGAGCCGACCGGGGAGATCCGAATTTCGGAGGAGACCGACGAAAACGGTCAAGACCTCTCTGAGGATCGTCCCAAGAAGGCTTCCAAGATGTCGCCCCATACCTTTGGGAGCTAACCTTTAACTCTGGGTGGGGTGCGTATAGCCCCACCCAACGGCAAGGAGGAGATCCTTGACTCTCAAGTGGCACGATCGGCATTCTCAAAGGCTCAGGGCAGAGCAGATCATTATGAGCGAAAGGTTTCCTCAGTTTGTCCTTAAAAAGGATCTCCTGGGACGACTTTTTTGGGAGGGAATTTTGATCACCAACTTTGGTACTCACTATCGAGTTAGAATCATCTATCCGGATAATTATCCGTATCAAAGGCCTTCTTTCAGAATTGTGCATCCCAAAGTAAAGAAGGACTGTCCTCACGTATTCCTTGACGGAAGCCTTTGTGTTTATCCAGACCATTGGGACCATAAAAGATGCACAGCACCAGCAGGGGTCCCCTTGGTAGCTAGCTGGTTGGCCATGTACGAAATTTGGCTGAGAACCGGCCGGGGTTGGTAGGGACGGTGAAGTTGGTAAACCAAATAATCCAAGGCGATGCCGTAGAGGTTTTGAGGCAAATGCCTGATGAATGCATAGACTGTGTGGTTACTTCACCGCCTTACTACGGCCTTCGAGATTACGGCGTTCAGGGCCAGATCGGATTGGAAGAAACCTTTGAAGCATATATCGATAAAATGCTTGCCATTACCACCGAGCTCAAACGAGTTCTCAAAAAAGAGGGGACCATGTGGTGGAATCATGGGGACTGTTATGGCGGCCAGCAGGGTAAATTTGCCGGCTGGCCGGATCAAAAACTGAAATTAGGGGAGAAGATACCAAGGTATCCCAAACCCAAACAATTGGCCAAATGTCTTCTTCTTCAACCCTACCGCCTGGCCCAAAGAATGATTGATGAGCAAGGATGGATTCTAAGAAACATCATTATTTGGCATAAGCCCAATTGCATGCCCAGCTCGGTCAAAGACAGATTTACCGTAGATTACGAACCAATCCTGTTTTTTGTAAAGAACAAGAAATACTGGTTTGAAATGCAGTATGAAGAATTCCAAAGTAATCACTACGACAGGGCAAGAATGGCCAAAGCCAAGACGGAATCGGGTGGCAGATGGGCGCAAGAGAGCGGCGGAGCGATCAAGACCCAAAGGGCCTTTGTGGCGGGAAATAAGCAGGGCAGGAATAAGCGCTGCGTCTGGAGAATACCGACTAGACCTTTCCCGGAAGCCCATTTTGCTGTCTATCCGCCAGACCTGATAGAGACACCGATTAAGGCTGGTTGCCCTGAGTTTATCTGCATCAGATGCGGCAAGGCGAGAAAAAAATCTGGAGAGGAAGGAACAACAATGCCTTCAATATCAGGGTGCGAGATGTCAAAGAAAAAAGGATTAAACATGCGGATCGAAGGGCGAGCCAGCAGGAGATTCAGAATTACAATGAAAAGGATTACGGCGGTGAAGGCAAGCGGTTTATCGGCTACACCAAATGCCACTGTAATGCTGGATTCGAACCGGGCATTGTACTAGATCCTTTTATGGGAAGCGGAACCACAGCGGTAGTAGCAAGAACCCTAGGAAGAAGGTACGTCGGTATTGAGCTAAATCCTGAATACATCAAGATAGCCGAACAGCGCTTAGCCCAGGAGTCTCCATATTTCGATCATCGCAAGGCGGGGAACTACTGATGAACCTGATTCTTTCAAAAAGGGCTTTCTTTGAGATTGAGCAGGAGTGTTTAAAATACCCTGACGTTGAAACCGGCGGGATACTCATCGGGAAACATACTTCCCGGGACATCATCGTCCCCTTTGTTGTTGGTTCAGGCGCTGCTGCCAAGAGAACCGCTAGTCGTTTTGAGCCGGATATCAACTGGCAGCAGAAACTTTTGGATCAATGCTTTGAAAACCATGGCCTCAACTACGTCGGTTCTTTCCACAGGCACTTTGGCAATTTCTGCTGCCCCAGCTCTATGGACTATGAGGCAGCTCTCCATATCCTGACTGATCCCAACTGGGCGATCGATCGGGCGGTCTTCCCGATCATTCTTATTAACAAGGAAACGCTGGTAATCTATCCCTACTATATCAGCAGGGAGGAGCCGACCTTTCAGCTTATGACCATGTCCTTGGTGGATGATAATCTCCCGCCAATCGCCTCGATCATCAAGAAGGAGGGAGCAACATGCCCAGAATCATAATCTTGGAAGCCCTGGAAAAGGAGATCAGGCAAAGAATAAAAGAGAGTGAGAAACCGATCCCGATTTATGGCCGCTCCTACAGGGAAGAAGACCTTTATCAGCTCTGGAGCCTTGAAAAGCACAGCCATCTCCAACTGGTGGCAAAGGTTTACAGGGAGAGCGAAGGCATTTATCTGCTGCTCTCAGGTAAGAAGAAGGTCCTCTGGGAGAAACTTGAAATCATCCCTTACCTCAATGAATTCACCTCCAGGGCTCAAGGGATAGTCGACACAGCTCAGCTTTCAGAAAAGCTTGTCAGCCTCATTGGGCTTGGCTCTATTGGCTCGGTCTTAGCTCTATACCTTGCCCAATCCTCGGTGGGCCGGTTCAGGCTGATCGACATGGATACCTTTTCAGCTTCCAATGTCTCCCGTCACGCCTGCGACATGCGCTACCTGGGGCGTTACAAAACAAAGGCAGTGGGAGAGCTCATCCTTAATCGGAACCCCAAGGTCTGTATCGAGACCTTTGAGGAGGACTTCCTCAACCTCCCCTTCGAGATACAGATGAAAAGGCTTGACGGATCTGACCTGGTCATTGCCTCAACGGATTCTACGACCTGCCAGTTCATGATCAATGAGGTTTGCCTGGAGCTTAAGATTCCCTCTCTTTACGTCGGCTGTTATGAGCGTGCCCAGGCCAGCGAAGTGGTTTTTGTTATTCCGGGTATGACCCCGTGCCTTAATTGTCTAATGGAGTTCAGGTTAGAGAATATCGAGGGAATCAAAAGAAAGAAAAGACGCATTCCTTACAGCGATGAAGATCCGAATGGCTTTCAGGCCGAGCCAGGATTGGCCGTTGACATCTCTTATCCGACCATAGTGGCGGCAGCTTACGCCCTGGCCTTGCTCATGCCCGATTCAAGGCGAGGGGTTCTTCTTGATCCTCAAAGGAACTTGATCCTTCTCCATTCCGGCAATCAGCCTCAGGGAAAATACGCCGAGATATTCAAAATGCCCTTTGATTACCTTTATGGCAGGGCCAAGAGGAACAAAAGGTGTGAGCTCTGTCAGAGCGTCCATTCTCAAAAGGGCCAACAAAAATGAGAAGAGAGCAGAGCTTAGCTGATCTCCTGGCCGATGATACGGGGAACCTCCGAGCTGAGGTGGCTGATCTCCTCATGGGGGATGGACCTCAAAGAGGTACCCGGCATCAGAGATTCATCCCAAGATGGTTTATCCTTGGACTCTTGGCTTTAACATTTTTTGTGGTTGCCAAATTTATTGCCAGTCCGATGAAGAACCAAGCAGGTGATGATGGAACACAGGCTTATCAGCAGGGTAGGACTGTCAAAATTGACCACGAGCAAGAGCCTGTCCAAGAAGCCCAACCAGTATCAAAAGAAAATCGCTTTGGAAAGGCAAAGGTCTTTGGCTACAAGGTAAATATCAGGCAATATCCCAGCCTGAAAGGCTCCATTATCAGAAAGACCAATCAAGGTGATATTTTTCAGGTCCTTTCTTTTTCCGATGGCTGGTACCAGATCTTGCTCGAAAACAAGCAGGCAGCCTATATTTTCGGAGCCTATCTATTGCCAATTGATTTTGAGTTATCTTCCCATAAGGTGGGAGTCACCCGAGATGGCACCAAGCTCTTGCTCACCCCCAGCCGATACCGGTGCCATTATCAGGTGATTCTTCCCAATGGTGAAAGACGCTACATTCGCAAGAGCCATGTCCGTGTTATTAGGTAAAACACTGAGAACAAATTCCTTCAGTAGGCCAGAGCGAGGAAGGTCTATCAGAGTTATAGGTCTTCTGATCGCCCTGATCATTTTTATCTCTATGCTAGGAGTCCTTTCTCCTTCAGTGCATCAAACGGTCTGGAAGTATTTTAAATCGGGAGAGCCGCATTCCGAGTCGGACTCCGGCTTTCTTTTTTACGACCTTCCTCTACCAACCTGGGCACAGGGGTTCATCATGCCCGTTGCTGGGGCCACTATTCCTGATAATCCTCATCTTCTGCCAGGCGCACCAAGGGAGTATCGAAACGGGAGACACCAAGGAGTGGATATCTACTGTCCTTATGGTACACCGGTCCTAGCTGCTAAAGACGGTCATGTTCTCCTTGCTAATGCGAAACAAGGGGATGCTCCTTCAGAGTATAGGCAGAGGCTCCTTGGAATTTCAGAGCGGCTTTATAAAACTCCGCATGAGATCCTGGGACTCCTTCATGGGAAACGGGTAATACTGGATCACGGATTAACCAATGGCCGCTGGGTGGTGACGGTTTACTCCCATCTTTCAAGGATCAAAGAAGGTCTCAGCATAGGCGATTTTGTCAGGCAGGGAACCGTCATCGGCTATGTAGGCAACTCGGGTACGAGCAAGGCTGGAACAGGTGAGGGCGCCCACCTTCACTTTGAGGTCAGGGTCAACGGACACTACCTCGGCGAAGGCATGACACCCAGGGAAACCGGCGAACTTCTTGAACGTATCTTAAGAAGGAGGGATCATGATGAACCTCTTGGAGAGACAGATAATCAGGCTACTGGAAGGCGCTGGCTCCTTGCTGAGCCATCGAAAAAGGCCCGGTCAGAACAGTCAGAGCAGGGACAAATTGCTCCTGAGCCAGGCCAATAGCCTCTACCAACCGAAGAGAAAGGAAGATATTTACCTTTCCACCCAGGAGCGCCTCCAACACCTGTATATCCTTGGAGCAACCGGATCAGGCAAGACCAAATTGATCGAATTCCTGATTAGGCAGGATATCCTCAGTGGCCGCGGTTTTTGCCTCATCGACCTCCATGGTGACCTCTATCAAAACATCCTGAAATTCCTGGGCGGACTCCTCTTACAAGGAGATTCTTGCCGGATAGCAAAACACATAAGAAACAAGCTGGTCCTGATTGAGCCTTCCAATCTCAAGTGGACCGTGGGTTTTAATCCCTTGGAAGCAGAAAATATCAATCATTACACCCAGACCCTGGAGTTTATGGGTATTTTTAGAAAACTCTGGGCGGATGCCCACTGGGGGCCACGCATGGAGGAGCTTTTGCGAAACACGCTTACTACTCTGTCTCTCAACGGCCTGACGCTCCTGGAGGCCAAGGCCCTCTTGACGGACTCCGCCTTCAGGGGGCAACTGGTGGCCAGTATGTCCCCCACTGAGACGAAGGAGTATTGGCTCTATCGCTACAACCAGCTCTCGGAAAAGATGCAGGCCACTTATCGGGAGCCCATCTTAAACAGGCTCTCAATCTTTATCTCCGACCCTTTCATTCGATCAATAGTCGGCCAGATAAAGAGCACTGTTGACTTTCGAAAAACCATGGATCAAGGCAAGTGGCTTTTGGTTAACCTGAGTAAAGGGCAGCTCAAGGGAAATGCCTCTCTCTTGGGAGCGTTGATCATTGCCAAGCTTCAACTCTCAGCCCTATCCAGGGTCGATCTGCCTGAAGAGAGACGTGCCCCCTTTTTCCTCTTTGTTGATGAGTTCCAGAACTTTCTCGGTGATGATTTCGAAACCATCCTTTCCGAGGCCCGCAAGTATGGGCTTGGTCTGGTTCTAGCCCATCAAAACATCGATCAGCTCGACAGGCAACTGAGGTCAGCCATTCTGGGAAATACACTTACCCAGGTCTTCTTCAGATTAAGCAGTCAGGATGCTACTGCGCTCTCCTCAGAGCTCAGCCAGAGGGAAAAACCCATCATCCAGAGAAGGCTCATAGACCTCAAGGTGGGTGAGGCCTACCTAAAAAAGAAGGGAGAGCGGCCGAGGTTGATGAAAACCATTATTGTGTCCAAACCTGAAGCAACTGCTAAAGCGGTTGAAATTGTCAAAACCCTTTCCTTTTCCCTTCATGGTAGGCAAAGGCAAGAGGTTGAAGAGGAATTGGCGAGGAGGGCTAAAATCATCTATTCGATCGGTCAAACTGAAAAAGTAGGGAGCTCCCAATCAGATTCATATACAGGTCAGTTTGCTCCTGAAGGGGAAGTTGAGGAGGCTCATGCGTGGTAGGGCATCCAAATGGGAAAGAAAGAAAAACCCTGAGCGGTTGATTTTACAACCCAGGGACAGGGAACTTATTGTGACCATTTATGCCTTCAGGTTTCTTACTAGGGAACAGATCCAGAGACTCTTTGGCTTCAACTGTATCAGGAGGGTCAATCTTCGATTAAGAAAGCTCTATGACCACCAATATCTTTCCCGAACATTTCTTCCCACCATCAGAGGGAGTGCTAAGGCCCTTTACTACCCTGGCCCCAAGGGTGTGCCGATCATAGCCGAGGAGTTGGGGAAAGATCCCAGTCTCATCAAAAAGAAAATCAAAGGGATTTCCCAATTAAAGGAATTTTTCTTAGCCCATGCCCTCCAGCTCAATGAAGTCAGGATTACCTTTACTCAAGCCATCCAAAAAAATCCGGGGATCAGCCTAGAAAGGTGGATCAACGACAATGACTGTGAGCAAGAATACAGGATTAATTCCAGTGGAAAAACGATCAGGAAAAGATTCAGGCCGGACGGTTACTTCCGTTTTTACTATCAGGGCAAGGTCTATAGCTTTTTTCTGGAGCTTGATCGATCAACCATGACACTGGGACGGTTTAAGAGAAAGGTTTTGACCTATCTTGAGTTTGCCCGATTAGGTTATTACCGGCAACGGTTTGGCGTCAAGTACTTCCGCGTCTTAGTCATCGCCCCCACTGGGGAAAGGCTTTCTCATCTCAAGGAGGCGGTGGAGGAAATAACTGATAAGATCTTCTGGTTTACGACATTTGACCAAATCTCCGTAGACAAGGTTTTTGGTCCGATCTGGCAAAGGGCGGGCAGCCAAGAATTTTTTCCATTGATTGGGAGCTAAGATTCTGAAATGAGATATTGCCCCTATTGTCATCGATGGAATTTAGGCAGGCCTCAGCTTTGCTACTACTGCGGCCACTCATGGTATATCAGGCTCTGCCCTCGGGGTCATGAGAATCCCTATGATGCCCAGTTTTGTGGCATCTGCGGCTCAGCCGATTTGACCGATACAGCTGGTCCTAGGCCATGGTGGAGTTGGTTGGCCAAAGGCGTCTTTCTGGGCTTCTTGATTCTGCTTGTCCTTTCCATGAGCTATGGAACATTTCACTCGCCGAGCCGGATTTTGTCCCTTTTCCTTTGTATTTGCTTTCTGTTGGCCGGGTATTATCTGGCTATTTCGATACTGCCAGGGCCGCTCAAGAAGGTTTTTCAGTCGTTGAATAAGATGATTAATAAGGTGATTGCGAGAATCTTTTCTTGGTTTTGGGAAAGGATTAAGGAGATTTTTTAAGGAGTTGGGGGGAACAGAAAATTGAAGGCTAACGTAACTGATTGGAATGAATGGATTTTATGGGCCTGTTTCCGATAACCATAGTCCTTTGAATGGACGAGTCACTGGATTAGGCAAAATTGAATGATTTTTGTTTGGGCGTATAAGGTATGTTGACAAGGGCTCAAGGAATAGATTACCCTCCCTCCTATGAAAAGGGGGATCTGTGCATGTTAGGGGGGATATATTCTGACCAAAGGTGTCCAATTTGTGGTGGTAGATTCAGGGATGATGGGAGGAAAGGGTTGTTTTGCCACAAGCATCCGGATTGTTTTGCCACAAGGTTTAAGGTCTTATTCCAAGGAGTATGCAAGCGATTCAAAGATTATCCCTCGGCCCAGCGCTTTCTAACGGGTTTGAGATATAAGGTGGATGAAGGGACTTTCGATGCGAGAGATTATCGTAAGGACAATCCTCTTGGTTTCGAAAACCTGGCCTTGCAATGGCTGGACATAAAGCAAAACGAAGTGAAAAAATCTTCTTTTAGCGAGATTAAGAATCACATGAATAGGGCCATCCAGTATTGGGGCCAAAGTAATATCAAAGAAATAGGATATGCTCAGATTGAGGACTTTCTCTTAAGTCTGAAGCTTGAAAATTCAAATAGGCCGGTATCGGCAAAGACCAGAGCAAATATCAGGAGCACCCTTCATTCCTTTTGGATGTGGCTTAGGAAAAGACGGGTTCTCACGCTTGCACAAATTCCCGAGTTTCCGGAAGTCCCATTTGAATTATCGTGGAGAAAGGTTATTGATAAAGAAACCCAGCAAGCCATTATTGATGAGGTCCGTCGTATCTCCTACCATATCAATCCAAAAATCTGGCTCGGGATCAAATGGCTTTCTACCTATATCAGTATTCGCCCGGGTGAGCTTCTAAATATCAAGGAGGGCGACTTTGATATCAATCTGGGCGTGGTTGTCATCAGACAACCAAAGGAGAAAAAACCAAAAACAGTCCCTTTCCTTCCGGAAGATGTTGACTTACTGAAATGCCTCCCCAGGGGCTTGCCTGGCCTTTACTTTTTTCGTCATGTTTCAGGGATTAGCGGGGTCAGGGCCGGTCAGCGGTTTGGGAACAAATATCTCTATAAGTGGTGGAAGCGGGCATGTGATAACCTCAAGATCGATGGCGTAGACCTTTATGGAGGAACGCGACATAGTTCAGCCAGGGCTTTAAGAGAATATTGCAGCCCTGAGGAGATAAAACGGGCAACAATGCATTCAACCAACAAGGCCTTTGAGAGATACTTTCAGATCGAGCTGGAGGATATACGAGGAATTTATCAGAAGACCAAAGCTGACAAAGAATTGACAAAGGATTTCAGTCAGAAGAAAAAGGGTAACTTATTGAAATTCCGGGGGGAGCCTGGTGGAGGCGCCGGGAGTCGAACCCGGGTCCGGAAATACTCCACTTAAGCATCTACATACATAGCCCGATATAGCGTTTTCGCTCCCTGGTTTCCTATCGAGCAAGGTCGCCAGGGAACTACCCTGTGATAAATTTCGCCCCTTCGACCCACAGGTCTGTCGAAGCGGCTATCCTGCTAAATCGACGCCCTCTTCGGCCTCGCAGGAACGACCGAGAGGACGTTAGCCGTCTCTTATGCGGCTAAGGCGTACGCATAATCGTCTGCGTTTGTTTTGGCCCATCTGTTTTACGAGGGTGATGGAACCTCGGTATGCAGCTTAAGCTTCCTTATCCCCGTCGAAACCGTTTCGCCCCCCTTCCAATTTTGTGGTCTTTGGAGAATTCTTGAGACTGACAATAAACTCTAATATAAGCGCTTTTTTTGAGATAGTCAACTATCTTGATTTCTTCCTCTCCTGTTCCATCTCCCTCTTCAAATCCCTCTCCTTAATGGCCCTCCTCTTATCCACTTTCTTCTTCCCTTTGGCAAGGGCAAGGTCCACCTTGGCCCATCCGTTGGAGAAGTGGACCCTTATTGGCACAAGAGAATATCCCTTCTCTTCCGTTTTACCTATGAGCCTCTTGATCTCTTTCTTGTTCAGGAGGAGTTTTCTTGTTCTGGTAGGATCAAGGGTCATGTTATGGGCATGGGGATAGGGGCTGATATGCATATTGTACAGAAAGACCTCGCCCCGCTTCACTCTCGCATAGCTGTCCACGAGGTTGGCGCGACCGTCCCTCAGTGATTTGACTTCCGGCCCAAGCAGAACAATGCCTGCCTCATAGACCTCCTCTATGAAATACTCATGGAAGGCCTTTTTGTTCTGGCAAACAACCTTCTTTGTCATTGAAACCTTTTGAACTCAGGGGCCTCGGCCCTACCGGACTCCCGTAATGACGTAACACGGGGACACAAATATTCATAATTTGAATGAGTTGTAGAAATTCCGCGGCACAAACCAAGTCTTTTCAGACCCTATCCAGTGGCATCGGCCAGAAGATCCTGTGAATTCCTATATTCCGGGGATTCCAGAAAGGGGCCCATCCTTTCCATAACAAACTCCCGTATTTCCCGAGCCGTCTCGAAAAGAGCCACATCCCCGACATCCGCCCTTGTTTCTTCCAGGGAAATTGACCGAACAAGCTTCTTTATCAAGGGTATGCCCCTTGAATTCATACTGAGTTCGTCAACGCCCATGCCAAGCAAGAGATAAGCACACATCGGGTCTGCGGCCATCTCTCCGCAGAGGGCCACACTTATGCCTGTCCCCTTGGCAATGTCCACAACCTGCTTGATCATCCTGATGATGGCCGGATGAAAGGGCTGATACATATAGGCGACCTCCTCATTGATCCTGTCAATGGCAAGGGCATACTGGATGAGATCATTGGTGCCTATACTGAAGAAATCCACATATTTTGCCAGGATATCAGCCATCGCCACCGCAGAGGGAACTTCTATCATGATCCCGATCCTCATACCGGGATCGTATGGGATGCCATCCTTCTCAAGGCCGTCTCTCACCTCCTCCAATATGGCCTGTGCCTCCCTTATTTCCTGCAGGCCCGAAATCATCGGAAACATCAGGCGCATATTTCCGAAGGCGCTTGCCCTGAGAATGGCCCGCAGTTGGGTCTTGAATATTTCCTGTTCCTTTAGACAAAACCTGATAGCCCTGAGGCCCAGGGCGGGATTGGTCTCTTTCTTGAGCCTCAGGTCTTGGAACTTGGAAATGGAGGAGAATTTATCCCCTCCCAGGTCAAGGGTTCTGATAGTCACGGGAGAGGGAGCCATGATTTCGGCCACCTCCCGGTAGGCATCAAAGAGTTCCTCCTCTCCAGGAATCTCCTGGCCCCTCAAGTAATGAAACTCCGTCCTGTACAGTCCGATCCCCTCTGCGCCATAATCGCGGGCCAAGACGACTTCCTCTGGAAACTCTATGTTGGCCTCAATGGCCACCCTATACCCGTCCAAGGTCTCTGCCGGAAGATGGCTGCTCCTCAATATATTGGATTCAAACCTCTCGTGCTGTAGTTGCCTTTCCTGATAATCGATTATGGTTTCGTCGTCAGGATCCAGGATGACCTCCCCCCTGTTTCCATCGACGATAATGATGCCTCCGTCCTGGATAAGGCTCGTGGCGGATTCCAATCCCACAACGGCGGGGATCTTCAAAGATTTTGCTATGATTGCGGTATGGGATGTCTTGCCTCCGGCATCCGTGATGAAACCCTTGATCTTGCCGACATTCATGGCACCCGTGTCAACAGGGGAGAGATCATGGGCAACTATTATGGCCCTCTCGGTGATCTCGGCGAGGTTCTCTTCCTCCTTCCCGACCAGGTGTCGCAAGATCCGCTCTGCAACGTTTTCAACGTCGAGGTATCGGTCCCTTATGTACTCGTCTTGGATCTCGTCAAAGAGTTGCTTGATACGCTGTATGGATTTCTTCAGTGCCCACTCCGCGTTAATCTTTTCCTTCAGGATGAAGTCCACGGTTGAATCGTAGAGCATGCTGTCATCCATAATCATCAGATGGGAATCCAGTATAAAGGAGTGGTCCTTGATATGGTCGGGCATCCTTGCCTTCAGGTCGACGATCTGCCTTTTCGCCGCTTCGGTGGCCTCCTTGAACCGTCTCACCTCATGGCTGGTCTGTTCCTCGTTGATAAGGTAATGGTAGAAGATCCGTACCCTGGACCTGTCGATCAGTCTGGCCTTACCTATGATTATCCCCGGAGAGACCGCAATACCTCTGAGCTTGCGAATCTGTCCCTTCTCTGCGGATGCCGTCATTTTTCTTCACCAAATTTGTCTTGGAATAGGCGGCACAGGGCCTCCATGAGTTCTGCCGAGTCCTCCCCGACTGCCCTGACCCGGATCTCTGCACCCCTCGGGCAGGCAAGTGTCAAGATGGACAAGATGCTCGAGCCATCCACCTCCCTGTCATCTTTTCTGAAGAACAGGTTGGACTGAAAGTGCTCAGTCAAGGCGACTATCTTGGCTGCAGCACGGGCGTGCAATCCCAAGTCATTCTCGATCTTCAAGGTCTTTGTTATCTCCATTTCTTCTTGCTGCCATCATGCTTGTCCAGAATAGAGGGTCAATGCCTCTGAAAGTCCTATTGATCAGATCTCAGCCCCTTGCCCAAATAACAAACCCGCAAAGATGGAATGCTGGAATAGTGAGGGCGAAGATTGCTTCCAACATCCCAACATCACTGATGATTTAAGCCTATCGCGTTCATAAGACCCCCAGGCGAGTTTCATGAGACCGTCATCTCCCTTTTGACGGCCAGGCACGCCTTGTAAAGGGTCCGGTAAGGCCATTTCCTTTCCCTGGCGATCTTTTTGGCTATGTCCCTTATGCTTGTCTCTTTTTCCAGGAGTCCTTCAATGGTCTTACGCATCTCATCATCAATAGAAAACCGGGTATCTTCCTTACCTTTTCCCTCCACGACCAAAGTAAATTCGCCCCTGATCTCTTCCCTCGCCAACCTCTCGATAATGGAAGAAATGGTCCCCCGGAGGATTTCTTCGTACATTTTTGTTTGCTCTCTAACCATGACCATCATCCGATCGCCAAAGGCAGCCTTCAAGTCCTGGAGCATCGCCCGGGCGCGATGGGGGGCCTCAAAAAAGATAGTTGTCCAAGGTACCCTGGCAAGGTCCTCCAATTCCCTTTTCCTCTTGTTCGGCCGGCTTGAAAGAAACCCCGCGAAGAGAAACCTCTCCCCGGGAAGACCTGAGACCGACAGGGCGGCCGTGACCGCTGAAGGGCCTGGCACGGGAGAGACCCTTATTCCCTCCTTCAGGGCCTCATGAATCAGAGAGCTCCCGGGATCGGATACGCAGGGAGTCCCCGCGTTCGTGATGAAAGCGATATCAAGACCGTCCTTCAATTTTCTCATGAGCTCAGGGCCCTTAACCCTTCTGTTATGCTGATTGTAACTGGTCAACCCGGTCCTTATGCCATAGTGCTGACAAAGACCTTTCGAATGGGTGGTGCTTTCTGCGGCTATCAGGTCGACGCCCCTCAAGACCTCCAGGGCCCGGATGGTAATGTCCTTGAGATTGCCTATCGGCGTGGACACCACGTAGAGGGTCCCGGGCCGGGAACAGGGCACATCCGCTTTTTCGTCCTTTCCTTTCATGCCTCTTTTTGGAGATGGGACATCAATACTCAAGATCAAAGGCATTCTGGATGATCTCTATCTCCCCTCTGCCTCCCACGATGCCAACCACGACCACGTCAAACCGGGATTGGGTACCAAAACAGTCCTTCTCCTTCATGTAGTAGAGGGCAACTTTGGACAATGTCCTCCTCTTTCTCTTATCGATTGACTCCTTTGCATGAGATGTCGATTCTCCCCTTCTGGTCCTTATTTCAATGAACACCAGGGTGTCCCTGTCTCTCGCAATCAGATCCAACTCCCCCAAGGGGCAACGATAGTTCCTTTCGATGCATTGGTAACCAAGGCTTTTTACTCTCCGGAGGGCCAGTTCTTCGCCGAGTCTTCCCAGGGCTTGTCTCTCTTTTGTCATGCCTTCTCCGCCGCGGATGGCCTCCCAGAAGGTCCAATTTCCTTTGGCCGCCCATGACCCCGCGCACTCCCCTTTCCACCAAAGGTGAGGAACAGGGCTCAGCAGACTCCCTTAAAGCTCCTCCTGTGAATGGGCGCGGGCCCGAACCGTCTTATGGCGTCCAGGTGCTTTGCCGTGCCATATCCCTTGTTGTTTCCAAATCCGTATACGGGAAACTGTCTGTGAAAGGCGCGCATGATCCTGTCCCGGTACACCTTTGCCACGACAGAGGCGGCTGATATGCTCAGGCTGAGTTGATCTCCCCCTTTCAGGCGTTTCTGGGGTATCGAAAGGGGAATGGCATGGAGTCCATCCACCAGTATGAAATCGGGCCTGGGATCCAGGAACGATACAGCTCGTTTCATCGCCTCCAGGGACGCCTTGAGGATGTTGCACTGGTCAATGAAACGATGAGAGACAACGCCTATGCCCACGGAAAGAGCTTCCTTGTGTATAAGGGAAAAGGCCCCTTCCCTGGCATCTTCCCTCATCTGTTTCGAGTCTTTAACGCCTTCCAGGACGGCCCCTGGAGGGATAATCACTGCTGCCGCCACCACCGGCCCCGCAAGCGGACCCCTCCCTGCTTCATCCACCCCTGCTATCACTTGGAATCCAGCCCTCCTGGCCTTATTCTCATAGAATAGGGGGTCTGATAGTTCCCGGGCCTCCGTCTTTTCAAACAGGGTTAGATTGTGTTGCGATCTCTTCAAGGTTTCCGACAGAGAGAGTCCTCAGATCCTTCTTTCCTTGATACGGGCTGCTTTTCCTCTCAGTTTCCTCAAATAGTATAATCGCGCCCTCCTGACCTTTCCTCTGGTCACCACCTCAATCTTCTCAATGGAGGGGGAATGAAGGGGAAAGATCCTCTCCACACCAATGCCATAGGAGACCTTCCTGACCGTGAACGTGGCACCTGTGTTTCCCTTCCTTTTGCGAATCACCACCCCTTGAAAGACCTGGATTCTCTCCTTATCCCCTTCCTTTATCTTGGCATGGACCTTGACGGTATCCCCAGGCCTGAAGTCGGGGATATCGAGACGCATGTGCTCCTTTTCAAGATTCTCCAGGATATCCATAAATTCCTCCTCTGTTTCGCCCTTCTCACCTTCTCCCTGCAAGCCTGTCCAGGATGATGCCGGCCGCAGTTCTCACGGAAAGGTGGTTGTAGTCCGTAGGCCCCTTGACGGGGTCCAGTATATAATCCGACTCCCTGATTACGGACCGCTCTAAGCCCCAGGCGGTCCCAAAGATGAGCAACGTTACCCTATCGGAGCCGATGATTTCTGTTGCCTTCTCATAGTCGAGGAGGCACCCTTCTTTTCTTGAGGCATCCGTGGCGATCAATAGAGGGGACTCCCCTTCCGTACTCCTGATGTCGCTCACGGCATCTTCCAGGGAGGAGACCACGGAGGCCAGTTCCAGGGCCTCCTTCCTATTCGGGTTATAGGAGGCACCAAAACCCTCTTTCCAATGCCTCAAGACGCGCTCTGCCAGCTCCTGTTGATCCTCTAAGGGCGTTATCACATAGAACCTCTTTACCCCATAGGTTCGTGCCAACCTCGATATATCGTGAAGATCCGTTGTTGTAATGGCAGAGGCTATTTTCCTGTGGTTCTTGTCATAAACAGGGTAATGAAGTAGCCCGATATAAAGCCGCATCTACACGCCCTCTTCTCCCTGTCCTTGTACACATCTCAAAGGGCTGTTGCCCTATTCATATCGCCTTCCTTATCGGCATAAACCCCTGCCAGACCTATTCACTAGGAAACCCGCTTAATCATGAGGGGGGTGTTCCTCTAGCCCGGCGAGAAGGGCCTTGTCTTCTTCCCCCAGCCTTGCCTTCTTCAGGAGATCAGGACGTCTTTCAAACGTCCTCTTGAGGGACTGGAGCCTCCGCCAATGGCGTATCTTTTCGTGATTTCCTGAAAGAAGCACTTCCGGGACCTCCTTTCCCTCAAAGACCCTTGGCCGGGTATAGTGGGGGTGCTCCAAGAGGCCATCCTCAAAGGAATCATTCCGATTGGAGAGTTCTCCTCCCAAGACTCCCGGGACCAGGCGGCCGACAGTGTCCACAATGACCATGGCGGCCAGTTCCCCTCCACTCAGCACGTAATCCCCTATCGATATCTCCAGGTCAACATAGCTCTCTCGTATCCTCTCATCAACACCCTCATATCGGCCACAAACAAGGATCAATTGTTTCAGGCGCGACAATTCCCAGGCCACTGACTGATCATACAATTCTCCCTGGGGAGTCAAAAAGACGACCTTGCAACCTTCTTCCGACCTTTCCACAGACTTCAGCGCCCTGGATAGGGGCCCGGGCTTCATGATCATACCGTCACCGCCTCCATAGGGCCGGTCATCCGTCGCCCTGTGCGGTCCCCCGGCATGATCTCGAATATCGGTGAGCCTCACTTCCACCAGCCCTTTGCCGATGGCCCTCCCCAAAACACCTGACCTGAGAAAAGACGAAAAGAGATCCGGGAATAGGGTAAGGATGTCAAACCTCATTTATCTCCAATAGCCCCTCCATTGGTTCAATGATCATTTTCTTTGAGGCAAGGTCGATCTCTCGAACGACATCGCTTATGGCCGGGATTAAGATCTCCTTTTCCCCCTCCCTCACCACATAGATGTCGTTACTTCCGGTCTGAAAAATCTCCCTAATGGTCCCCAGGTGCTCACCCGACTTCAGGCAAACCCGAAGGCCAATGATCTCATGCCAGTAGAATTCGTCCTCCCCTCTGCGGGTGAGAAGGGATTTCCTCAAAAAGATGTCGGCCCCCCTGTACCGTTCGGCCTCTTCCGGGGAGTCGAGCCCCTTCAACTTTACCAGGAGAACGTTCTTGTGAGGCTTGATTGAAAATACCCTGAATTCGCGGGGTTCCCCTCTTTCAGGCTTCAGGACAACAATGCCCGGTCTCAAAAAGGACTTCTCAGATTCCGCATAGGAAAGAATTCGGAGCTTTCCTTCCAGCCCGTGGGGCCGCAAGACCTTTCCCACGAGGAGCAATTCTTCGGGAGAAACCTGACTCAAGGTTACTCAATGATCTCCAGCACAGACCTCTTGTTGATCTTTGTCGAAGCCGCACTGAGTATCGTCCTCATTGCCCTCGCGGTTCTTCCCTGCTTCCCGATAACCTTTCCCAGGTCTTCCTTGGCAACCTTCAGCTCTATAACCGACGTCTGCTCGCCTTCAATTTCGGTTACTACAACCTCTTCCGGCTTGTCCACCAATGCCTTGGCTATGTACGCGATCAAGTCCTTCATCTCCAATAGTCCTCCATTCATGAGATCACCCCCGGTTCGCCAGAAATTGTCCTTGAATAACCTTACATCAAACCCTCTTTCTTCAGTATAGCCCTGGCTGGTTCCGAAACCGTGGCACCTTTCTTTAACCAGGAATCCACCTTTTCCCTGTTGATCTTTACTTGAGCCGGATCTTTAGTGGGATCGTAGGTCCCCAAAATTTCCAAGAATTTTCCATCGCGTGGTGCCTCCGAATTTGCTGCTACCACCCGATAGAACGGCCTCTTCTTTGTTCCCATCCTCGTTAGTCTTATTCTGACTGCCATCTAGAACTATCACCCCCTTGTTTATCTGTCTTGATGGCTTCGCAAAAAGTCCAATTTCTGCGTTGCGCTTCATCTCGTTGTGATTGCGGCGTACGCTAAGTACGCCTCATCACACGAGATTCGGGCGCCTTGAACTTGGAGCTTTTTACTTTGCCATCTCAATTCTGACTTTTTACAAGTTCGTCAATATTTGTCCTGATCTTTTCTTGCACCCCATAATCTTCATAGTCGTCTCCTGACCGGCACTACAGACTGAGACTCCGGTGGAGATGATCTCTTGGGGCTATTGAGGCCCCCTATTATCTGGAACACCCTGCCGGCACCAGTAAAGTTCGTCCGATCATCGAAACAGGGATGGCATCCCTTGCATGCCTTGCCTGGTCAATTTCTCCATGATCTTTTTTGTCTGTGCGAAGTTCTTCAAGAGGCGATTGACATCCTGCGTGGTTGTCCCGCTTCCCCTCGCGATCCGCTTCCGCCTGCTGCCGTTGATAATCCTGTGGTTCCTTCTCTCCATCTTTGTCATGGAATTGATGATTGCCTCGATCTTTACCAATTCCCTTTCATCGGGTTTGAGTTTCTTCAACTGTTTGATCTGCCCCATGCCCGGCAGCATCCCCAGGATCTGTTCGAGGGACCCCAGCTTTTTCATCTGTCTCAACTGGGCCTGAAAGTCCTCGAGGTCGAATTCCCTCTTTTTCAGCCTCTTTTCAAGCTTCAAGGCCTCCTTTTGATCGAACTCAGCCTGGGCCTTTTCTATGAGGGAGAGCACATCTCCCATCCCCAGGATCCTCGATGCCATCCTGTCAGGGAAAAAGGGTTCGAGTGCGTCCAGCTTTTCTCCCACGCCCACAAATTTGATAGGTTTGTTTGTTACTGCCTTTAGGGAAAGGGCCGCTCCCCCCCTGGCATCTCCCTCCATCTTGGTGAGGATAGCCCCTGATATGTCAAGGACCCGGTCGAATTGCTTGGCTACATTGACCGCATCTTGTCCTGTCATGCCGTCCGCCACCAAGAGGATTTCCGTGGGATCTATCCCATTCTTGATCCTAACCAGTTCCCCCATCAGTTCGTCATCGATATGGAGTCGGCCGGCTGTGTCAAAGATCAACAGGTCTGCCCCGACGCCCCCTGCCATCGAAAGGGCCTCGCTACAGATAGCCTCGGGCTTGAAAGTGGTTTCCGAGGCGTAGACCGGGATACCGAGTTGGGCCCCCAGCCTTTGGAGTTGCTCAATGGCCGCAGGCCTGTATACGTCGGCCGGTACCAGGAAGGGCTTCCTGCCACGCTTCTGCAGATGGAGGGCAAGCTTCCCTGCCGTCGTTGTCTTGCCGCTCCCCTGCAGTCCGACCAGCATTATCTTGAAGGGAGGTCTTCCGGCCAGGTCGAGGTCCTGTCTCTCAGCCCCCATCAAGCGCGTCAATTCTTCGTTGACGATCTTGATGACCTGCTGCCCGGGGGTCAGGCTCTGCAGCACCTCCCTTCCCAGGGCTCGCTGCCTGATGTCGTCGACAAATCTCCTTACGACCCTGTAATTGACATCCGCCTCTAAAAGGGCGAGGCGAACCTCCTTGAGGGCCTCATCGATGTTTTTTTCGTTGAGTATGCCGTGGCCCTTGAGCCTCTTGAAGGTCCTATTCAGTTTTTCCGCCAGGGACTCGAACATTCCCTTTTCACCCTCTTCTCACTGTAAATCTTCTATTTAATTACTTGTCCTCATGGCTGTCAAGAAAATAATACACCTAGAGCCTCCTCCCCCATCACCAGGGCTCACTTCTATCTGCCGGGTTCCCGAAACCTCTCCAGGTTGTCCCCATCCCAAGGCCGCACGCAATTATCAATTTTATCGCATTTTTATAGGATTTTGTAAAACTATTTCTCCCAGGGATAGGCCTTCAAGAATCCTGACCGGCAACCAAGGGCTCCCAATGGAAAGCGGCCTGTATTCTCATGTTTTCATTTCCTAATAGAGAAATGCGTGCTAGAATCCAGTTTTTCCAGGGAGACGCGAATATTATGGCAACCCTTTCACGAACAACACAACCCGAAGACGAGGCCCTCATACATCCTGTAAGAGGAAAGGGAGACCCTCATGTCTCCGGGGATGTCCTCATGGTCATCGTTCGGCAAGGCCTTGATTCGCTGCTCGCTTCAGGCAAAGTCAAATCACTCGCACGGTTTGATATGTACCATTTTTATATCTACCAGGTGGAATACCGTGACAAGGGCACGTGTCTCCTATGTGGACCCTTCACCGGGGCCCCCCACGCAGTCATGGTGCTCGAGAAGATGATAGCCCTGGGTGCCGGCAGGATCTGGGTCACGGGCTGGTGCGGTTCCTTGCAGCCAGACCTCAGGATCGGAGATGTCCTCTTGCCCACCCGAGCCGTCTCTGAGGAAGGGACTTCTTCCCACTACCCCATCGGGGACAGGGGGCCTTCATCCTCTCCGGCCCTCAATCGCCGGCTTGAAGGCACCCTGAAAGCGCTGGATCGCCCCTTTAGAAAAGGGGCCATATGGTCCACGGATGCCCCTTTTCGTGAGACCAGACGGAAGGTAGAGGGTTACCGGCAAAGGGGCGTGCTTGCCGTGGATATGGAGATGGCTGCCCTCATGACAGTGGCCATCTTTCGTAAAGTAGAACTGACAGGGCTGCTGGTCGTATCGGATGAGTTGTTCGGAGGCACCTGGAATGCCGGGTTTTCCAGTCGCCGCTTCAGAGAGGCCTCGGAGGGATTGCATATGTTCATGTTGGAGTTCCTGTCATCATGAAAAGAGCTGAACCGGACAACCCTTTGGGACATGGAAATCGCGGGAGCCCCCCATTCACAATGGAAATCGCCTCCGGGGCGGATGACATTCGCAAGTTCGACCGCAGAGTCAAGGACCTTTGTGATATAGAAGGCCCTGTTGAATATGCGGTGGAGCCTCGAATAAGGGGCCTTTCTGTTCAACTCGTTTACGCGAAAGGCTCCCCGCCGCCTGTTGCCTTGGCCGAGGCATGCACTCAAAGGGGAGATGACATAACGAAAAATATCAAGACCATTCTATCGGTTCCCCTCAAGCTCGAACGGATCCACGGGGACCTGCCCTTTCCGGAACTGCTGGTCCTGTGGGGGGTCGTCTATGTGGAGACCGAAGCCCTTCGCTCCCTCAACAGGGAAAGATCCCGTGGAGGCCTCCCCCCATTCCGGGACTCCCGGGAGGCCGTCGATGATTCCCTCCTGCAGGAGGACCCGAGGGTAACCGCCCAAAGACCCCTTGACATGTTCTGTTGTGCGGTAAGCGAGATGAGGGGGGTTTCACTCGAGACCCATCTGGAGATGATGTTGGCGCTCCAGTCATGGGGGCTTCGCGTCAACAGGCCCCACATTAAATTGTTCGCAGACGTCGGTGAGGTCATAGGCCATTGTCAAGACCTGAAAAAAAACAAAGCGGCTTTCCCCTTCGAAATAGACGGGGCACTCATCCAGGTGAACAGCCTTGATTTGCAGGCTCGGTTGAATATAGAATCAGGCAAGAAAACGCGGGCCCTAGAATTCAGGTTTTCACGCCCCTAGCAGTGTGGGGAAACTCCACGCGACAGATCAAGGGTCCGGAAAGGGATAGGAAAGGGCGAACGAGGAGTCATCCATGAATGACATCAGGGTACGACTGGTGATAGAAGGTAGGGTCCAGGGCGTGTTCTTCAGGGACTCCACCCGCAGCCAGGCCCTGGGCCTGGGGGTAAAGGGATGGGTCAGGAACAGGCCGGACGGGAAGGTGGAGGTCCTTGCAGAGGGGCCTGAAGACAAGGTCAGGGAGCTGGTAGCCTGGTGCCACAAGGGGCCTCCAGCTGCCAGGGTAACCAGAGTGTCGGAGACATCAGATCCCTGGCAGGGGGATTTCGACTCATTCGAGATCCGATTCTGAGCAGGGCCTGAAGGGCCCTTTTCTCTGTTCCTCAGGATCCATGTCAGGCGCGGTTCAAGCCTCTCGCCCCTGAGAGGAGGGACGTCCAAGGCAGGCCTTGAAGTGAAAGACCCGTGGAACGACCCGCTGAGACAAGGACGCCTCTTCCGCGAGACCCCGAGCCCTTTGCGGATTCGCCTCCTTCGAGAGGCTCGACTTTTGGAGGAATTGCTTTGAGGGATGGTAAAATGAAACGGCTTTTCTTTTTTAATCTGTTCGCAAATATCCTTGTCTTCTCCCTGGCCTTCTCGGGTTGTGGCACCGCCACATCCCTGTACAGAGACGTTCGGAACCGTTCCCAAGACGACCTGAAAAAGATAATCCTGGTGTTGCCTGTCCTGAACCAGGCCGGTTTTTCCCTGGAAGCGGTTCAAAAGGCTGAGACCCAATTCAAGGACGTCCTTGAAAAGGAAGGGAATGTGACCGTTCTGAGGGGTTCTCTCCCTGCCTCTTTGGCCGGTTCAAAAGGGCTGTCCGGAATCGAAATGGGCGTAGATCCTCTTGTCATCAAAGAAGCTGAATCTATGGGAGCGGATATCCTCGTATCCACCATCTTCCATCCCTTGGAGACCAGGACCAGAAAGGTGGGAATATGGCCGGCCATGTGGACCAGACGGGAACTTGTGATCTCCATCAGCCTGAGCGCCATAGATGTCACGAACAAGACAATCCTTCTTTCCAATGTGGCAAATAAGACCCTTAAGATGCGTGAGCCCCTGGAGGAATTTATCCTGTTCGAGGAAGGACATGAGAGGGAGAGTACCGGGAATGAGGTCGAAAATCCCCTGTCCTACGTGGATGAAAAGGCCTTGGAAAAGGCCCTTTCCAGGATGGTGAAGGCCCAAGCATCCATCACTACCGACCGCCTCAAGGACAAGCCGTGGACGGGCAGGATCCTCTCTGTTGATAATGATTCCGTCATGATAAATGGGGGGCAGGATGCCGGGGTGTTACCGGGTCACGTATTCGACGTCTTCGGAGAAGGGGAGACCATTCGAACAGCCAGTGGCAACACCTATAGGGTCATCGGTGAAAAGATCGGACAAATCAAGGTCATCTCCTCTGGGGACCGCGATGCCCTTGCAGTACCTTTGGAGGGGTCAGGCTTTAAGGCGGGGCAGTATGTAAGGTTGAAATCGGGACAGTAAGGGCAGGTCGATTGCGGTTCAGCCCAGCATCTCCCTGGCATGGGCAAGGGCCTTCCCGGATACCACCTTCCCGCCCAAGAGACGAGCTATTTCCTTCACCCTCTCTTCTTCCTTCTCAAGCTTTGAAATGGTCGTCTGGGTCCTCCCTTCGACAACCTCCTTGCTCACCAGAAAATGCGTATTTCCCTTGCTCGCTATCTGTGGCAGGTGAGTGATGCACAGGATCTGGTGATAACGAGCTAGTGCCCGAAGCTTTTCGCCCACCACTTCGGCCGTGGCGCCCCCAATCCCTGAATCGACCTCATCGAATACCACAGTCTCCACGGATGCGGTCCTTGCCAGAATAGTCTTGAGGGCCAGCGTAATCCTTGATAGTTCCCCCCCTGACGCCACACGAGAAAGGGGCTTCAATTCTTCTCCAATATTGGGCGATAGCATGAATTCCGGTTGATCATAGCCTTCTGCCCTGAGGTGTCCCTCAACCAGGGCCCCTGGATCACCTTGAGGGGTTTCATCAAACTTGACCCGGAACAGGGTGCCGACCATGTCGAGGAGCCCCAGTTCCTCCTCCACCGCCTCCTCCATGCGTTTGGCAACCGCCTTCCTCTCTTCCGAGAGGTCCAATGCCTGTAAATGGAGATCATTCACCATTTTTTCCATCCTGATGGCAATCTCCTTCAACTCCCTCCTTTTCTCCTCCAGCCCATCCACCCTCTTCGACAGGTTGTCCTTGAAAGCCAAGATTTCTTCTATGGTGGATCCATATTTTCTCTTCAGTCCCTTGATCAATTGTATCCGTTCTTCCACCTTCTCGAGGGCCTCGGGATCAATGGTGATAGCCCCCTTCAGTTCCCGCAGCTCCAAGGCCGCCTCCTCCAGCTCTATTCGGGCGTTGGATAGGGCATCCTTGATGCCTGCCAGTCGCCTGTCTGCCTCTGCCTCCCTTTCAACCGCCTTCAAACAGGGTACCAGGGCGGAAATCACGGCATTGTCCCTTTCATAGAGGGTTTGATAGGTGTCGTTGACCACCTGAAGCAATTCTTCGGCGTGACGGAGGCGCCTTCTCTCCTCTTCGAGATCCCTGTCTTCCCCTGGGACGAGCCGAGCCATTTCAATCTCTCTCTTCTGAAACCGCATCAATTCCTGCCTTTCATCCCCGGACTTGATCTCTGCTTCCAGTTTCCTGCTCTCCTCTCTCAGGAACTGATAGGAATTGAAGGTCTCCTTGAGCCGGCTTCTGTGTCCGGAGAGCCCCCCAAAGTCGTCCAGCAGATAAATGTGGTTCTCTGGTCTCAGCAATAGCTGGTTTTCGTGCTGACCGGAGATGCTGATGAGCATGATCCCGATCCTGCTCAGCATATGGAGGGTAGCCGTGTTGCCGTTGATCGTGATCCTGTTGCGCCCCTCCCTGGAAATGGTCCTGCCTATGAGCAGCTCTCTTCCCCAGGAAAACCCAAGACCTGATAGCAACCCGTTTACCGGGTGTTCTTCAGGGATCTCAAAAAGGGCCTCTACCCTGGCCTCTTCTTCCCCGCTCCGGATGAGATCCGTTGATGCCCTCCCTCCCAAGATGAGATTGACGGCATTGATGATGATGGATTTCCCTGCCCCCGTCTCCCCGGTCATGATATTAAGCCCGGGTGTAAAATGGGTCTCGAGGCGACCGATGATGGCGAAATTTGAGATGGTCAGTTGGACGAGCATGATTTCTTGTCAAGGGTTGGGGGATTGGAATGGCACCTAGGATACGACAATGGATACGGACTGACAACCCAAAAAAACTTCTCAAGCCATCAACTTGTTACTCGTCACTCGTGCCTTGTCACTGATTCTACATGTTTTCCCAGGTGACCCTAAGCAGCTCCTGAAAGGTCGTCACCCCCTCCAGGACCTTCTTTACGGCGTTCTCCCTCAGGGTGATCATCCCTTCCTTTCTGGCCGTGTCCCGGACCAGTTCCGAGTCGGTTTCCGCCATGATGTTCTTCTTGATGGACTCGGATATGGGGAGTACCTCGTAGATGCCGCTCCTGCCGAAATAGCCCGTCCCCCTGCACTTGAAGCATCCCTTCCCCCTGTAAAGCTCCACGGCCCCTTCCTTCCCCAGGTCCAGGCCCAGGGAGGCCAGTTCAGCCGCATCCATCTCAAAGGACTCCTTACAGTAGGGGCAGATCTTGCGCACCAGGCGCTGGGCCAGGACTCCCACAAGG
Source organism: Deltaproteobacteria bacterium (assembly GCA_019308985.1). Next base: position 235 of record JAFDHB010000001.1, on the reverse strand, counting down.
GTCGCCTGGATGAGAAAGGCGGGAATCCCGAGATCCAAGAGCCTTGTGATCGTGGACGGGGCGTCGTTCGTATGGAGGGTCGACAGGACCAGATGCCCTGTCAGGGCCGCCTGTATTGCGTTTTCGGCAGTTTCCAGATCCCTCATCTCGCCGATCATGATGATGTCGGGATCCTGTCTCAGGATATTTCGCAGGATGGAGGCAAAGGTTATCCCGATCACGGGTTGGACCGCAA
>JAFDHB010000313.1 GCA_019308985.1 Deltaproteobacteria bacterium | reverse complement strand
AAATGAGAACGGTCGAGGACAAGAAATAGCTGTTAGCTCGCCCTTTCAATATGAAGGCCATATTTGCCCACAATGCAATGCCCTGAATAACTATTGACGGCCATTTTGAACCGCCCTGGCCATCTGCATTATAACTAAGTTCAATGGATGCTCTCATTCGCTTTCTTTCTCTACCTATCTTTTCAGATTGCTCCATTTGGTTGAAATCGTTCGAGGAACTCCCAAAGCCCGTCTTGCAGTTCGATAAATCTTATTTATGAAAAAACCCGCTCCAAGGCTAGATTCTGGTATTGGCCATATTTGTCACCTCTTACCATCCACAAGCTCATTTTGTGGCTTCCCCTTTCTCATCCTCTGAAGACGTTTTCGTTGTGCCAGCTCAGGTAATCTGGGCCAGGTTGATATTTCGGAGCAGGAGGAACCCAGATTTCCTTCCCATGAAATGTCCTGTACTCTTCACCATTGTCAAAGTCTTCCTTTAGCCTCTTGCTCACCTCAAATCGATAGTCGGCAGTGATCGTGACATAGCCGGTGTCAAAAAGCCGATGGATGTCAGAGCGCAGGAGCAATCCATTAGATACCGAGTGGGGGCCACTTTCGCTGAAAGGTTTGATATGGGCGGCTTCAAGAGCCGGCAAGGTCCTCTCTTGGGTGATAGCGCATCGGCGCTGATAGGCATCCGTCACCATGATCCTGAAAATCCCTTGCGCCAATCTTGGCAGAATCACCATAGGTTCTCCATACCTGCCATACCTGCCTTCAGGTTCGGCTATTTTCGTAATATCCTCAGCTTTAGGGGGATGAATTGAAGATAGCCTTGCAAGAACCTGTTCCCAAAGTCGTCGGCCATGGCCTTCGTTCAGGTCATAGCTCTTTCCCTGTACGATGTTGAGGCTAAAGTCAGGGGGAATAGGGATCCAATCGTGCTCTCTGAAGAAGAAAGGCTGGCTTAACAGGATACATCCTATCTGGTAGTCTTCACGGGGGTTAATAATTCCATGCCGATTCTTTTCAATCAACCAGCGAATCTCTGAATAGGAGCTAGCACCATTCTTGATACCGAAAGCAGACCATGCGAGGCTCACCGGGAGAATGGTACTATAAGCAAAGAAGCCCCCACCAACAATGTAATGATAAGGGGCATGGAGTTTGAAGAGGAAGGGCTCACCTGGATTCAGTGTTCTGAAGACTTGCCTCCCCCCGGGTTGCCAGAAATTGACTTCGTCAAGGTCCTGCTGCTGAGACAAGAAAGCAAACCAGTCGTTGTCTGTCACGGCAACGTAACCCTTCATCCAACGCCCCCCATTGTGGTGAGTTAGGTTATGATCCTGTTGGCTATTGCCCTATTTGGACCTATCTTCCGGATTAAGTCCCGTTTTGGTACTGGGTGTATTTTTTGGAGCTTCCCCTTGCTTTTCCGACCGGATACCTTTCTTCATTGATTTTGAGCTTTGACAATATGACATCCGCAGGATCAAGCCCGAAAACATCACACATATCTAATGTATAGATCAGAATATCGCCAAGCTCCTCCTTTACCTTTTCTCGATTCGCGGTATCGTTTTTAACCGCCTCAACCTCTATGTCATTTTTCCACTGAAAAATCTCAAGTAGCTCGGCGGCCTCAAGGGAAAGGGAAATGGCCAGGTCCTTCGGATTGTGATACTGCGCCCAGTCCCTTTCCTCCCTGAACTCAATCACATTTTTATGAAGCTCTGTTATGTCCATCCTTTTATCCTATCTGAAAGTCATCGGCCTCCTTTACCCAGACCACATCCTCCTGGGGCGCTTTGGTCCCAAAAAAGAGCGCAGTCCTAAAGTAATACAATCCGCACGAAGACCTCTAACGAAAACAGACTGGAACAACTGGGATAATACCAAATGTGTTAATTCAAGTCCATACCCTGGACCTTACAGGATCAATCGGCGATCTCACCCTCTTCTTCTTCACGCCACTAGATCCCGAAAATCGAGGAATCCACGGCGCCCGAGATCGTTAACAATTCGCTCGGCTTCACTTCTGGCATCAGGTTGTTGCAAGCCTGCTTTGAGGATTCGCCGGATGTGATCACGGCTTGCATGGTGCGTCCACCTATTAGCCTCGCCCTCGACTATTCTTCGCAAACACTTAATCGATTCTACGGGATGCGAATCAACGGCCTTGGCGAGTTGCTCAAGTACGCTTCGGGCGGGCTCAGTCTTGGCGACTGCCCATAGCACTTCTAGAAGGTTGCTGATCGCCCAATTCGGATCCAACTTTCCTGAAATGAACCACCAGCCGAAAGCAGAGCCTTCCTTTTCATGGTTAGCCGGATCTTCTTTTATCCTTGAAAACCTCTTTTCCCATAGCTTCTCTAATCTGTTGAGGATTGCATCACCTATCGGCTCCTTGGTTTGCTCCAAGGCGCGCCCGATGAATCCTATTGCATGGGCTCTTAGTTCGTCGGAGGCCTTTTGCCAGAATGCGAGCAGCAGTGGGTCGGTCAGTTCAATCTTGCCGCGCCAATAAAACACCATCAAATGCTCAGCGAGTCTTCGGTCCGGGTCCCCATTCAATCCGACGCGGGTATCACAACTACCGATCCGCTCAACAGCATACATGTACACATCTCGCAACATTTCGAAGACATTGTCATACGGGCGGCAGAAGACAATGTAGGTGTTCCAGGCCGCATCAAA
>JAFDHB010000120.1 GCA_019308985.1 Deltaproteobacteria bacterium | reverse complement strand
CTCGCTTCCGGTGGGTGGCAAACCCTTACCGGGTGGGATTCGAACCCACTGGACTCCTTCAGCGAATTTCAAGTATGGCATATCCCGCCATATCTATTCCAACGCTCCAGGCTTAGCCTGGCGCCACTTACTGCTCTCTGACTTACTGTCCTCTGCCTTCTGACTGTCCTCTGATTGCTGTCCTCTGTCCCTCGACTTATTGACATATTCAAGGTTGTCCCCATCTCTTATTCATGGATGCCGGCATCATGATCAATACCTGCACAAGCAAAAACCGGTCTGACCCCTTTTTTCCGCCACGCTAACCGATAGAAGAGAAATAACGGGTGCGAAGAGGGGCTGAAAACGAGGCTGTGCTGGTGCAAAGGCTGCCGTCAAGCGAAGCAAGATAATTTCCTCGCAGGGAGAGGTGTTTTTTCAGTTGACTCGCCCTCTAATGGGTGACCCTTTTTTTGCATATCTTGACAACATATCCTTTAAGGCTATAATTGGGCTATGTATGAGCTTAAATACAGGCGGCAGGCCAGAAACTACCTGGCACGCCTGCCGCTAAGAGTAAAAGCGGCTATCGTCAATAAGTTGCATGAGCTTGCGGAAAATCCGGACAATCCCTCTCTTGATATTGATGTTTTAAAGGGGCGGGAAGGCTTCCGTCTTAAAGTGGGGCGGTACCGTATCATCTATACCCGCCACGACGCCCACTTAATAATAGAAGTGGTGAAAATCCGCCCGCGGGGCGACATCTATAAGGGGTGAATATGGAATACCAAACAATCAAGGAAAACGGAAAAGTAAAATTTGTGGTACTACCAATCAAGTCGTTCCAGGCCCTCCTTGACCGCATAGAAGATGAATCCGATCTACGTGCCATACGTGAGGCCGAAGCTGAGCCGCTATATGATCAGCAAGAAGCGGAAGACTACATTTTCATGAATCCTGTAAAACGGGAGCGCCTTGAAAGAGGATGGACCCAGAAGGAACTTGCCAGGCGAATCGGGGTAAAACAATCTACCGTAGCAAAATGGGAACGGGAAGGCGCTGTGTATCGCAAGGCAACCAGGCAAAAGTTAGCCAAAGTCTTCGGAATAAGCGAGGCAAGCTTTTCTTAAGAACTATCGTTCAGAAGGCAAGCACGTCCCCATCTCTTATCTCACCACAGAGACACAGAAATCACAGAGAAGAAAAGATGCCCGCGGATTATTCTCCGTGCCCTCTGTTTACCCCCGCTTGCCCTGTAGCTCCGGAAGATGGTACCAGGGTAGGTCTGTAAGATCGTACTGGGGTGCCTCCGTGGTGCAAGCAAAGACAGGTCTCACCCCTTTTTCCCTCACTGAATCACAAATCTACGTCCCCTCTTGGGCATTTTATCCATCGGTGCTGACCCGCGCTTCCACCCCTTTGCCCTTTATCGCAGGTATAAGAATGTTGAATTCATCCATAGACACCACCTTAGAGGCATCTAGTATCTCCATTTCAATCGGAGCCCCCTTGGTATCCAAGTGAAGAATGATGCCTTCTTTCAAGTCGATAGAATCAGCAGGAGTTCCTTCCCTAAATTCAATGAGAAGAATATCAGCCTCACTTGAGTATTTTATCTTCAATTCGCTCACCCCCTTCATAATACCTGTGTTTGTAAGGGAAATAGACCGTAACAAGAGATGGCAGCGATCCCTCATACTCGTAGACCGCTCTCAATATGTGTTCCCCGTAACGCTTATGAGCAATGAATCTGTTGTGGTGTCCTCTCAGGACTTCTTCTGGCTTTAACAATGTTTCGCTGACCATCTCGAGGTTCAAGCCCCACTTCGCCATTCTTCCTATTGCATGGTTCAAGAATAGGATATCAACTTCTTGTCCTTTTTTGGAGAAAGTAAACAAAACACCTCTCTCTTCCGATACTCTGCGAACAACTCCAGCATTCAAAACAACATCCTTAGGGACAAAGCCACACAAGATCTAGAAACATAATTCAAACATACCATTTCTACTCCACGCGCTCCCGATTCATGTATTTCCTTTCCCTGTCTCCTCTCTCCTCACTCTTAATTGGTCTATCTGGTTTATCTGCTCTGTTTTAGTGGACGACAAAGGGCGAAGCCGAGAAATGCGAGAAAGTTAGGGGAATCGCGGCAACATGCCGCTCCTACAGGGTGAGGTTCAGAGTTCAAGGTTCAGAGTCATAAGATCGCAACAATATGTTGCTCCTACAAGGGGAGATTCAAAATTCAGCGCGTCGTCGGCCTTCGGTCGTCGGTCCTCTGTCCTTCTGCCCCCCGCTTCCTATCCTCAACATCCACAACCCCCTATAACCAAAATATCCAGCAATTCTCTCCAGAGAGCCTCCTAGACTCTAATAACAAATAACTACGACTTACTGAATTGCGAATCTACGTCCCCGTCTCTACACGCAGATTGACGCAGAGATTGCGGAAAAAGGCCATGGTCTGTGTCATGATTTGTAGTCAAAAATAGGTTTGACCCCTTTTTTCTTCACTACCCACCCCGCGTAGACAGTTCACTATCCTGCTGGGGTCAAGCCTGCTTATTGCTTAACTCGGGCCTATTTCACCGGGGTCACTTGTTTCTCTCCTTCAGCGAATTTCAAGTGCGGCATAAGGTTCGACCCACTGTCTTCTGTCCTCTGATTACTGTCCTCTGTCCTCTGTCTTCTGACCCACTGTCTTCTGACCCACTGTCTTCTGATTCTCCCCCCTGACATGACTCCATTCTAAGCAACAGCAAGTTCAGGGCTAAGGAGCCTTGATCTAGCCGGTTTGAGCCCTTTCACTTTCACGTAAACGACTTTCTGGCCCGGTTCTCTTTGTTTCTCCGCTAGCTGCCTACTCCACTTATTATATTCTTCGTCTCCTTGAACCTGAAGAACGATCTGGGCATTTCTGGGTATTTTCACCGCAAATTCAGGGTGTTCCATCAGATAACGGTCAAACTCGGTAACCAATATAGCATGCTTTTTCTCCAAGATATCAATCATCTATCTACCCTCCATAAAAGCTTTCTGGCAACTCTTCCAGTTTTCTTTTATATCTTCATCCGCCAAGGTCAAGGCTTCATTAAGCTTTAAGTGGACCTCTTTCTTAATCTGTCTCCCGTCTCGATAGTACCGATCTATATGGGCAAAACCATGAGCAGAATCATAGCGAATTACTACTTCCCACCGGCCAGCTAATAATACTTCTAGTTGCACAGCAAAAGCAATAACCTTGCCTTTATCGATTTCATGGTAATGCCTTTTGCGAGCATTCTCCCCCAAAGGGAGTACATATTCAATGACGCTCAAGCCGTGTCACCTACAGAATCTTGGCCGAAAACGCGCATCTCTTAATAGACAAAAACACCATATCCAAGTCACTGCTCGACCCATCTTCCCAGTTTGCTTAAGGAACCCTCACATCGTTCCTGGCTAGCCAAATATGCAAGACCAGTTACTGAATTACAAATCAATGTCCCATCTTTCATTTGAAATTAACGTTTAGGCCACTTTGACTCGATTTCTTCCACAAAGCGATCAAAATCCCTTTGACCTTCCAGAATGTTTCTAATCAGAAGGGAGTCGTCTACCTCCCAGTACCGATGGACCAAGCTGTTTCTAAAGTCGAAAAACGGCTTTAACTTTTCAAATAGCTCTTGGGAAATGATGCCATGTTCCTGAGCCTTGACGATCGTATCAATATACCCCGAGACAGCAATACCTTTTTCTTTGGCCAAAATATGCTGAAGCGTGTTTGACATGGCCTCTGCCAGTTCAATCAAAAGATATTTTGCCGCCTTTAACGGTACCGACCCAGGATAAAGGGTATTCTCCTCAACCAGCTGTTTGAGTTCATTGCTGCTTCTCCTGATTTCCGTCAAAAGGCGTTTGAGCCGAATGATGTCGATCATGCCAGCACCTCAGCGATCAATCCCTCGCACTCCCGGTATTTCATTGCGTACCTCTCGATAAAATCGGTCCGAATGTCAGGTCTTCTATCAAAAAGCAGAATCCCGCCTGTGAGCACTCGTTTCAAATAGAGGAGTCCAAACAAGTCGCCAGACCTCAGAGCTTCATTCAGGACTCGAATATCGAATCCATCCGGTGGAATTCCCGTCCTCCGCGATAATTCGATCTTCAAATCAACTGCCAGTCTGTGGGGCATGATTCCATGGCCAGCATAGACGGCAATGTCGATATCCCGAGCATCCTCGCCACCGGCGTACGAACCGTAAAGATAAGCGAATTCAACCCGCGAATCACCCGCAAGAACCTGCCGAACAGTGTCAATAATCTGTTGGTCCTTCTTCAAAGTAATCCCTTTCATTTCAGGGGCATAATTCTTTCTCTTTTTGGACATGGGGTCTTCCTCCTTGTCCCATAGTTAACACAATCTCAGGAAAACTCCAATTCCCTCTTCTCCGGACATTGCTGCTCACTGCCCGCTCCACGCCCTGCGTGGCCTGCTCCCTTTCTTCCGCTAAAGCCAAATTTAACAAATTCAAGTTTGACCCCATTTCTTCATGTTGACATCGCCATATGAAGTGCCTTATAGTTTTTGGTAGACAAAACATTTGACAAACAGAGTCCTTCTTAATTTTGCGAGGATTTTCAGCCAAGTGATCAAAAGGTCATTATATTTGGACACCACCATTCCCAGCTATTATTACGATCCAAGGAAAGAGCTTGACATAAGATATCGAAGAAAAGTTACGAGAGACTGGTGGGCTAATGAAAGAGACTCCTTTGATCTGTATATTTCAGAACTGGTTTTGGTAGAATTACAAAGGGGGGATTATCCTCACAAGGAAAAGGTTATTGGCTTGGTAAAAGGTATTCCGATTTTACCTATTGTTTCAGAGATTGAAGATATTGTCCGAGAATACCTGAAAAATTATCTTATGCCAAGAACTGACATGGGTGATGCCTTTCATTTGGCCTATGCCTCTTTTTTCAAAATGGACTATCTTCTAACATGGAATTGTAATCACTTGGCCAACATGAACAAAAAAGACCATATAGATGCCATAAATCGCAAATTAAAGCTCTTTGTTCCTGAAATCATAACACCTTTACAACTTTTCAAGGAAACAGGTGACGAAAATGAAAGATGATTTGGTTATCAAAGAGATACGGAAAACCCGAAAGACATTTTGCCAAGAATTTGGATTTGATGTGAAAAAGATCGCCAGGGAGCTAAAAAAAAGAGAGGAAATGCATCCTGATAGTATACGCACCCCCCGGGAATTTCCTGTTAGAAAGATGGCTGTGTAGCAATATGCTTTTCTCGTTTTTCTTTGTTGATGGGTATTTCTTGGTCCCCCGATCCTAAGTCCTTACCCCGCCTGCCCCGTGAAGTGCGTAGCCCAGCAGGCCGGATTCCGGCAATCTCTTCCGTCATTTGCACCAGTAGACTTCTGTGCCATTTGTCACCAGAGGGGACTGATCTGTCGATCGATTTAGCGATGGCAGCAAATATCCGTTCTACCCCTGATAAAAACTGTCCAAATCAAAAGCCACGCTGCCAAGATAGTCTCCATCTATCAAGGCCTTTTCCCACCTTTTGAGAGCAAATTCCTTGATTTTCCTTATGTCGGCGACTTCGTTTTCAATCCGCCAGCACAACTGAGCCAATTCTTCTCTCACACATCTACACCATTTTTTTCGATATCGACCTGCAATTCCTGTGAACAGCTTTCTGCTCACTCTCTCTTGCCTCTTCCCTCCAACCTCCAGCGGTCTCTCACTCGTCGCTTCCTCTAGGGGTGCCCCTTTTTTACTCACTGACAACAAATAACCATTAACAAATAACTTCTTCCCGTCCTGCTTACTTTGATTCTCTGCGCCTCCGCTTGCCCCGTGGAATCTATCCACTGTTCCACTGGGGCGCACTCGAGCGTCCTTCGGGCGCGGGCGTGAGATGACAATCTTAGAATTTTGAGGACGTGCCGGTCTTCCCCCTTGACAAGGCCATCTCCTTGGTGTACATTTGTTGGAAATCGTGTACCATTTAATTCTATCAAATGATCCAAATTGTAGCTGATAGTAGCACGTTGATTTTACTGGCAAAATGCGACCTAGCCGAAGCTGTGTGTGACATGTTCGAAGTGATCGTGCCCGAATCGGTAATCGCTGAGGTCGCCTCAGAAGATCTAACAAGGAACTATCCGGACGCGGCCGCAATCGCAGAGTTCTTTTCAAAAGGGGCGATCGAGGTGCAAAGCCCCCTCCGCAGCAACCTGTTGTTGCCAATTACTCTCCATAAAGGGGAGAAGGATGCACTGGAATTAGCCTATGAACGAAAAGGGGCCCTCTTTGCCACAGATGACGGTAAAGCGATCAAGGCGGCGAGATTCCTGAAGGTCCCCTACATTATCACCCCCAAGATTGTTGTCGAGCTCTTTGGGCTGAGGAAAATATCGCTCAAGAAGGCACGGGATTCTCTCGAAAAGCTCGCCGTGCTCGGAAGATATTCCCCTGAGATAATCGCCGATGCCCTGGTTAAGTTAATGGAGGAAAGTCATGACCAAACCCACGACAATAAGAATACCTGAGGATTTGCTGGAGGAGATAGACCAATTTGTCCAGGAACTGAAGTTGGACCGTTCTGCATACCTGCGTGAAGTTCTACGCAAGGGATTCTCCGCCGATAAGCAAGACCGACTGCTGGCGAAATACAGCCGCGGTGAATTGAGCCAGAAAGAAGTCTGCGAAGAGCTGGGATGGAATCCCTGGGAATTCCTCTCCCAGTTGAGGGCAAGGAATCTTCACCTGAATGTCTCAATGGAGGACTGGTTGCATACTGCTGATCTCCCGTGCTGACCGACCCCTGATCCTGTGCCCACCTCTTGAAGTGCCCGCCCCACCTCCCCTGAGACCTTTGAAAAACTCCTCTTAAGACCACCAACACGGCTGCCTTGGTCCAAAACACAATGAAAAGGCTCACGTCTTGGAGGGACGGGTTCCACCCCGTCCGCTTCAACCTGACAATTCTGGGAATGATTTCCAAAGGTCTCGACAATTCTTGGTAGGTTCTGCAAAGGTCTCAGAATTTTACAATTTTAAGGGCGTCCCCACCTACTCAATATGGAGCGAGGCAACCGCATTGTCGTCTTTGGACCAAGGCAACCGTGTTGCCGTCCAAGAAAATCTTCCTTCAAAGGTCCCCCCTTATCCCTCTCCTGGCTGTCTCGCTTTTCTCGCGTTCCCCCCTTCTTTCGCGTCATTAAATAGACGAGACATACCAGGCAGGCCAAATAGACAGAAAAGACCAGATACTTGCGCGGGCGCGAGATGTTTATTTTCGCTACGTCCCTCTCCAGCATTCCGTTTAGCTGGGGCCTGAATTGGATTCATAAGTTTACAAGTTGGCAACGTCCCCGATGCCACATCCTCTCCAGGATATTCTGGCACCTTCCTCCCGGACATCGGAAAGGCAGCAATTTGTTCAGACCTTTTCGTCAATTTATCCACCATTCTTTCAGCATAAAAGGGAGAATTCTGCGAAATATACTCATAGATACCTAGAAGATGCTTCACTGCGTTCTCTGTCCAATGTACCCTCATTTTGACAACCCAAACCTGGAACGAACCTCTCTCACATCCATTGTCTTACCAGCCTTGCTATCCTCTAAACCGGCTTCAATGGCCTGACGAACATATATCTTGTACATCAAATCGTCCCACGTTGCGTTTTCAGGCAGATCTTTCAGCAAAGCCTGAGCTTCCTCTTTGATACTACCAGTTTCCATAATAATCACCTCCAATTAGTATTTACAATAAGGCCGTAAAGACCGCCGTGAGCACGTTTCCATCCTCTGTTTACCCCCGCTTGCCCTGTAGCTCCGGAAGATGGTACCAGGGTAGGTCTGTAAGAACGTACTGGGGTGCCTCCGTGGTGCAAGCAAAAATAGGTCTGCCCCCTTTTTTTCTCCCCTTTGCAATATTCAAGCACCTCCCCGTTTCCCACGCTTCTGTTCGGTTGCCCAATCCTCGACTTTCAATTTGGCGATCCGATCAAATTCTTTCACATTATGAGTGACAACAGCTAGTTTGTTTGCCATAGCAATAGAGGCAATCTGAGTATCTCTTTCACTGATCACCGTACCTTCTCTTTCAAGTTGCGCCCGTATGAAAGCATATTTCCTGGCCGCTGCCTCATCAAAAGAATACAGGTTCAATAACGATGCTATCTCTTCTATTTTCAATCGCCTTTCTTTCTTTTTGACCGGGGATTTCTCTATACCATATAATATTTCAGCCAGGGTAATGGTTGACAGGGATAATTCCGCTGGGGAGTGCTTTTTGATCCGGTCGATTATTCTCTTATCACCACGCATCCAATAGCTGATGATATTCGTGTCGAGCAGGTACACTTGTCCCTCGTCTAATCCAGACTAAAGCTTTTTGATGGCAACGCTTCAGGTGTTTTGAAATCCGGGTCAACAGTGAAGAGATCCCAGAACCCCTCTGGCCACTCGCTTTTTTCAAGTGGTTCAAGGATTACTTTGTTACCCTTTTTGCTGATTTTCACTTCATTGCCCCTAAAACGAAACGCTTTTGGTAACCGGACTGCCTGAGATCGACCATTCTTAAATATTTTTGCTATTGATTCCATAGCCTACTTCCCTCCCGTGAGATAGATATATACCAATATATACCATCTGTCTCAAAAGTCAACCCTCAGTCAAAGTGCTACTCTCAATTCATTTTCTTGATCTACCCTGGTCCGCGGATATTTATTGATTTTTTTTGCCTTTGCGCCTTTGCCTGCCCCGTCTCCCTGTGAAATGCGCAGCTTATTTCTCCTGGGAGCCCCCGGAAGATGGTACCGGCGCGTCTTTGCGTCAGCTAATCAAGTAAAAGACACGCGTCCTTCTGCGGTCTCTCGCGTCCCCTGTTACCCATTACGCCCGTCCCCGTCTCTACGTCTTTGCTTACGCCGTGAGACAAGAGGCTTAGAAATTCAAGGGCTCCACTCCTTGTCGTCTAGGAGAGGCCCTTTCTTGTTGCAAATCAATACAGTTTTTCTATAGTATCTGTAGGAAATTTGAATGAGATTCCAGAAAGAGCCGAAGCAACAAGAAAAAACATCAAGTCAATTTCGAGTCAGCCAAGGCCTTGTGGGATGATCCTGAACGCATTGAAATCAAAGCCCCATATCCTCTTGAGAACCGATATATCTTGATAATAGTCCGAATAGGGAAGCAATTATGGTCAGCCATCTATACCATGCGAAAAGGGGCTATCCGTATCGTCTCTCTGAGACGCTCGAGAAAGAAGGAGGTGAGACTTTATGAGCAAGAAAAAGTTAGCGAAGAATAATGAAGAATTTGATCTGCGATTCGATCAAGGAGAGGATCTTCATGACCTCATCGACCTTGAAAAGGCAGTCATTACCAAGCCGGGGAGGAAAGTTCGAATTACTCTGGACATCAGCGAGTCTCTCGTTAAAGAGATCGATCAAATCAGGAAGTCTATAGGAGTGGATCGGGCAGCACTCATCAAGGTGTGGCTTCATGAAAAGGTCATGCAAGAAAGAGCCATGAGAACCAAATAGAGGGCGGCTTCCTTTCGCCCCTCATTTTGCTTGAAGCTGGCGAAATCCCCACGGGATAAGAAACTTCTCGGTATGGTCTGTTCCGATAAGATCCTTAGGAGGCCTTTGCAAAACCCATTTTGGGTACAGCAACATAGTATCGATGGTCCCTGGAGGGACGGGTTCCACCCCGTCCGTTTCAACCTGACAATTCTGGGAATGATTTCCAAAGGCCTCGACAATTCTTGGTAGCTTCTGCAAAGGTCTCGAACGGTCTCGGGCCGGAAGCTAGCGTCCTTCGGGCGCGCGCTAAGATGAGAATTTTATAATCTTAAGGGCGTCCCGTGTATTTCCCTCTTGACGAATATCGGAATTTCCGATATCCTGACGTTCGGAGGTGATCAAACATGCGTGTAGAAACTACTAAAGTCGGAAGGCGGGGCACGGTTGTCATTCCCGCGCCTATCCGCCGGAGCTATGGCTTGGAAGAAGGCTCCCTGGTGAGCGTGGAGGCCAGGCCGGATGGGGTCCTTTTGCGCCCGGTTGTCACACTGCCCGTCGAAATATATACGCCCCAACGCAAGGCCGAGTTTCTCTTAAACAACGCGGTTACGCAGGAGGACTATGCGGCAGCCGTTGAAGAGGTACGCAGGATGGGGCTCAACCCCGACGAGATATCCCACAGCAAACCGGAGGGTGCATGAACCCGGACCGGCTCTTCCTTGATGCAAACATCTTGTTTTCCACAGCATACGGAAGCCTCGGCTTGGATCGTCTATGGGAGCTTCAGAAAAAGGGGCACTGTGTCTTGCTTGCTTCCAGGTATGTGATAGAAGAGGCAAAGCGGAACCTCACCAAGCCGAAGGAGCTGGACAAGCTCAAGGCCTGCCTGGCGAATGTCCAGGTTGTCATTGAGGCAGACCCAACCCTAAGTTGCCCCATAGACTTGGAGGACAAAGACCAGCCTGTTCTTATGGCCGCCATCTCTGCCAAGGCCGATTACTTTTTGACCGGTGACATCCAGCATTTCGGGAAATATTTCAGGCACACAGTCATGGGTGTGAGGATCTGCATGGCTCGAGATTACCTCTCATCCAAGAAGAAATCCTGAATCCCTGTAACACTTTAGCCTTTTGAAATGCCTCCTCAGATACGGAGAACGGGTGATGATGCCTTTTCTGGAGTGACTGGCGGGAGGGCGCCGTCTTTTCGCGACTTGTCAGTGGGGGA
>JAFDHB010000312.1 GCA_019308985.1 Deltaproteobacteria bacterium | reverse complement strand
TGTCGCAAAAGGCGGCCAGATTGTCATAATGCTCGATCTGGGTGGTGACCTTTGAACGCTGAAGACCCAAAATGTTATTCACAAAATTGTCCGCAAAAGAGACCCAGTCTATATCCGGATAAGCAACGCAGTGGGCATTGAAGTTGCCGGTTGCCCCCCCGAATTTGGCCGAAAAGGGAATGGATTTCAAATGATCTAACTGGTTTTCCAAGCGATCAACAAAAACGTAGATCTCCTTACCCAGGTATGTCGGTGATGCTGGTTGTCCATGGGTTCGGGCAAGCATTGGGACATGTTTCCATTCCTGGGCTTGCCCTCTGAGAGTCTCCAGTACCTCAACAATGACAGGTTCCAACACGTCAGACCAGGCTTCCTTCAATGAAAGAGGTATGGCGGTGTTAGTGATATCTTGGGATGTCAAAGCGAAGTGTACGAACTCCTTGTAAGCCTGTAATCCCAGCTTTTCAAATTCTTCCTTAAGGAAATACTCCACGGCCTTGACATCATGGTTTGTGATCTTCTCGATTTCTTTAACCCTTTGGGCATCTTGAAGAGAAAAAGACCTGTATATTTTCCTCAGATTCTCAAATAGGGTTCTATTGAAACTCTTCAATTGGGGCAAGGGTAGTTCACACAGCGCAATGAAATACTCCACCTCCACGAGAACACGGTATTTTATCAGTGCGCTTTCGGAAAAATACTCGCCCAACTTTTCCGTCGTCCTATGATAGCGCCCGTCAACGGGTGAAATGGCCTTCAGGGATGAAATTTCCATGGTATAATGTCCCTCCCCTGCACAATGATCCAGGATCAAAAATCCATAATCTCTTTAATAACTCCATGGCTACCTTTTTGCCAGTGAAAAACATGCCTCTTCGATCTCCCCATGGTCTACTTCCAGGGTAATTATCCTTCTTCTCCACCAAAAGAACCAGAGGCCCTCTTGAGCCGATCCATGATAGCGAGACCAATGCCGGTTTGGGGAACAGGCTCTGCGAGGATGAGATCGAGCCCTGCCGCATCTAAGCGGTGCAGCGCTGCGAAAAGGTTGGCCGCTGCCTCCCGAAGGTCACCGCTCTCGGAGAGGACCTCCACAGCGTGGTAACAGGATCTATCCGGCGGACTCTTGAATGCCAGCAATCCTATGCGACGGCCTTCATAACTAGGGATCTCCCCGTAGTTGTCGAGAATCTTCAAGGGTGTGCGGGGAGAATAATGACGTGACAGCATCCCGGGAGCCAGGGCAGGTCCTTCCTCCGGGTCGCGTATTCGCACCTGTCCGGCAATCTGCTCAATCTCTTCAATGGTAACGCCACCAAGGCGGAGAACCTCGGGCTGATCCCCGGGAGTCAGGGAAACAATGGTCGATTCCACCCCCACGTTACAAGGCCCCCCGTCCAGTATCAAATCCACTTTTTCTCCCAGTTGTTCTTGAACATGCTCTGCTCGCGTGGGGCTCACATGCCCAAAGAGATTAGCGCTGGGGGCGGCCAGAGGTCTTTCGCAGAGTTCGATAAGCCGGAGGGCCACCGGGTGAGCGGGCATTCTAATCGCCACACTGGGAAGTCCGGAGGTCACAATGCCGGGTATTATGTCCCTCTTTGGTAAGACCAGCGTCAGGGGGCCCGGCCAAAAAGCTTCAACTAGCTTCGAGGCAAGGGGCGTAACACCCTGCACGAGGTTCTCAAGGTCGCTCTTCCTGGCAATGTGCACGATGAGAGGATCAAACTGTGGTCTCCTCTTGATTTCGAAAACCCTGGCCACGGCCCGGGGATTGAAAGCGTCCGCCCCAAGACCATAGACCGTCTCGGTGGGAAACGCCACAACACCGCCCACAACACCGCCACGCTGGATAATACTTGCAGCTTGTCGGAGAGAGGTCTCATTGTAAGCGGACACGGAAACCATACCAACCTCTCAAGCCAAATATGGCAGCCCTGCTCCTCCGCGCACGGGTGGAGTCAGAGTTCAGTAGCTTTGCCGTGATATGCCGGCGAAGAATCCAGGAGCCAGAATCCTGAATAAGGTTTTTGCCAATGTCGGACATGTTATGACCTTGCTAGTGCGAAGCGGTTATGCTGACTCCTGGCTTCTGGATTCTGGCTTCTCTATGTCGTTTGTTGCTCCGGGCCATAAGCCCTTTCAGAGGCTGACCAACACCGGACCCTTCGGACCCGGAACTTTAGTATTATGCTCCTTAATGGTTTTTGGTTAAAGAAAATTTTTCTTCCAAGCCTAAGTTCCCTTGTGCGCGGAATAACCACCGTTCAGGGCGAGGAGAGTGCCTGTTTGCAATGCCAAGCAGGGGCACCAAAAGATTGCCATTTTGAAGGCCCTATTTGAGGAGTCGAACCGGGATCAACCAGATGATTTCCTGGACCTAGGGCTCAGAGGGTATGACCAGGCGGCCAAGATGGCCAAGCTATTGCTCCAGGATGAATCCGGTGCCCCCTATTCCCGGTCATGGATCCACTCCCGAATCCCTTTGGCATGGAGCCGAAATGGAGAAATATAGGTCGTCTTGAGGCCCCTTACTCGCTGAGGGCCGACCTGATTCTTTCCTGCCCTTTTTTATTTCTCTTGGCGGGGCATGCGAACATGAGCCTTGCATGACCCTCTCCTTGGGAACCGAAAAAGGCCCCTGGTGCCACGGCCACCCCGGCATCGAGTGAGCGCTTGAAAAGGGCCTGTGATGAAGGCTCAATCTCGGAGAAGTCGGGAAAGACATAGATGCCTCCCATGGGTGGAGTGCACCTGACGTCTGGAATAGCATTGAGCCCCTCCACGAGCCTTTCCATAAGCGCTCTGAACCCCTTTTTCAGTTGGATTCAAAACCCCTGAGATCGGCCCTGAGAAGGACCTCCGCGGTAGTCCTGGCATGCTCTGAAGGCACGCCTGCCAGTTCCAAGGCTTCTACTCCAAGTTCAGAGAGTTCCTCGTAGGATGCTGACACCAAACTCGGCTGCTAGCCAAGATTCGCTGAGTCTTGTGCCCGGAAGAATATTCCCTGAAAGGATGCCTTTCTCCAGTACCTCCCCTATCTTATCCAGGAGAGTCTCACGGCAGGAGATGATGGCATTCTGGTCTATCTTCATGGTTCGTTTAGGCAAAAGAACAGGGCTTATTTTCAACCCGAATTTCGC
>JAFDHB010000119.1 GCA_019308985.1 Deltaproteobacteria bacterium | reverse complement strand
GCTTGACCAGGTCCTCGACCTCCTCAGCCCTAGATACGTCAGCTTCCAGGAAGTCCCCCTGCCATCCCCTCTCCCTGATGATCGAGACCGTCTCCTCGCCTCCCTTGGTATCGATATCAGCCACCAGGACCTTCGCCGATTCCTCTGCGAAACCCAGGGCGGTCGCCCGGCCTATACCGGATCCTCCACCCGTTACCAGGACACTTTTTCCCTCAAGTCCGTATTTCATTCTATCCTCCCGGAGAGGCGATGTTCAGATGCCTTCAATCTTGATGGCTTCGTAAAAAGTCCAATTTCTGCGTTGCGCTTCATCTCGTTCTCGTTGTGACTGCGGCGTACGCTAAGTACGCCTCATCACACGAGATTTGCGCGCCTTGAACTTGAAGCTTTTTACTTTGCCATCCCAATTCTGGTTTTTTACGAGTTCATCAATCTTGGGGCTCCTACCTGTCCATCGCACCAGGGTTGATCTGCCAGCCATTCTGTGACGTCGTACATGTCTTCTGCCGTGCCATTCCCCAGATGGTCGAACAGGCCTCCGGACCTGCCTTTTCCTCTCACGTTTGCAAAGACCTGCGCGTAGCCCCTCCGGACATGGAAATTGTAATCACCACCCTCGATTGAGACCAGTTCAGGGCATACGGCTACTGGCATGATCGGTTCGAATTGTCTTTCCTTCGGGAAGGGGAAAAAGCATAGAATGGCCGGAAACTTCTCCCTGGAGTCAGGCCTGAAGATATCGCAGTCTATAGTAAAGCCTGCCCGTACCGGGATTGGGACGTTTCTTTCGTGCACTATCTCATATTGGCGTTTGGATGTTTCCCATCTTTTCGAAAACATGTTACCACTCGCCTCAACTCCTAGATTTCAAAATCCTTTAGCCAGGCAGACACTAGAGACATTAACTGCCGGCAAATGGAAAGAGTCTTGAACCCATAATGGCTCTAAACTCCCCGCCTTACCGTATCCGGGCGCACATTGCCGATTACATCGTGCTCGGCAAAAACAACGCGATCTGGGGAAATGCCGCGAGGAGGATAATGCCAATGATCATCGCCAGGAGGAATGGCACGACACCTCTGAAAATAGTGAAAAGGGGCACGTCTATGGCCCCGCTCAGGACAAAGACGTCGAGGCCGACAGGAGGTGTAATCAGCCCCATTTGGCAGACTATTACCACTATCACCCCGAACCATATAGGATCAAAACCCAGGGCCAAGATCAGCGGATAGATAACCGGGATTGTTATGATCACTGCTGAAAAGATATCCAGGAACATCCCCAGGACAATGTACAGGAGAACTATGCCTGCGAAAATCACCATGCGGGGCAGGGGCAGACCTGCTACATGCTCGCTCAGCACAAATGGAAGCTTGCTCACTGCCAGGAACTTCATCAGGATATAGGCTCCAATGATGAGCAGGAACACCATTGCCGTAGTCTGTGCGGCTTCCAGGAGAGAGTCAAAGAACCTCCTGGGGGTGAGCCTTCCACTCAGGGCCGTTATCATTATGGCACCAAAGGCTCCGATCGCCCCCGCCTCGGTTGGCGTGAAAATTCCTCCGTAGATACCCCCCAGAACGATCAAGAAAAGGAGGATCGTGTGCCATGTCCCCTTCAGTGAAACTATTTTCTCCTTGAAGCTCGTCTTTGAACCAGGCGGTCCGGCATGGGGGCGTCGGATCGTAATTATTACGATGGTACCCAGCAAAAGGGCTGTCAGCATAACCCCCGGAAGGAATCCCGCCATAAACAACACACCGATGGACTGCTCGGTCAGGATGCCGTATATGATAAAGGCCATGCTTGGCGGAATGAGGAAGGCCAGGGTCCCGGCACTCACGATGGAACCGGTAGCCAGTCTGTCGTCGTAACGGCGTTTCCTCATCTCCGGTACAGCCACCTTGCCCATGGTCACGACTGCGGGTGCGCTTACACCCGTAATAGATGCAAAGAGCGCACACGCTACCACGGTTGACATGGCAAGGCCGCCCCGGAGCTGTCCGACCCACTTATATGCAGTCTCGTAAAGGGCCGCTCCCACTTCCGAATTGAAAAGGATGACACCCATGAGGATGAATAGTGGTACCGTGGACATGGGATACCACCCGACTGTTGTGAAGGGTATCTGGGATATGACACCGAAGGCGGGCTTAATGCCCATAAGATAGGCATAGCCCACGAATCCGACCATTGCCATGGCTGCACCGATCCACATTCGAAAAAACAAGAGCACAACCAGGAGAAGTAGACCAACAAGACCGGTAGTTTCTGGACTCATCATGTCCTCTCTTTCTTGAGCGCGCCTGCGAGATTCTCTATGACAAGTGTCACTATTACAACGCTCAACATGGCAAAGCCCAGCGTCATTATCCAGTGAAATGGGGCTTCCGGCACTTGAAGGATGGATGTCTTCGCCCTAACGTCCATGGACTCAAGAAAGCTCTGCCAGGTTATAATGGAAAAGATACCCAGGCCGGCCAGGAGAGTAATACTGTCTATGATCGCTTGAGCCCTTGGTGAAAAGGTTCCTACCAGGATGTCCACCTTAACGTGCCTCCGACGTACCGCACACCATGCCAATGAAAGGAAAACTACGATCACCATCATCAGCTCCGTCACTTCGGTCGTGCCCGTTATGGGCGTATTGAAAAAATACCTTGAAAAGACATCTGCAACTGTGAGCAACATCATCAAACCAAGCACGCCTGTCGCAATGTATCCTAACAGCCGGCTAAGGGAGATAATTATCTTCATTCTCTCTTTCCCTTTCAAATCGGATTGCTTGGCCTAAGCACTGCATGGTTTCGACAGCCAAGACACCTGTTTATCGAGTCCAAAAGCAGAACTGAAATCAGCCCACGGGGCGAATCCAAAAACGGATGCACCCCTTTTGCGATCCGCGGCCCAAGTCAGGACGGGATAAGGTAAGTCCCTGACTTTTCCTCATCCCGCCCGGCTTCATAGCTCCGAATAGTTATGTCCTACTTGTTTTGATAGGCCTTTATCAGCCTCAGGGTCTCCTCGTATACTGCCCTGCCAGGCAAGCCGGCGGCCTCGGCTTTCTCTATCCACTTGGTGTGGATGGGCTCCTTGACAAGGTCATACCACACCTTTATCTCTTCCGGTGTCAGGTCCGCAAACTTGTGATTCTTTTGCTTGCAGAAATCCACAGCAGTCTTCTGCAGACCCGAGTCGAGCTTCCACTGCTCCTGTGTCCATACCTCTCCCGATTCTTCCAGTATGTTCCGGATATCCGGAGGGAGGCTGTCGAATTTCTCGGCATTCATTATGGCAAACATCGGTGTCATGTTGATGCCGCCGCTGCCGAATACAGTGTGGTAAGGGGTGAGCTCCAAGACCCTGAAGATAAAGAGGACAGGGAAATGGTTCATGACACCGTCGATGAGCCCTCTCTCCAATCCCATGTACATGTCCGTTATGTCCAACTGCACGGGGGCCGCGCCTGCCGTGTGCATGGTTTCAACAAGGGCATACTCCGCACCGTGTATTTTCAGGCCCTTCAGATCGGCCGGGGTCCTTATTTCCCTCTTGTTGTTGTGTACGTGGGTAGGAGGCATCATGAACGTCCCTATGATCTTCACACCTTTCCACTCGGCGGCCATCTCCGGGAACTTCTTCATGAGCTCCATGTATAACTTGCCCGCTTTTAGCTGGAGAGGCATGTTCAGAAATGGCAGGGTCGTGACCGTACTGAGCAGAAAGCCCTCCCGGCGGTCCACGACATAATGGGCCATGTCCACCACGCCTGTTTGGGTACCCCTATAGGCCTCTTTCTCCGCCAACAAAGCCCCTCCGTGATGGATGGTTATCTTTATCTTGCCCTTGGCTCGTTCTTCCACCCACTTCTTCCATTGCTCCCAGGCCTGCGCCACGGTTGAGGGAGGCGGATTATGGTCGTTCACCGTGAGCTGTATTACCCTTCCCTGGGCAACAGCAGGCATGAGAAAAGATATTGCCGGAACGATCAATAGAGAAAAACACAACATCATCCTGAATAGCCTATTGTTCATGTCGAACCCCCTTAAGTCTTGAGATTTACCATTGTGCAGATGCTGCACATCGCCAACCAACCCTTCAAACTGTCCTGGGCAATCACCTCCTTCCTGTCAAATTTCGTGCTCCATGGAATTGGACCCCATACGTTTGTTTCAAAAGTGGAGAACAAACACTTCCTGCATACCACCCCGTAATCAGTTTTGACTGATGGAGCTTTGAAATACGACAACGTCCCGGGTATTGCCGGCTCCTTATTCCTTGCCGTCTTTTCTCGTTCCTTCCTTTTTCAACCATTCGGCAAAGGCCGCTTCTTCTCGTCCCATTCTCTCACGTATGGCCTGTGAGGCCTTCTTGAACTCCTCAGGGGGGAGGTCCTCGGTGGGCGCCTTTGTCACCCTCCTGTCTACGATTGCCCACGCAAGGAAGGGCTCTTCCGGGGGACACCCCTTTATATGGAAACACCGGATTCCGGCCCGTTCACACTTCTTCTTCAGGGCAAAGGTGCAATCCCCCATGAGAAAGACGTCCCTGCCGTCCTTGAATTCCTCTGGTATCCTGTTGTGCCTCCCCAGGGCAATATGAAGGCCCGCGTTCCTATCATACTCGCCAAGGGCCTTGAGTTTGGACATCGTAAACGCGGTAAGCCCTTGGCATGTGCTGCATGCATTCTTTACGTAGAAATTATATTCCGCGAACACCCCGAAGCCGTCCAGGTAGGGCATGTATAGCTTTTGATAGACCTCTGAAACAGTATTGCCCCTGATCTCTATGTCTTCCTCAGAAAAATTACCCAGGCCTTTCGCCCTTGCGGCCTCGAAGTAGTCAACCTTTTCGACAGGAAGCCCTACCACTCTGCACGCGGTAGCATCAATCGCCACCATGTGCCGGCCGGCAAGGATGCAATCAAAGTTCACCGGTATACCTGAATGGGGTCCAAAGCCCTCCATTGGGCGGTAAAGGTCTGCTACAGTAAAGGTCTTTTTGTACAGTAGTTCACCCAGGTCCATCATGGCACCGGCCAGGTTGGTTGTATGCATGAGATGGTGGGCCTTGTCCTGCACCACGCCCTTGAGGTTCTTCATGGCGCATGTGAACACCATGCTTACGTGGGTCTTAAAGATAGGGACATTGATCAGGTGATCCGCCTCAAGAAGAAATCTGGGGAGGTCGAAATATTTGATAGAGCTCATAGGCTTTCTTGTTTCTACCCTGACGAGATCCGAATCACTCTTGATGTCCCGGATGTCATCCACTCCTGCTTCAAGGGCTGCCTTCCTGATGCCGCTTATTTCCAAACAGTCCATTGTCTTGCATCCCATGGCGGAAGACTCTGCGAGGATTATCTTCCTGGGCTTACCCTTTCTTATGGCCTTGACTACCGCAAAGACGACCTCCGGAGTGGTATTGATGCTGCTCCCCGGGGGCCCCATGTGTCCCGCGTTCGGCTTGACTACCACTGTGGAGCTCTTCCTTACTATCTCCTCGATACCCCCCAAGTGTTCCAGGGCCTGTTCAACCATTTCTTCGGGGTCCGTCCCCTTCACTATTGAAACAACAGACTTCGCCATTATCATGCCCTCTTTTGGGTTGTGCTCCTGTAACGCCACAGGCTGATGGGGTTTTTTCTTTTCGCTCTTGTGCCCTTTTGCTTCCTTTTCAAGTCAGCAGAGGCGAAAACCTGCTCACCTGTACGGAAGCCAGCACTCCATTAGCTCTTCTATGGGCCAGAGTGTCAGACGCTCGTACCCGTCCTTTTTTACCAGGATGTTCTCCTCAAGGCGCACCCCGTCTTTGCCCCCCTTCTTCCCCGTGTAAGTCTCAACAGCCAGGACCATTCCCTCTCTGAACTTCTGTTCCGGCATCCCTGCATGCCTTTGCTGCTGGTTGAAGAACGGCCTGTCATGGAGTGTGAGACCAATACCATGGCCCAGGGCATACGGGCCCACGTCATTCCAGGTCTTGTACCCCCAATACTCCGGAGATTTGGGCCACTTTTCGAGGACTTCATGGTCACTTGCCCCATCCCTGATAACGCTCATGCCATCATACAACATGGCCCGACACTCTTCATATAGATCTTTTTGCTCCTGAGTGGCCTTTCCGCAACAAAAGGTCCGGTACACGCACGACTTGTATCCCTGGTAGGAGGCCCCGTCCACATCAATATAGATAAGGTCTCCCGGTCTTATCGGCTTATCCGAGAAAGACCAGCCATATGGATTGGTGTTGTATCCTGAACAGCATACCAGGTCCTCGGTATGATCATCCCCCTCTTCGTACAGGGCCTTTATCCCTATGGCGACCAGGTCGCACTCCCGAATGCCCGGGCGTATTGCCTCCACTATTGCAGCGAATGCCTTTTCAGAATTGGCACAGGTAATCCTCATGAGCTCGATTTCGTCTTCCGTCTTTATCATCCGGGCCATGTCCATGGTGGGCTTCCCATGAACTACCTTGATACCTCTCTTCTTGAAGGCCTCCGCATAGAGGTATGAGAGGGTCGTACCGTCAACACCCAGGGGTTCTCTCTCTACGCCGTATTCCGCCATGAGCCCTGCGATCTGGTCTACGACCCTGTTGAGCACCGGATCGTCGGGAGTCGCTGCACCAGGCCTGGCCAGGCCAACAGGAGGGTGGACCCTGCCATGCATCCAGGGCATGCGACGTTCCACCTCGGCCGGGGTACCCCCGCCGATGAGATGGGGTTCACCGTTTCTGGGACAGAACACGAACTGGGCCTCAAGGACCCGAAGGGGTGTCGTTACATAGTAAGACGTCATATAGCGTATGTTGGCCTCATCCCATGTGACGATCGCCCCCAGGCCGTCCTTGTTGATTTGCTCCTTGGCCCGTTGCAGCCTTTCTTTTCTCAATCTTTCGTAATTAACCCTCTTTTCATAGTCAACCGCATATTTCCCCAGCGCCATTTGCAGCTCCTTTGCCCTTAGAAATCACCCGCCCATCGCAAACAGTGCAGCATTTTCTCCGGCAATGCGCCCGGAATTCACGGCATAGCCCAGGGCGAATCCGCTAAGCTTTATGAAATAGGTCTCCGATATCCATCCTCCGGTATCCACGCCCGCGGCATAAACTCCCGGAATGGGTTCATCCTGCTCGTTCAAGACTTCCATGTATTCGTTGACCTTAATGCCCCCAATGGTGTTCGGGAAGGTTGGATGCCATCGAATGGCATAGAAGGGAGGGGTCCGCAGCGCCTGGAGGTGTCTCCTCTGCTTCCCAAAGAGAGGATCGTACCCTCGATCACAGGCGTGGTTGTATTCCTCTATGTTGGTGCTTAACACGCCTGGATCGGCCCCCATCCACTCTGCAATCTCTTCGATGGTCTCAAACATCCGGAGGGAGTCCCTGACGGCCTCTCCCTCCTTGCCCGAAAGGCGCCTTGGCCCGCCGCGGAAATTCTTGAGCTTCAACTCGGGATTCACGTTCTCAGAGAGCATCCTCTCCATGACCTTGTCATCGAAGACCGTGTAACACACTCCGTCCGTCTGCCTCGCGACTGCGTGTGAACTCAAGTGGTGATCATGACAGATGGCCTCGTCAATAAACCTCTTTCCTTGCTTGTTCAGCCAAACCGTGCTTGGTTCCATCACGATGTTGAAATACAGGGTCACCTCCCTCCCGTGGGGCGGCTTCCCCAGGGTCAGATTCATTTTGCCCAGCGTAATGGGTCCGCTCAACTGGAGTATGCCCAGCCCTTCATTGGCAGCACCGATTTCATTGGCCATGAGGAGCCCATCTCCCCTGTGGAGTAATCCGAAACATACCATGTTGTCATTGTATTCGGGGCAGTATTTCCTGAGCAGTTCCCTGTTCCCACCAAAACCCCCGGTACATATGACCACGGCCTTCGTATCAATGACAAGTTCTTCCCCCCTCCTTTCCGCCAAGACACCGTTGAGCTCACCCCTGTTCGAGATGATTATCTTCCTGGCCGGAGTCTGTCTCATGAGTTCAACTCCGAGGTTCTCGCAGTTCTGTTTAAGGACCCGGATCAATTCGGCTCCGCCGCCATCGGGCACGTGCCATGTCAATGCCTTTTGGTCGGGGAGGTGAAAGTAGGGTATGCACTCGAACTTGAGGCCCTTCTCTTCCAACCACCCTATGGTATCTCCGGATCGGTCCATGACCGCACGAACGATCCTTGGATTGATTCTCCAGTGGGCGAAGTCCATGGCCTGTCTGAAGAGTTCTTCTACGGAGCAATCAATGTTGAGACGTTTCTGGGTTGGACTTTCGGCACCGAACAGACCGAACGCAAGAGCAGAATTACCACCAAGGCCATGCTTCTCCAAGACCGTTACCCGGGCTCCTTTTTCTGAAGCGGCCGTGGCAACGGCAAGACCCGCACCACCCCCACCTATGACGACAAGGTCTGCCTTCATTACCTCTCCCGTCACGCTTTGGCCCTTTGTAATCTCTTCTGCCTTTTGTCTCGCTCAGTCATAATAAGCTCTTCCTTCGGGCCGGGCAGGTGCGAACCCTTTCCCTCAATCCTTTAGGGTAGTGCAGGGGGAAATTCCGGAAGCTCGCTGTAAAGCCCGTCCCTTGTTCCGTCATCTATCCTTGCTGCCCTCTTTGCCGCTGCCTTGTAACGATCGAAATCAGCCAGGGCATAAATGGAAAGTTTCTGGGCCTCGAGTGACCCTTCAGCGTGGATGGTCAGCACGTCCTCGTAGGAGGATGTTAAGTCACGGATCAACTTGACGAGTCTAAGCCTGTGCTCTGTAGGAACCCCATCCTTTGCCCCGAGATACTTCTCGAGCAGGTCATGAATTTCCGGATTCTGAAAGTCCCTCGATGATGGACAGGTGGCCACGATACCGCCTGCTATATCCTGGATATATTTGGTCGCCTGGTGCCAGTTATCGGCGAAGTAGTGCTTGCAAATGTTTGCGTACATCGGGTTCGGATAGACCAGGTCCGAATCCGGCTCTGAGGCGCAATATTCACACGCGGCCCTGCCCATGACTTCCACCGCTTCAGTATACATAACCAGCCATGTAAGCTTTTCCCGGATATGGGGCGCACGCTCGACCCCGTTGTACTCCGCCATCAAGGCAGCCGCCCCTGTGAACAGTTCCAGCTCCATGGCCTTGTACGTCTCTGCACTCAGGCGGTGGAAGTTGGCGAACATGTAAGCTATCTGTCCTGCGAACTCCCACTCACCCTTCAGGAATATCCTTTCATTGGGGACGAAGACATCGTCGAAGATGATGGTTGCATCATTGATGTATACGCTGCCGGCTATGGGGTGATCAAAGAGATTTCCCGCGTCATGGACCTCGGGTTCCGCGGAAATCATGGTGATCCCCTTGCTGTTCAGGGGAAGGGCGAAAGCGACCGCATAGGCACTGTCTTCTTCTTTCATTGCCCGGCAGGGGGCTACCAGGATCTCGTTACATAATGGGGCCTGGCTTATGTGCGCCTTGGCTCCCCTCACCACGATTCCGTCTTCCCTTTCCTCCACGATCCTGACATAGAAATCCCGATGTTGCTTTTGCTGGGAAGGCCTCAGGCTCCTATCTCCCTTTACGTCCGTCAGCCCCATGGCAAAAGACAGATCGTTCTTCTGGAGATGTCTCCGGTAGGCATCCACGTTCCCGGCATATTTCGTTCCATACTTCTTGTCAATTCTTTGACTGACAACGGTCACGGCATTCAGACCGTCCTTTGCGACAAACTTGGCCCCGGGCGGCTTCCCCAGGCAAACCCTTGCCCAAAGCTTGACGATCTCCCTCAATCTCAGCAGGTCTTCCTTGCTCCTCTGGGGCTTCAGGACAAAACTGACCCGGTCACCGTCCTGATCCTTTTCAGTCAAAAGGTCTTGGTATCGCGGATCGTTTTCAAGGACGTAGTCCATTGCCACCCAGTCCCTGCATATTTTCAGGATCGGGTGGGTAGTAACATCATTGACCCTCTCTCCGTTACAGTAAACTACGCGCCCATCCCTTAGACTTTCTATGTATTCTTCCGGTGTCTTAAGAGCCATAATTCCTTTCCTAACATGATTTATATAAGGCCGTGCCACGCGCATACTTCTCGATCAGTTGCTACCATGCCTGTAATTCCCTTACCGTCTTGGATAGCGAGCAGGTTTACGGCCTTGACCATCATTTCCGCTGATTGCCATTGGGACCTGTCTTCACCTGGCTGCCAGAGCCTCATGCCTTCCGTATCTACCACTCTGTGGGGCTTTACCGCGTTGACCGCAATATTGTATTTACCCACTTCCGTGGCCAGCCCCCACGTGAGGCGGTCAAGGGCGGCCTTGGATGCAGCATAGGCAACGCCCGTTGGGACTGTTCCCTCGTCCCGTTCATCAGCGGCCAGGGAAGAGATATTGACTATGCTTCCCCTTTTCTGCCTTATCATGTGGGGCAGAACGGCCTTTGCGCACAAAAAGGCCCCCAGCACGTTTACCCTGAAGACCAGCTCCCAGCGTTTTGTCGGCGTCTCGACAATGGGAAAATAGAACGCCACGCCTGCATTGTTGACAAGGATATCAAGGCGTCCGAATTCCTCGACGGCCTTGTTGACCATCAGGGTTACACTGTCCTCGTCGGTTACATCACACCTGATGGCCAGAGCGTCCGAACCTGAAGCCTTGATTTCCTCGGCGGTTTCGTAAATAGTCCCCGGGAGTTCGCTGGTGTCCTTTTCACTCCTGGCCGCAATAACAACCCTTGCCCCTTCCCTGGACAGTCCTTTCGCGATCTCCTTGCCGAGTCCCCTGCTTGCCCCAGTGACTATGGCTACCCTACCCTCTAGAGTCAAGCCTTCCTCCCCTAATTGAATTCCCTAAACGGACCTTTGCCCAAATTATCTCCATTGTCCTGTCTCTGACGGCAGCCCACTTCATCGTTCCGTAATGGGCCCAATCGTTGATCAAGCTATGTGCGACAGCCCGCTTACGCTCAAATATCAGGAAAGGAGACATGATCGTTCATCTCACCCCTAATCCCCTCAGGATAAACTCAACCAGTTTGTCCACGTGCTTTGTGCCGGGCTTCTCCTTCAATGTCCAGCCCCTCAAGGCGAGAAATGCCAGCAGGTAAGCGACAACACTGCTCAGGAAATCCGATTCGACCCTCAATGAGGTCTTGGTATTGAGTTCCTCCAGGAGGTCGTACCAGAACCCGATCACATCCATATCCAGGACTATCTTGAGGTATTTCTTATCTAGATACTTGCTCTCGGCATACACGAATTGAACGAGCTTCCTGTTTTCCACCATGAACAGCAGAGTCTGCCGTAAGGCCTTTTCCAGCTTTTCAACTGGATCCTCTATTCTCCCTACATCAGACTCCTTGAGGTAGTCGTACCATATCCTGTGCATGTGTTTATGGACGAGATACAGCACGTCGTCCTTGGAGGATATGTAATGGTATAACTGGCCAATGGACATCCCGCACGCCTTCGCGATCTCGCGCGTCGTCGTGGGATGGTACCCCTTCTCAAAAAAGACCTTGCAAGCCCCTTCTACGATCTGCCGGTGTCTCTTCTCGATCAGGCAAGGGTTCTGAGTCGAGGCAAATTCGGCGTCTTCAGCGAACACCCTCTCCTGTATCTCTCTCTTACTGGCTATCGGCTCTTTCTCTGCGGTGGCCACTGCATCCTCCTGAAAAACCTGTCGGCTTTTCTTCGATCAAACGCTCGGTTTATGTATAATTGCCGTACTTTTCCCTGTCAAGCATTTTTCTTGACAGAGGAATACATGATTGTCGCACCCCCGCCTATAGCCCCAGAAGCGATTCCGCGTTCAGATGGGCGATCTTTTTTTTGTCCGAGTCCTTGATTGGAGCTGATTCAATGAAATTGACCGCCTCCAGGCTCGATTCGTAGGGATAATCCACCGCAAAGAGTATCCTTTCAGGTCCAAGCACCGAGATCACGAACTTGAGCGCAGGGTGCCAGAACATTCCACTGGTGGTGACATAGAAATTCCCCTTGAAGTACTCACTCGGGGTCTTCTTGAGGCTTCTGTAAACCTCGGCCGATGCAGGGTCGCGAGACACAGGACAGCGTACCCCAGGGCCGTGACCCAATAAAAGGGGAATATGGGGAATGCCAGCGTGGCTGAAAGGTTATGCAATTCTCTATTGGCAATGCCTTCGAGAAAGCTTCGCCAGGCTATCAGCAGGAATATCCCCAGGGCGACCAAGTAGCCGAAGCTGTTGAATACCGCCCGGACTCTTCTCGGGAGGAAGGACACGACCAGGTCCACGCTGATATGCATACCTTTTACCGCGCACCATCCAAGGCTGAGAAAACCAACGCATACCATCCCAACTTCTACGAGTCCCACATCGCCGGGTATGGGCCTGTTGAAAAATGCCCTCATGACGACATTCAGTACGGTAAAGAGCATCATCGCCACCAGGACGGAAATGGCAATGATTCCCATCAACCGACTCAATATATTGATTTTCCCCTCTATGTATCGTGAAACCTTCACAAGAGGCATCGGAGGTCGTCCCCTATTTACTGTACTTCTTTATCAGCCTCAATGCCTCATGGTATACCGCCCTTCCTGGTTTGCCCTCGGCTTCCATTTTCTCGACCCACTTCTTTCTTATCGGCTCTGAGGACTCAAACCATATCTCCCTTTCTCCTTAAAGGTTCACATTCAACTTACTGCCGATCTCCTCTTATCCATCTACTGAACGGCCTTTACCTTTACCTTTCCCGTTCAACGATGATTGCCTCACCGAGGCCGCCACCCCCGCACAATGCGGCCATACCCTTTGTCGCGCCCCTTCTTTCCATTTCATGGATAAGGCTGACAACGATCCTGCAGCCCGTGTTTCCTATCGGGTGTCCAAGGGCTATCCCGCTGCCGTTGACATTCACGATTTCCCGGTCAAGCCCGAGTTCCCTTTCAACCGCAAGGGAAGATGCTGCAAATGCCTCGTTGATCTCAATCAACTCAATGTCTTCCAATCTGTATCCAGTTTGTTTGAACAGCTTCCTCACCGCAGGTATAGGCCCGATCCCCATTATTCTGGGATCTACACCTACGACCGCACAGCCAACAATCCTCCACTTC
>JAFDHB010000311.1 GCA_019308985.1 Deltaproteobacteria bacterium | reverse complement strand
CAGGGATCTGAGGGAATTCTACCTCCCTCCCAGGCTCAACAGACAGGAAGTGGACATCAATGGCCTGCTCCGGGAAATCTACGAATTGAGCCTGAACCAATGCAAGAAAAAGAATATAATGCTGGAAGTTGACACGGATGAGGGGGAGACCAGGGCTTTGGCGGATCGAGACAGGATAAAACAGGTTATTCTGAACTTGGTGAACAACGCCATCGATGCCATGGAGAATGGCGGAAAGCTGAGCTTGCAGTCCCGGAGGTCTGGGGGCAAGGTCCTGGTTACGGTTCGTGACACAGGATGCGGTATACCTGGCCCAGAACAGGGGAAGGTCTTTTCCCCGTTCTTTACATCTAAGGAGCACGGGACCGGCCTCGGCCTGAGCATTTCAAAGAGGATCATAGAGGAACACCGAGGAAGCTCATTGACCATGGAAAGTGAAGAAGGAAAAGGTAACCCACGGATCAAGAAGGAGGAGATACATGACACCCACGGAGGTTGCGGAGGGAATCTACAGTGTAGGATCGACGGATTGGAATGTCAGGGACTTTCACGGTTATTCCACCTACCAGGGGACCACATATAACGCGTACCTTATCATGGACGAAAGAATCACCCTGATTGATACGGTGAAGAAGGAATACGCCGATGACCTCCTGGGGAATATCGGCCAAATCGTGGACCCGAAGAAGATCGACCTCGTGATCAGCAACCACACCGAGATGGACCACTCCGGAGGCCTGGCCCGGGTCATGCACAAGATAGGAGAGGACAAGCCCCTTTATTGTTCCAAGGCGGGGGCGAAGAGCCTTGGCCGCCATTTTTCTCAGAAGTGGAATTATCGCCCCGTTGAGGACGGGGAAGAACTGAAGATCGGAAAGAGGACGCTCACGTTCATAGAGACAAGAATGCTCCACTGGCCGGACAGCATGTTTACCTATTGCAAGCAAGAGAAGATATTGTTTTCCAGCGACGCCTTCGGACAACACTATGCAGGACCGGAGAGGTTCGATGACCAGGTCGGGGAGGCCATTATGCCGCACGCAAAGAAATACTTTGCCAATATCCTCCTCCTTTACAGTCCTCTGATCTTAAAGCTGGCACAAAGACTCACGGAGATGGGCCTCGAGATCGACACGATCTGCCCGGACCATGGGGTAATCTGGCGAAAAGATCCCATGAAGATCGTCAATGCCTATGTGGATTGGGCCCAGCAGAAGCCCAAGAGAAAGGTCCTGGTGGTCTATGACACTATGTGGCACAGCACGGAAATGATGGCCGAAGCGATCGTGGATTCCTTGCTTCAGGAGGGCGTTGACGCCATCCCCATGCATCTCAGGAAGTGGCATAGGAGCGACATCATAACAGAAGTGCTCGATGCCGGCGGGATCCTCATCGGATCACCTACTCTGAACAATGGACTCTTCCCAACGGTCGGTGATTTCCTGACATACCTGAAGGGCTTAAGGCCCCAGCACAAGGTTGGTGCCGCCTTTGGATCCTACGGATGGAGCGGGGAGGCAGTCAAGCTGATCGAGAAAGAAATGGAGGCGATGAAATTCAACATTGTCGGGCCGGCCCTGAAGATTCCCTATGTCCCTGACAGAGAAGGGATCGAGTCATGCAAGGAATTGGCTAAGAAGATCGCTGCAGCCCTTCCTGCGGAATGACCCCGACTGAGCCTCGCCCTACGCGGCCTTCGGGCATAATGCTAGGAAAAGGATTGGTGCAACTCTCCCCGAGGGGTTGCCAAGCCCTATGAGAAAGGTCCCTGTCATTGACCCGAGCAGGTGTAATGACTGTCAGTCATGCATTGAATTATGTCCGGGGGTGTTCAGGAAGAACAAAGAGACAGGGGCCATAGAAATCATTGAGCTCCCTGATTATCCGGAGGATGAGGTCGAGGAGGCCATGAGCATGTGCCCCGAGGACTGTATCTCCTGGGAAGAAAAATGACTCTCCTTTTCCTTGTGTCGTGAAGACATGTCCCAAGATTTCGAGCCAACTAATACGATGCGGTGCTGACTCGATACACCAAGTTTTTTGCTTGGCCTGCTTAACGCTCCCGTTTCTTGCGGCTGAATACAGGAAAGGAACGATCCTAGAATCTAATGGGTGAGTTTGGATTTCCAGTGGTCTTCTAGCTTTGCGGGATAGTAGATTGTGCCGTCATCATCGATTGTGATCTTTATGTCTTGCGTGTCACGCAATGACACAGTGTAGGCGGAGTATCGCCTGTAGTTTTGTGTCGCATCATAGGCCTTTTCAGTAACGGAGGTTATGGTAAGCCGTGGAGACATCTTCTTGATCACCGGTCCATAGTATCCCGATTTTCGTCCATGGTGAGAGGCCTTAAGGACATCAATTTTCGGTAGGTCGATATGCTCCTCAATATCTGGCCAGGTCTCATCGGCCGTTGCGTCTCCTC
>JAFDHB010000118.1 GCA_019308985.1 Deltaproteobacteria bacterium | reverse complement strand
TCGTCATATTTAAGCACAAACAGGTCCGGCGGAATGGCTTTCATCAACAGCCTGTGAGGAATGATCTCGTTTCAAGAGTTACCGGTAACTTTCCCGCAACGCCTTCTTGTATATCTTTCCTGACCCGGTTTTTGGAAGCTCCTTCACGAAGTCAACAGACTTGGGCGCCTTGTACCTGGCTATCCGTTCCTTGCAGTACCTTATGATCTCCTCTTCGGTCACGTCTTCTCCCGGTTTGGGCACTACTATCGCCTTTACGGCCTCACCCCACTTGGGATCAGGCACGCCGATTACCGCTGCCTCCAACAAGGAAGGGTGGGAATAAAGGACATTCTCCACTTCCACCGAGTATACGTTCTCCCCTCCGGTGATAATAACGTCCTTCTTGCGGTCTACGATATGGACATATCCTTCTGAGTCGATGGTTGCCATATCACCTGTATAGAGCCAGCCCTGCTTGATGCTTTGCGCAGTCTCCTCCGGCCTCTTCCAGTATCCCTTTGTGACGGTGTCTCCCTTGACGATTATCTCGCCTACTTCTCTGTCGTCATGCTCCACCTCGGTGCCGTCTTCCCTGACCACCTTGAGGAGGACCCCTATGAAGGGCCTTCCGGTCTTCGCCTTGAAAAAGAATTGTTCTTCCGCCGGGAAAGTCTCCAGGTTTTCCTTTAGAAGGGATAGTGTGAGGTAAGGGCTTGTCTCGGTCATCCCGTAAGTCTGGACATAGTCACACTTAAAGGTCTCCATGATCTTCCTGACCACGTCCGGGGCAATAGGGGCCCCACCGCTCAACATGGACCTCAAGCTGGAAAAATCATAGCTTTCCACGTCCGGCGTATTTACAAGCATGTTGAGCATGCTGGGGACCATGTTGGTAATGGTGACCCGTTCCCTTTCAATCGTCTCCAGAATCGCATCAGGCCTGAAGTCCTCGGCTATCACATGACAGCCCCCTACCCAGGTAATGGCAAAGGTGGCCCATGCGTCTGCCAGGTGAAAGAGCGGTGCGGCATGTATCCACCGGTCCTTGTCCCTGAGACCCAGCTCGGCGATCGCGGCCAGTGCGTGTGTGCAGACGTTTTTGTGGGAAAGCATTACACCCTTTGGGAGCCCTGTGGTCCCACTGGTGTAGTACAGGTGGGCGATATCGTCATCGGACATCTCAGGGACGGGCGGTGGACTCTTGGCTGAGAGTTCAATCACCTCTTCGTAGTCGGTGAATTCCGGTGCTTCCGGCCTTTCGCCGATCCCTGTCCAAAGGACTTGTTTCAGGGCGACACCGGCCTCCAGTATCTCCTTCACCTCGGAGATGAATCTCCTTGAAGCAATGAGCCATTTTGCCTCCGAGTCCTTCAATATGAAGGTCAGTTCCCCCGGGGAAAGCCTCGTATTCAGGGGATTCAGTATTGCACCCACATAGGCCGTTGCAAAGTAGGACTCCAGAAATTCATGACCGTTCCGGTGCAATATTGCAATACAATCCCCTTTCCCCATCCCTTGATCACCCATGAAGTTTGCAAGTCCCCATACACGCCCCGCGAACTCGCCGTAGGTGAATCTCCTGTCTCCACAAACTACCGCTTCCTTATCCTCGTAGAGAGTCAATGCCCTTTCCAAGATAAAGGGAATCAGCATGACTGAATCTTCCTTGCGCTTCGCGACACTCAGGTCTGGGGTAAGGCTCCCCTCTTACTTACATCAGGCCGAGCTTGAACTTCAAGGAATTGAGGGTGTTCTTCATGAGCATGGTGATGGTCATAGGGCCGACCCCACCGGGCACGGGCGTGATCCATCCGGCTATCTCCTTCGCCGCATCAAAATCTACGTCACCCTTGAGGATCGCCACCTTCCTACCTGTCTTCTCGCTGATCTTTTCCCCGACCCTGTTCACACCCACATCTATGACGCATGCTCCGGGCTTGATCCACTCCGGCTTGACCAGTCCAGGCACCCCTGCTGCGACGATCAGGATATCGGCCCGCTTGCAGTGGGCCGCCAGGTCCCTGGTCCGCGTGTGCACCACGGTTACCGTTGCGTTTGCCCCTGGTCCCTTCTGGAGCAACATGTTTGCTATGGGCTTGCCCACGATGTTGGACCTGCCCACCACCACGGCCTCTGCTCCCTCGGTCTCCACGCCGGCACGCACTATCATCTCCTGGATGCCCGCCGGAGTACAGGGCGGGAATTTCACTTCCGATCCCCCTATCATCAAGCGCCCCACGTTTACGGGATGAAAACCATCCACGTCCTTGTCCGGGTCGATCGCGTTGAGGATCTTTTTCTCGTCGATGTGTTTGGGAAGGGGCAACTGAACCAGGATGCCGTGTATGCTGTCGTCCTTGTTGTACTTGTCCACCAGGGCCAGCAACTCCCCTTCTGAGATCGTCTCCGGCTGGTTGTCCTGGATTTCCTTGAACCCCAATGCCTTTGCCGTCTTTATCTTGGCCGTGACATAGGATACAGAGGCCGGGTTTTCGCCTACCAGGATGGTCACCAGTCCGGGCACGACCCCGTGTTCCTCCTTGATCTTTTTCACCTCCGCCTCTATTTCCTTGAGGATCTCTTCACGGATTTCCGTACCCTTGATCAACTTTGCCGTCATCTCTCACTCTCTCCTTTCCTTTGAATTTGCCTTCTTTGCGGTGATCAAGCTTGCCCGCCTCCTTTCAGGGCCTTAGGCCTTCACACCGACCCTTGAGAGGTTCCTCTTCTCCCCGTTTCTCTCTGATATACATTACCTGGAAGGGCTTAGGGGAGAACCGGCGCTCTTTGCGCTTGCAGTTTCCTCCTGATCGGATGACTGGATAGCACAAACCAGGTGGAATATCAAACATAAATGCCCGGACCGGATGTTGGGATTTTGCAGTACTACATTGAGGTATTCAGGAAAAACACGAAATACGGGAAAGAAAAGATATCCGGACAGGGCAAGCCGAAATGATCACGGTTTTTCGGTGAGCACCTGAACCAGACAAATAATCGGAAATGGATAACCCCGGTCATTCCCGCTCATTTATATCTTCTTATTATCCTTTTTGGGGCTCCTGTTCAATATCTCCCTGATCTTGCGGCCCAGTTTGACGGGTGAAAAAGGCTTTTCGATCAAATCAATATCCTTGGGTATGATCCCGTGGTCCATAATAACATTGTGCGTGTACCCTGACATATACAGGACATTCAAGTCAGGTCTGCTGGATTTGAGCCTTTCGGCGAGCTCTTTCCCCTTAATCCCCGGCATGACCACGTCGGTCAGCAGGAGGTCAATCTTTCCCTCAAACTGCCGGCTGACCCTGATGGCCTCGTCACCGTTTCTTGATTCAAGCACCCTGTACCCGTATTTGAGGAGCGTCCTTTTGGCAAATGTCCTTACATTATCATCGTCTTCCACCAACAAGACCGTTTCTGACCCGCTCAGGTCTTCGGCATGTTTATGTTCTCTTTCCCTGGAATCCCCTTTCTCTTTTGCCTTTGGGAGGTATACCTTCATGGTTGTGCCATGCCCCGGTTCGCTGTAAGCCCAGATGTGCCCGCCGTTCTGATTGACAATCCCGTGTACCGTGGAAAGCCCGAGCCCCGTACCGATTCCCCTCTCCTTTGTCGTGAAAAAGGGCTCGAAGATCCGAAGACGCACTGTCTCATCCATACCAACCCCCGTGTCCGTCACAGCAAGCATCACGTATGGACCGGCGTTTCCCTGTACACCATGTTTTTGAAAATATTCCGTCTCCAGCTCGACGTTACAAGTCTCGATGGTGAGTTTGCCTCCGTCCGGCATAGCGTCCTTTGCATTTACCACCAGGTTCATTATGACCTGATCGACCTGCACGGGATCAATGTGGATGTCGTACAAATTGGGGGCCAGAATAGTCTGGAAATGAATATCTTCCTGGATCAGGCGCCTGAGCATCTTTTCCATTTCCATGATGGTCTGGTTGAGATTCAAGGCTTCGGGCTGCCTGATTTCCTTGCGACTAAAGGCAAGGAGCTGGTGGGTAAGAGCGGCTGCCTTGTCTCCTGCCTTTATGATCTCCTGGATCTCCTCAAAGAGGGGATCTTGCTTCGATATTTCGGTGAGCGCGAGCTGAGCATTCCCAATTATGGTCGTAAGCAGGTTGTTGAAGTCATGTGCGACGCCACCTGCCAGGGATCCTATAGCCTCCATTTTCTGGGCCTGGATCAGTTGGGCCTGTACCTTCTCCCTCTCCTCTGCCTCCTTCTTGCGTCGCGCGATTTCCCTGTTCAATCGCCTGTTAAGGGCCTCGAGCTTCTTCCTTGCCGCTTCAGAGGCCTTCATTGCCTCTAGGACCCTCTTGTGGGAGGCCTCCAGTTCCTCCTTTTTTGCCGTGACGTCCGCTGTCCTTTCCTTGACCCGCTCTTCCAGTATCTTTTTCTGCCTCGCACTCTCTTTTTCTCTCATCCTGAACTCTGTCATATCGGTCGCTATGACACAAATGCTCGGGGGTATCTCCTCTTCGAGCAATGTGAGGGCCAGTCGCACCGGAACGGCAGTCCTGCCGTTGCGTCGTATAAAAACTTCAATGTTTTTGGTCTCTCGAGGCTTCAATTTCATGGCTTCTTTTAATGCCGTTTGATCCGGCGATGAAACCAACGACATGATGTTGCTTCCAATTATCTGCTCCATGGGTTTGCCCGCCATGTGCGCAAACCTGTGGTTACAGTAAAGTATGGCGCCTTCCTTTGTGAGCGTAAGGGCCCCCTCCCCCATCTGCTCTACCAATACCCTGTATGAATATTCAGCACCTTTCAGGGTATATACCCTGTATCCCTCTTCGGTGGGGACCACTATCGCATCCACCTCTCCGCTTCTTATGGCCCTGAGGGCTTCCTCCGCCTCTTCCAGGCGGCTGCGAAGGCCTCTTATTTCCTCCTCCTTTTGCCTTAAGGCCTGTACCAGAGAATTTTCCCTCATGGAATCCCTCCTCAACAGCCTCATTATGCTTTACATACACGGCTTCATAGGTTCAAGGCTAAAACCAGTCTGTCCAGGTTAGACAAATCACCCACCAAACGACGCACCGGGCCGGGTGTGCGCTTGATCAGGGTGGGGGCCGCAACGATCTGGTCTTCCGAAGCCCTTTTGGGGGCCTGGTATATGTCGATTATTTCCAGATCGTATCTCCCTTCCAGATATTTGCTGCATAAATCCTTGATATTATCGATTGCCCGAAGGGATCGTGATGTCATCCCAGCCACGTAAAGGCTCAGATTGTATGACTCCTGTTCCCCGCTTGACAGTCCCCTCTCAAAGGTCCCCGTTGCATTCCTAGAGCGAGCTTTCCTTGGCATCAAGTTTCTCCCTTCCGGCCTGGACGAATGTCAAGGCCTACCAGTACGCGTTCGGTGTTGGAAAGATTACCTATTATCTTTTTCACGGGTGGCGGGAGCTTCCTTACGAGCGTTGGTACGGCCAGGATCTGGTCCCCTGCTGCCAGTTGCGGGTCCTCCAGGAGATCTATCACCTCTATACGATATCTCCCCTTAAGGCGATCTTCGCAGATCTTCTTGAGGTTCGCAAACGCACTCAGACAGTTCGGCGTCTGCCCTGCCACGTAAAGACGCAAGATATAGACTTCACCATTGGTCTTTGCCTTTCTTGAATCCCCTACCCCCTTCGCTCGGACCGTACTTTTCGATCCCATCATTAACTCCTTGTTGATATTGCGATTGTTCTGCGCCGGTTCTATCCTCCTTCATTTGCTGCCCCTGGGCGGAGAATCATGGTCGGCCTGTCGCCTTTTGGCCATCTCCTCCCGATCCTCCGCCGCACGCTTTTCCATGTTCTCGATTTCACGGAGCCTTTTTAGGATACCATCCTCCTCTGACTCAAACTGGGCGCGCAGCGCACTGATCCGGGCCTCCATAACCTTTCGCTTGCGCTCAAGGTCCAGCTTGAGGCGGTCTATCTCCTGCCGACGGGCCAAGTGTTCCAGCCTTTCCCTGGCCTCCTGGGCCAGCCTGGCAGAACCGGTCAACACTTCTCCGCCGCCGATATATACGTCCAAGAGCTCGATGCCCCTGTCCGTGATCACGAACTCCCTGACCTGGTTGGAATGGGCCATGCCCCTTGATTTCAAGACGTACATCAGGTAATTCCTCTCCCCGTTGACCTCCACATCACGCAACACCAACCAGGTATCCGCCAGGGATGAGATCCCCACCTCCGTAAACTCTAAGGGCTGCCCCCCTATGGTAAGGCACGTCAGCAGGGTGGTTATCTGGTTCATCTTCAGGTGATCTATCAGGCGGATCAGCATCTGCTTTATCTCTTGCCCAGTGCCCAGGAGGCTGAAAGCGCTGATTGGATCCAGGATTACTGCATCGGGTCTAAAATCGACGATGACGCGGTTCATGAGGGCCAGGTGCATCTCGAGACCGTAAAGGGTTGAACGGGTGGCAAAGAATCTGAGCAGGCCTTTCTTGACCCAGGGCTCGAGATTAATACCCACAGAGCGCATGTTCCGGAGGATCTGGTCCTCGGATTCCTCGAATGCAAAATAAAGCACACGCTCTTTTCTCCGGCACGAGGCATCGGCAAAGCTGGCCGCCACGGTGGTCTTGCCCGTACCAGCGGTCCCGGTTATCAAGACCGTGCTTCCCCTCCAGTATCCATGACCTCCCAGGACAGGGTCCAGCCTCTTTATGCCGCTTGAAACCCGTTCCGTGCTGGCGGAATGATCCAGCCCAAGGGAGGTAATAGGCATTACCGATATCCCTTGATCATTTATGAGAAAAGGGTACGCGTTGGTACCGTGCACTGAACCCCGGTACTTGATCACCTGCAACCTTCGGGTGGAAATATCCGCCTCCAGCCGGTGGTCCAGGAAAATGACACAGTCTGAGACGTACTCTTCCAGGCCGCGCCGCGTCAAGGTCCTATCGCCTCTCTCCCCTGTTATGATGGCCGTGACGCCCTTGTCTTTCAGCCATCCGAAAAGGCGACGCAGCTCGGCTCTCACGATCCCTTCGTTCGGCAGTGCATCGAAGAGTGACTCCACCGTATCCATGACGACTCGCTTGGCACTGATGGCATCAATGGCATACCCCAGCCTGACAAAGAGCCCCTCAAGATCATATTCACCCGTCTCCTCGATCTCGGATCTCTCTATGCGCACGTGATCGATCACCATCTTCTTCCGGGCCACCATCCCTTTCAAGTCAAAGCCCAAGGATGCCATGTTTCTTGCCAGATCCTCAGGTGTCTCTTCGAAGGTCACAAAGACACCCGGCTCTTTATATTTTTCACAGCCATGTACCAGGAATTCCATGGAAAGGAGTGTCTTGCCGCAACCCGGCCCCCCGCAAACAAGGGTAGGACGTCCCCTGGGCAGTCCGCCCCCTGTAATTTCATCCAGCCCCTGGATACCGGTCGGGCATTTTTCCAGCATATCGAGGGGCGGCTTAGCTTTCTTTCTGCTCATTGTTCTCGTTTCTGTCTAATTTTGATGGCTTCGCAAAAAGTCCCGTAGCCCGTCACTCCGGCCCCGCATCTTAAGTGCGGGGCAGGAGTGACAGAAGAGGCAAACTTCTGGTTTTTTACGAATCGATCAATTCTAAGTTTTAAGCAAGCATTATTAATAAGATTAAAGAAAATTAAACAATTAACAATCTTTTTGCGAATGTCAAGCCTTGAGCACCTCAATCCAGTCCTCCACACGGATGCCCGGGGTCTCCAGCCCCTTCTCTTCGTATATGCTTTCAACTATGTCCTTGGCCTCCCCAACCGCCTTGCCCCGGAGGGATTCCTCGATCCATTCCACTCCTTTTTCAGGGAAACAGAAAAAATCCCCGGACAGATAGACGTTCTTGAACCTGCCGTCAATAACCTCAATGTCCGCCCGGATCAATCCACCCTGTGCCTTTTGCACCCTGTGGAGGAGTTGAGCCCCGGCACTGATCTTTACCTGCCTGCCCCTCACCCCCTTTCTCCTGGTCTGGTAGAGCCATTGGTCAGTGTTCATGGTCTTTTCCAACTGGTCCATTTTTTCCCGCAACAGGGGATCGATCTCAGAGGCCTCCATCGGCCCAACAATCCTTGAGAACTCGTCCGCCATGAGCCTATTCAAGGTGGTTTCATCCCACCTGGCCGCATTCTCCTCCCCAAGTTCCCTCCTTACGGTGCTCAGGTTTTCCTCCAAGGTCTTGTGGACCTTGTCGCGGAATTTCTCGTCAGGGACCTTGAGGACCC
Source organism: Deltaproteobacteria bacterium (assembly GCA_019308985.1). The sequence continues at coordinate 2,755 of JAFDHB010000118.1, read as the reverse complement.
TGCTCATCATCTCGTAGTTGAAATCCACTATGAGGTTGCCCACAAAGACGACGCATTCCCCGATCTCCGCCGCCCCCGTGCCGGATATCTTACGGTTTTCCACGACCACGTCATTCACCGGCTTGTATTCGGCCTGAATTCCGATGTGGCGGTAGACATTGATGACCGGCTGTAGAAACTTCCTGTAGAACGCCTCCTTCCTGCCGGGCACTATCGGGTTCTCCTTTCTGAGAACGAGGTGGAAAAAGAGTTGATCACCGTCCAGGTACACTGCGCCACCTCCCACCTCCCTGCGGAAGACCGGGATGCCCCTTTCCCTGCAAAATCCCATGTCCACCTCCTGTTCCGCATCCTGGTGGAACCCTATGCATACGTATGGACTTGCAGGAGATACGAGGCTCAAGGCTTCCCTGCCCAGCCCGGCCAGGGCATGGTAGACAGTCTGTGTTTCCTGCCAGGGTATTTTACCCAGGTTATAGAGTTTCATATCAACATCTCCTTCCACGAGCTAGGGCCAAAAGGTTGGCCAATCATGTTGTGGAAAAGGTTCAATGTTCAAAGTTCAAGATTCAAGGTTTGGGGAAGTCTCATTGGTCTAATTGGTTTTATTCGTTTCATTGGTCTGTCTCGTCTGTTTCGTCTATTTTGTCAATCTGGCTGATCTTGTCACTTGTGACTCGTCACTTTCCTTTTCCTTCTGCTCTCTGTCGTCGGTCGTCGGTCGGCTGTCCTCCGTCGCCGGTCATCCCTAACGAATCAATCCATAAACCCGAATTTCGCAAGGCTCTTGGGCAGGGGATCGTTTACGATCCTAAATTCTTCATAATATTGGCTACTTGTAGGCCTAAAGGCTCCCCTACCCTTGAAAATCAATTCACCAAAAAGGTGAATAGAAAAGATCAAAAAGGGTTTGCAATTCTGAGTTTTGCCCCAACCCTTGCGAAATTCGGGATAAATGATGTCGAGTGCTCTAGCTTCGGACCGCCTTCAGGACCAGCTCGGTTATGTCCATGACCTCCAGGGGGATCTTGTTCCTCTTGACATAGGTGGTCATTGTCCTCACGCACTGCTGGCAGGATGTTATTACCGCCTGGGCACCGGTCTGGATGATCTCATCGATCTTCCTCTTGGAGATTTCTGCGGAGAGTTTCGGATCTATCATCTCCAGGTTGCCGCCTCCCCCGCAACACCGGGTGTGTTCGCGGCTCCTGGGAAGTTCCACGAGTTTCACCCCGGGTATAGAGCTGATCACCTTTCTCGGCTCCTCAAAGACCCTCGCGCCTCGGCCCAGATCACAGGGGTCATGATATGTCACTTTCATGGATAATGATTTCGGGGAAACAAACTTGCCCCTGATCAACTCAAAGAGAAATTCTGTGGCGTGGCTTAGGTGAAATTCGGGGGGGTAATACTCTCGCCACATCTGGTAGCACGTCGGGCAGGCAAAGACAATCCGCCTGCCCCCCTTTTCCTTGACCGCTTGGATATTATGCTCGATAAACTCTCCGGCCGTCTCTTTCAAGCCGGCACCCAGCAAAGGGAAGCCACAGCACCACTCCTCTCCGCCCAGGAGGGTGAAATCAATACCAGCTATGTCCAGTATTTCTGCAAGTGCCATGGGTATCTTTTGGGCCATGGGGAAATAGGAAGCCACGCACCCCGTGAAATAGACAACCTCTGCCCTGTCCTTTATGAGCTCCCCCTTGGGCCTGTACCTCATGTCTTCTATCCATTCGGCACGTTCTTCGTTGTCCTCGGCAAACACATTGCGGCTCTCCTGGAGGTTCTCTTTGATCATCTCTATCTTCTCGGGATAGGTCTCGGAATGAACCATGTCCTGCCGCAGGGAAAGCCACAGGTTCTTCAGGCGCAAACCCACTGGGCAAATCTCCTCGCAGTTCCCGCACAGGGTGCACCTGAATACTGTATCCGAGAACCGCTTCAACTCCTCCCTGCTCGGGCCTTTCCTCCCCAAGATCCTAACCGTGAGCCCCCCCCTTTTCCTTATTACCTCCTTGAGGCCCTTGATACGGTATATACCGGACAACTCCCCCCTGCCCGAGGCCGTTACGGCAGGGCATACCTCGGCGCACAGCCGGCACTCGGTACAGGATACCAGTTCCAGGAGTTGCCTTACGCTGTAATCCCTATTGGCCATACACCTCCATGTCTCCCCCGGCTATTTCTCCGCTTCCTTGGAGTACTTCTCTATGTCGGCCAATAACCACTTCTCAATGGCCTCCGGCCCGTGAATCAGGTTTGCCAGCTCCCCCTTGTCATCGGGCCTTATCTTGTACATCCACCCCTCGCCGTAACAATCTTCGTTTATCAGGGTGGGGTTTGTTTCCAGTTCCTCGTTGATCTCCACCAGCTCCCCGTTTACCGGCGCGTAGATCTTCCCCAGCCATTTCCCTGATTCCATCTTTGCAAAGGATTTGCCTGCCTTCAGCTTCTTCCCTTCGGGCGGGAGTTGAACGTAGACAATTTCACCTGCCATCTTCTGGCCGAAATCGTCCAATCCCATCACGAGTAGGTCACCCTCCTCCTTGACCCAGAAATGGTGTTCCTCGTAGTAAAGATCCTCCGGCATGTTGTAACCCTGTATCTCCATCCTTCTGTTCCTCCTTTCTATTTCACTCACCTAAATCGCTACTAATCCACCGGCTATGCCGGTGAGAATTGAAAAGGTTATACCGTTTCAGGCCTTTGAGAAAAAACAATTTCGAAATTCGAAAATAGAAACAGGAAACAAATC
>JAFDHB010000117.1 GCA_019308985.1 Deltaproteobacteria bacterium | reverse complement strand
TATTTGAAAAAACTCCATTATTACAGTTGCTTACATCATCGGCCTACACTTTTCCCCAGGGCGATGCTGCTAACCAGCTAAAATTATTCAAATATTAACCGGACACTAGTGATGAAACAACATCCCCGTATTGTCATATTGAAAAAAGACAGCACCGTCTCCCCAGGCATCCAGGCCAAGTTGAAAGAGGTCGGACTGGAAGAATGCCATGTCATGTCCCCATCCCTTTCCATATGGGAAATCAACGCCCTTAAGCCGGACTTGGTCATCATTGAAGAATCGGTTCCCCCTGAAGCTCGGCTAAGATGCATTCTTCTCCTGAATATTATCGATTGTTTCCTGCCGATAGTGGCCTTTGCCAAACCTGGACATGCCTTTGAAGACAGAGAAGATTCATTACTCTCACCCTATGAGCAGGTCCACGTTGTCGAGCCAAACATCGACGTGGTCGACCTCAGGGTGAAACTGCTTGGTCTGCTGGAAGAACAAAGGCCCATAAATGGCCCTGAATACCCGATCATTATCGGTAGGAGCAAAGCGATACAGGATATAAGAAAGAAAATCCGCGCTGTATCAGACAAAGACATAACCGTCCTCATAACCGGTGAGACAGGGACCGGCAAGGAGCTTATTGCACGTTCAATCCATTTTCTTTCCTCAAGGAAAAAAGGTCCTATTGTAAAGATCAATTGTACGGCATTACCAAGTGATCTCCTCGAAAGCGAGGTGTTCGGATTTCAGAAAGGGGCCTTTACGGGCGCCCACAAGAATAAGCCCGGCAGGATTGAACTGGCCCATAAAGGCACCCTTTTCATAGACGAAATCGGCGCCCTTTCCACTTCTTTGCAGGCCAAATTCCTACAAGTCCTGGAAGACAAAGCATTTTCAAGGCTTGGGGGAACGCAAGACAGGAACCTTGATATAAGGGTCGTAGCAGCGACAAACGCCGACCTCGGTACAATGCTGCGAAACGGGACCTTCAGAAAGGACCTCTACTATAGGCTCAACATGTTTCACATCAGCGTCCCCCCGTTGAGGAAGAGGAAGGAAGACATCTCCCTTTTGATCCTCTATTTTCTAAACATGTACTGTTTTGAACTGAAAAGAGACATAATGGAAGTGCCTCCGGAGGTGATCTCCTTTTTGAGGAACTACCACTGGCCCGGCAATGTCCGCGAGATCGAGAACATAATCAGGCGTGCAATCATATTGAAGGATTGGAGCTTCATCTTTTCCGAGCTCCGGCATGAAGGCTTCCAACAGAGCGGTGAAAACGAGGAGCAGCTCAACAGGCCTCATACCCCCTTTGAATGGTCCCCCGAGAAATTCAAGCAATTCTTTGCAGCAAACTCACTAGCGTTGAAAGAAATAACCAAGGATTATGTCTCCGAAGTGGAACGGGAAATGATCCTGAAGGCCCTTCGGGCGACGGAGTGGAACAGGAAAAAGGCGGCACAACAGTTAAAGGTCAGCTACAAGACCCTTCTCAATAGAATTGAAGAATATGGCCTCAAGCCATGAGCCCCTGTAACCATGACATTGAGGCCTTTGAAAAATTAGGCAGTTTCATCAAGTCTTGGAGTGAGGAAACCATGTTGCCGTCCGCAAAATGAGTTGCAGTCCTTTCTGCCCCTATGTATTTGGCCGTACCTTATATTTTCCATCCCTTCTTCTGCTTTGCTTAATCGCTACTTTTAATTGACAATTTAACAAAAATATGGCAAAATTTATTATATTATGAAAAACTATTTTATTGGACAGCATCCAAGCATTGAAAAGATCAGGGAACTCGTATCACTGGTATCAGATTCAGGGCTGAGCGTACTGTTACACGGGGAAACCGGAACAGGCAAGGAAATCGTAGCCAGGCTGTTGCATGCCTCTTCACCCAGGAGGAAGAAGAGATTCGTAAAGGTAAATTGTGCGGCCTTGCCTCTGACCCTTCTTGAAAGCGAGCTCTTTGGATACGAGAAAGGGGCCTTTACTGGGGCTGATAAGGATAAACCCGGCAAATTCGAACTTGCCTCGGAAGGAGTGATCTTTCTCGACGAAATCGGCGATATGCCCATCTCCTTGCAGGCGAAACTTCTCCACGTCCTTCAAAGCGGTGAATTCACGCGCCTTGGCGGCACCAGGGATATCAAGGTCGATACGTGGGTTATCTCATCCACCAACCATGACCTTGAGGCAGATATAAGAGAGGGGCTTTTCAGGGAGGACCTGTACTATCGCCTCAATATCATCAAGATAGAGACTCCCCCTCTTAGGGAACGTAGGAGTGATATGCCCCTTCTGCTCGACCACTTCATAAGGAAATTCGAAAACGATTACGGGATCAAGTCTCACTTCAAGCTCAATGGCAGACTGGAAAAGTTGTTCATGGCTTACCACTGGCCCGGTAACGTCAGGGAACTTCACGGCTCTATACTACGCCTGCTCTTGGGCGTTGATCCTGAACTGCTCATGAAAGAATTCCTCTCGAGCATGAAGGCGGACAATATCCCTATTCCACCGGAGTTTTCTATACCTTACACAAAGACCGAACAGGTCATGGGCTCCGCTAAAGATAACGGAATTTTGCCCTTAAAGGAGGTAAAGGCAGAGGCTACCAGGCACATCGAGAGACAAGCAATCAACCATGCCTTGAACTTGACGGGCTGGAACAAGAGGGAAGCCGCAAGATTACTCCAAATCAGCTACAAGGCATTGTATTACAAGATAAGGAATTATGGCATAGCGAAGCCTGGCGATCTGCAAAAGGAGGAGTCTTTCGCCTGACCACATCTCCCCAAGTGTTTTTGCGAGGGATACCTCCTTGCCCTCCTTATCAATTCCCGTGATCAAGGGGACAATCACCCTCCTTTGAGAGAAAGAGTCTGCGATCCCTCTCCTGTTGACAATAGGCAAACCACCTACTAGATTCCTTCCTTGAATGGGCCGATCAACCCGGCAGGTGAAAGTGTGGGACAAGAGCGTGTCCGTGCCTAACCCTATAAGATAAAGATGATAGAGCCCATCAGACTTTTACCACGCCAAGAAAGGGAGAAACGCATCAGGGAAGCACACTTCAATGTCTTCCGGCTGAGGCCTGACAACGTGTATATCGACCTCCTTACCGATAGCGGAACTTCTTCCATGAATGACAGGCAGCGGGCTGATCTTATGATGGGAGACGAATCCTATGCACGCCTTTCGCCGCAGTGACGAACTACCGGGCTTTTTACGAAGCCATCAATCTTGGATTCAGCAATTCCCGGGTATAGTGAAACTATCCTTGCTCCAGCCTTGGACAGCAACCTATGAGAACGGGTTCCAGGCTCGGTCCTGAGCCTAGTCGTCAAGGGAAACGGGCTTGGAGCGCTGCTCTTTGATGCGGCTCCTATGCCTCTTGTCAGCAAGGCGCCGCACCTTGGCAGCTCTCGGAATCCTTCCTCTCTTTCTAGGCAATGCCTCTTGTAAAGATTCTCTCAATAGCGATGCAAAGCGCTCAACCGCGGCATTCCGGTTTGAGGTCTGGGTTCGGTACTTCTGGGAGACGACCCTGAGGACACCTTGTTTGTTGATTCGGGTCGGCAAACGACTCATGATCAATTCTTTTTCCTGCCCTGAAAGGCTGGGTGAATTGGCTACGTCAAACAAGAGTGTTACACGGGTGCTGACCTTGTTTACATTCTGTCCGCCCGGCCCGCTGCTACGAGAAGCCGTAAACTTCAACTCACCCAAGGGCACCGATATCCTCTCTGTGATCTTCACTTCCGATTTCATCATGGTTAGCGCTCAGAGCTAAGCGGGCTGTTGCCCAAACTCAAGAAGGGAAGGGAATCCGGCCCTGTCTTCATCCCCCTTGAAGATATTCCGTCTCTCATTTCCCCTGCGGGTCACATGATGCCAGGCGCCTGGGTATTCTATTCGAAGAGGTCGAACCATGAGAGGAACATATCAAAACAGGACAAAATTCTCAACAGCTAAGGTTCGCCCCCTTTTCACACAAATCAACACACTTGAAAAACCCGCGGCCCCCTAATCCTCCTTCACGCCCGGATGTTGTGGCTATTTTGCCCTTGACGTACAAAGCAAATCTCCCCATAGTCATTCCCCGTAAAAGCAAATTCTTATCAGATGACGCCCAGGTGATGCCTGAAGCGACTGTCGGAAATGATCCCAACACCTTTCTGGCCATGAATCAATTTATTCGGTTCCTATAGGTTACGAAATTGTTTACTCGGAGACAGGAGCCGGTGATCCTGAACCAGTTGCGCAGTATCGTTGGAATCGATGACCTGACATAATTTCAACGGGGAGCGCCTGGCGCGATGGCACTCATTACTCCTTTCTGCCAAAGGCCGGCATTGGCCGTATCCTGATCTATTCTTTCCTTGACACCCATCGAAATTTGTATAGTCTTCAGCGAAGAACTTGGCAAACGTGTTCGGGCAAACTTGAAATTACGTGATACGGAGAACAACCCCTACCAAGGCACCCGGAAAAGTTTCAAATTCACCTTACAGAAAAAGTTGATCCTATGATCCCACTCTATACGCAGGACACTGCAAACCCCGTAAATGCAGTTTGTGAACACTTCAGAATGCCATTCCTTCAGCTTCATGCGCCAGTTGAGCCGCGGCTCATAAGGTTCATAACCAGCAAGCAGTATCTACAGATTGTACGGACGGCGGTTCTCATCGTCCCGCTGCATCCATAGCAGTTTGTTCTTGGCGGGTCTGTAACGAAAGATTCCGGTTACATAACCACAGACCCATTGGATGCCGTAAATGTTCCAACATAACCTGACGCCGGGAGGCCAAGGGAAGCTGGCCCCCATCACTTAACAAGACTTGCAGCATTGATTGGCGCATTGATAGACTGGTAACAACCATTTTAAGAGGTAATCCCTTAACGCAACACACTTCACAAGGGGAGATACCATAGTGACTGGTGAACTAACGAGATTGGTATCAGGAGTGAAAAAGCAGGAGTCCTTTAATTTGTTAAGAGGGCAGTGGCGCAGAGAGGGCTCTGTTAACTTGGCAAAAAGCCGGATAGGAGGGCTGTAAAATGGAAAAGGAATGGGAAGACATGTCACCGGCACTTGTCGGCTATAGCAAGATCTTTGAAATACTGGACTACAGACAGTACCGCTGGCCCGGGCATGGGGTATCCGAGAATGTCGGATACCAACGTATTGAAGACGAATATATGAAAGCCGAAGATTACCAGGCCATAATCGATGATCCCTCAGATTTCTGGCTGAGGGTCTACATGCCGCGCATCTTTCGAGCACTCGAGCCCCTGAAGAACATTCCCCCTTTTACGGAGCTATGGGAAATGCCGATAATACCTGGAAACCTTATTCCCCTGGGTATACCGGATGTCCAGAACGCGCTTAACGCCTTGCTCCAGGCCGGCCGCGAAGCCTTCTCCTGGGGAGAACACATAATCGGTTTTGAGGTAAAAGCAATGGGCAAGGGATTTGTCAATGCCGCGGGCGGAATAACAAAGGCCCCATTTGACATCCTGGCCGATACTCTAAGGGGCACGCGTGCCATAATGGCGGACATGTATCGGCGGAAATGTCCCGGCCAGCCTCCTGCTTACCGGAACCCCTGACCAAATCAAGGAGTACTGTAAGGACCTTATTGATGTCGTCGGGAAAAACGGGGGCTATGTCATGTCATTCGGTACGGCCATGGCTGAAGGTAAGCCAGACACGGTGCATGCCATGATCGATTTCACCAAAGAATATGGCGCCTACAAATGAAGATATTACCTCTAGGCATTTCTTCGACCACATCGGGACGAGGAGATCGCTCCTACAGGGGATAATACAATTACATTCATTCATCCATCCATGCAGGTAGGAGCAAGCTCCTGCTTGCGATTCATCATCGCGATTCATCATGTGGGAGCAACATCCTGGACGAGACTATTCATGACCGGAGACCTTTGAAAAACGGCGTTTAGGGGTGGCAACCGTGTTGTTTCACCCCAAAACTTTGCGGCAACACGGTTGCCTCGCCCCAGAAGTTGCTTAGACAGCGCTATTTTTCTATGGTCTCATTGAGTCAGGGGGACGTCTCACAACCTCTTCACAGCGCCTACCGCGACCAGGTACAAAAGCCTCAAGCTATCATTCAAACCAAGTAGCTCCTTGGCCTCTCCATCATAGAATGCGCCGATACCGCAGCATCCCAGGCCCATGGCTATTGACGCGATGTACAGTCTCTGTCCCATCCTTCCCGCTCTCAGCATGGCATAGCGGTACCCTCTAGGACCCCATCTACGGTTGAGCATGTCTAGGTTTGTGAGAAAGAGGAAGTGGACTCCTGCGTTGGCCAGCCACATCTGGTCCAAGCAAATGCGGGCCATCTTGTCCGTAAACGACCTTGCTGCTACCATTCCGATCGCCCTGCTTGCGTGGTCCAACAAATAAAAACCCTCTGCCATTCCGTCCACCTTGCTTGCAAGAAACCCTATGGCCAGAGCCCTTTGGTATTCAACCCTGGTATCCCTGTCCTCTCCCGCACAGAGGGCATCGAGGAATGCAGTGATTTGATCAGCGGCAATGGCCTTTTCAACGAAATTCCTCTTTGATCGGCGCTGAAACAGGGCGTCAGGGTAATCGAGCTTCTCGGGCCAAGCCGGCATACCCTGGATTTTGGTCCAGCCCTTTACCTCTAGCCCCAGTTCGTGGACCATGTTGGTTTCAGGCAACCGGCCTTTGACAATCTGAGATTCAGTCTCATGCATCTCCCTTATGACGGGGTATTCCACCTCTCTGGCTGAGACAACACTTGCTCCCTGAATCGCAGCGGGCAATTCTGAAATCTTTTCCTTTCCTCCTTCATGGGTGACCTCCGAACCATAGATATGGACGACAGCCAGGGTTACTTCCCTTTTCTCGTCAACACCGAGAAACCGGTTGACCCCCTGATCGTCAAAGTCATAGGAAAGGCTTGATGGAAGATCCTGGGCCCTCAGAGCAAGCATGAAGTTCTCCAGCACATGGCCTGTGTCAAGGAGATGGTAACGGTAAGCGCGGGCACGATATTTCCATGCGCTTCTGAAGAAAATGGCCGTTAAGAAAAAGGTGAGCCTTGGTATGCCCTCCCCTTGCATTCGTGTCATTTCAAGGACGTGGCTTCCGAAATCCCCGGTCCTGAGGAGGTGAAGACCGTGCGGGGGTATCGCAAAGTGGTACAGTCCATCTTCCAGCCCGATAATTCCACGGGTTGCCACGTAGACTTCCGTGGGGTAAAGGGCGCCTGCGGAGGCAGCGCTCCGGTAATAGAAGTTCCCATCCGGATGTCGGGCCCTGGCAGTCAAGGTATTGGTAAGCAGCAGGATGCGCGAGAGGTCCCTTATGTCGTCAACAGAGCCTTGCGGGCCATCCTGCTCCAGTAAAAGGGAAGAAAGATGTCTTTTGGGCAATGCCACGTCCCGTGGCATCTCCATAGGCTCTATCCCCTGATACACCTTGAAGACAGATGGTTGATTGGCCCAGTCCAGGAAGTGCCCGGACATGCGATGCCGGTCGTAGCTGGACTCTTCATGATATTGCTCACAGGATCTGATCATGACCTTTTGTTCCTTCTCACACCAAGTTTGGCAGATAACAAGTAAGGCCGATGGACTATTTTCCGCTCAATCGGGGTATTACTTTCCTTCTTTTGCCTTCTCGATCATCTCTACAAGGCTTTCGAGCTTTGGTTTTGGTGTAACGAAGATCCTGTTCTGGGCCTCTTGGGAAAAGTGCTCGTCCAGGAACATCATGATATTTATGCGCCCTTCCCAGCATCCCACCACCCATCGGCAGGGCAGCATGTTGTTTTCAGAGCGGCAAAACTTGAAGGTAACGTCACCGCCAACCCTGGGGCAGCGAATGATTTTTTCGTCATGTTCTTCTATCAAGTACTTCTCCTCCACCGAGGGAAGAATGCATCCCCGGTCTGCCGAGGCAGGCCCGGGGCTCCCAGTCTGCGTTGGAAGAAATGCCTCAAGCCTCCACCTTAGGCAGCTCTTCCTGTGCCTTCTTCACCTCCTCCTCGGGATAGGCATAATCTTCGAGCTGGCCCGACAAGTACCGGTCATATGCTCCCAGATCGAAATGTCCGTGCCCGCTATGAGCGATCAGGATCGTCTTTGACTCACCTGATTCCTTGCACTTGAGAGCCTCGTCAATCGCTACTTTTAGATCATGACACGGCTCAGGGCCTGTGATTATACCCTCTGTGCGGGCGAACTTGATCCCTACCTCAAACACGGCTGTTTGGTGTGCTGCTTGCACTTCGATCAGTCCGAGATTATATAGATGAGATATGATCGGCGCCATCCCGTGATAGCGCAGCCCGCCGGCGTGAATCGGAGGCGGAATAAATCCATGCCCTAAGGTGTGCATCTTGAGCAAAGGTGTCATGCCGGCATTGTCGCCAAAGTCATAGGCATATATGCCTCTTGTTATCGTGGGACAGCTCTCAGGTTCCACGCATATGATCCTCAGGTCGGGTTTTTCACCGCTTATTTTCTCTCTGATCCAGGGCAGGAACTGACCTGCAAAGTTCGATCCCCCTCCAATGCACCCTACAATGATATCAGGATAGGCATCCGCCATTTCCATTTGTTTTCTTGTTTCTTCACCTATTATGGTTTGGTGAAGAAGCACGTGGTTAAGCACACTGCCTAATGAATAGTGTGTATCGTCACGGCTTACAGCATCCTCCACCGCTTCGCTGATAGCCAACCCAAGACTCCCGGGACAATCCGGCCATTTCTCAAGCATGTCTCTCCCTGCCTTGGTATCCGGGCTGGGGCTCGGTACGCACTTGGCCCCCCAGGTTTCCATTAAAATCCGCCTGTAGGGTTTCTGCTCATAGCTGATCCTGACCATATAGACCTTCAGCTCAACATCGAAGAAGGTGCATCCCATTGCAAGAGCACTCCCCCACTGCCCTGCGCCTGTCTCGGTCGTTATACGCTTGATTCCTTCCTTCATGTTGTAGTAGGCTTGGGCAACAGCGGTATTCGGCTTATGGCTTCCGGCCTGGCTGGTGCCTTCGTACTTGTAAAAGATCTTTGCAGGAGTATCCAGGGCCTTTTCAAGTCGATATGCCCTGTGGAGCACTGTGGGTCTCCATGTCTTGTAGACGTCCCTTATCTCCTCTGGTATTTCTATCCATCGCTCGGTACTCACTTCCTGCCTGATAAGTTCCATGGGAAACAAGGGGGCCAGGTCATCGGGCCCTATGGGCTTCCCGGTTCCCGGGTGCAGGACAGGCGGTAATGGCTCAGGCAGGTCAGCCTGAATGTTGTACCAGTGGGTCGGCAGATCTTTCTGATCAAGGAAATACATTGCTCTTTCCATCTCATCCTCCTCCCTGTGGTCGAAAAGGTTATCATTCAGGCGGCCCGTAAAGCTAAGCGGACTGCCCCATCCACCAATGAAACCCAAAAAGTATTCTTGTATCGGCCTTAGCTTGCCTCTTGTAGTCTGGAGAGGATACTATACAACCTGAAGCCCAATGGAAGAGAATCGCGTTTTCAACCTACAGGCGGAACTCGGCAAAAAATTTCACTCAGAAAGAGCCTCAAGGAAGAGAATCGGCATGAGAATGAGCTAAAGTACCCTGGTAACCAGGGTCATCTCATTACAAGCATCATACGGCCCTGAACTGGAAATGTGTTTAACAACTAGTTCTTTTTGCCGAGAAAGTCAATCTATTTTCCTGGCGCCGAACTCGTCAGTGGGTCAGTGGGGTCACCTCTTAAATATTAAATATCTGCCTTTTGATCTTATCAATTCTGCGCTTCAGCCCTCTATTGCGCCGGGATTCATCAGCTATCTGCTTGTGTCTCATGGTGACTAATGCACCGCTCACCTTACCGAAATATTCCCCTAACTCTTTACAAGACATCCCGCTCGTTTCCCGGGCGATATAAAGTGCCACTTCCCTGGCTTTGTTCTTCTTCCGACCCTTGCTGATTATAAGCTCAGAGGGGCAATTAAACTCCTGGGCTACCACCTGGACCACCCTTTCCAGCGGCACCTTCGGTTTGAGTCTCTTCAATTGAGGAATTTCTTTCTGATCGTCTCTTGTGGAGAGAAAGGTCTTCTTAACCCACTCCACAAAGTCCGCATCTCCCAGCAAAAACCCTGCTGTCACCTGTTTGCTCGGATCTTCAAGGGCTTTGAAATCCACCCCTTCCACAAAGTCCCGGTAGTTCCTCCGGGCTTCTTTTTGCGTTCTTCCAAAATGAGACATTAGCTGGTTGACTTCAAGAAATTCCGGTACCCTCCTTTTACCAATCAAGGCACTGTAGGCTGCTCCATGGGTACTCGGCCGGCAGGGATACCATCTTCGCCCTCACGGGATTCAGATGGATATAGCGTGATAAATGTGTTAGGTACCCATCGGCGTCAATCAATAGGGCCTTGAATCTGCCCTGAAATAGATGCCCGTATCGGCCCCGCTTGCGATTGAGGTACGTGGCGTAGCTGACATTGAGCCACTGCATTGCTAAACTGAGATTCGCTTCAGGGGTCTGCACCAATAGATGATAATGTGTGTTCATAAGACAGTAGGTATAAATGATGATTGAGAAGCGCTCGGACGCTTTCCCCAGATATTCCAGAAACTTTTCCCTGTCTGTATCGTCTTCATAAATCCTCTCCTGATTGTTGCCACGGCTCATAACGTGATAATAAGCACCCGGGTATTCAACGCGCAGTGGTCTTGCCATATTGCTTACCCTGATTTGAATGTGAAAGACTGAAGGACTAAAGCGTCCCTTTGGATATGAGAAACCCTGTATAGGAAAAAGGATGGGCTTGTCAGCAAGATTTAATATTTAAGATGTGACCCTGTGATTCTTTGATGGCGGGGACGACGAGACTCGAACTCGCGACCTCCTGCGTGACAGGCCAGAGTAAGCTATTTACCTCTATTTCCTTCTATTAACTAAAATCTT
>JAFDHB010000116.1 GCA_019308985.1 Deltaproteobacteria bacterium | reverse complement strand
CCCCAACGATGTTCTTAGGTCCTCCTAGACCTCTGATTCAGCGCCACCAGTACCCATTAAACGGGGCAGGGATGAAGCGCAACGCAGAAATTGGACTTTTTACGAAGCCATCAAGGTTCGACCCCCGCCGGGCAAAAGGACGGACATTAACGACCATTGGTTGGGCTTAGATTGATCTGATATAGTCGGCGGCATTTTCCCCCGCTATTCGCCCCGTGTTCAGGGCGAAGCCCATGGTATTGCCTGGAAGAATGAACACGTAACTGTCCCCGTAGATGGAGCATGCGTCATTACCCGCCGCATAGAGTCCTGGGATGACGTCCCAATTCTTGTCCAGGACTTCTGCCCTGTGGTTGATCTTTATACCTCCCAGGCTGCCATAGGCACCTGGAAAATGCCTGGCTGCATAAAATTTGGGGGTCTTGATCGGTCTGAGATACCTGTGCTCCTTGTTGAACAGGTCATCGTAGCCCTTTTCGCAGGAACGATTGTATTCCTCAATGGTCTTCTTGAGGCCTTGGGGGGAAATCCCCGTCTTTTGGGCCAGTTCTTCTATGGAATCTGCTACAAAGAGGTGTTCATAGCCCTGGCCCAAGGCGTTTTGGATAGCCTTGTCAAAGTCTCCAATCCTCTCAAAGGGGAAAACAACGCTAAAGAAGTCGAACCCCGCCTCCATCTGTTTCTTTATGTTATCATCAAAAACAAGGAAAGCGCACCTCCCCTTTTGGATGGAGATGGCATTACCCGTGTAGGTGGTGTTCGGCAATATAGCCTCGTTCATGAAACGTTCCCCCAAGAGATTCACCATGAGGTGGGGTTGGCGACAGGCCTCGTGGAGCTCAGGTCCTATGGTCATCACATCCGGCATGCCGTAGATCACCTCCATGTGCATCTCGGTCCTGTCCGCCCCAACCTCCCATGCCATGCGGATACCATCCCCTTCCATGCCTGGTATTCTAAAGGAATAGAGATCCTTTCCAAACTGGTAGCCGGTATACTTCTTGATCATTTGGGGACTGTCACCAAAGCCCCCCGTGGCTATGATAACCGCTTTGGATTTGGCCTCAATGGTCTCGCCGGACTTCTCTTCCGCTACTATCCCCACGATGCGCCTTCCTTTCTTGAGGATCTTTTGGACGGGGGTATTGAGCATGATCTTGACGCCCATCTCTTTGGCCCTTTCCGTCAAGATCTTCATCATCGTGGCGGAAGCCATTGGCCCTGGCTTCCCGGTCTCGGGTTTGATGAGGTGCCAGGTCGGATAGGCGGCAGGGAAATAGGACGCGGGCTCCACGAATTCAACTCCCAAGTCTTCCAGCCAGTGGATCGTATCGCCGGACTTATTCAGGTAGGCCCTGACCAGCTTTGCATCCTCGCGCCAGTGGGTATAATCCATGAAGATCTCGAATGCTTGATCTTTCGTGGGCTTGAACTGCTTCAACCTGGTGTGGCGGCTTTCAATACCCAGTGGCCCCATCCCCATATTACCGGTTCCGCCCGTAGTTGATGACTTTTCAAACACGATGACAGTGGTTCTTTTCTGAGCAGCGGCTATTGCTGCTGCCAGGCCTGCAGTACCTCCTGCAACAACAATGACATCGGATTCAATATTGCCCATTGCATTTTCCTCCTCTAAAGAACCTGTTTTTCGTTACCAGGTCACGCCCTTCGAGGGCATGATAAAGGGACCGGTCCTCAAGCTCGGATACTTCACTTTCTCTTCGGAGGCTTGACAGGCTTCATGGACTTATACTTCTCCAATTTGGAAGGTATCTCGCCCATGAGATGTACATTTTTCCCTACGGTTTGAACTACATCATCGAAATGTATCCTCTTGCCTTCTAGGGTCAAGCGCGAGATGGCCTTCTGCTCCTCTGGAAAGGTTACAGTGACCTCTCCATCCTTTTCCCTTAGTTCCCCTTTGATGCCGCAAATGGCGCACTCCACGGTGGTTGTCTTTCCCACTAGCATGACATTGGAGTGACACATCGGGCAGGTGCCTGGCTCATCGCCCTTCCACTCGATCTGGTCCGCTGGCTTGCCCATGGCTTCTGCCACGTTATGCCCTAGCCTCCGGGCCCTTTCCATAGCCTCTTCATTGAACACGATCTGCCCCTGGAGTGGGGTCGCGAGGATCTGCATTTGGTCCACGACCTCTATCTGCATCGGGAACGTGAAGGTGTTCATGAGGGGGAGTGCCAGGGACAGCCAGTCAGGCGTGGGTGCACCTCCTACGGCTATGAAGCCAGCGACCCTCTGCTTGAAAAACCTCGGGTCAATCTTGCTCTCTCTGCCTTCTCTTTCTGCTATCTTCTTGGCTTCCATCTGCCAGGCCACATCGTGGGAGGGCCCGATCCTGTCGCAAAGGACCTTGAAAATCCCTGGTGGGGTCAGAATGTAGACGGGGGTGCCAAGTATGAGTCCGTCACACTCAAGGAGCTTTTCATTAAAGAAGGGCATATCGTCATTCTTGATCACGCATGCCCCGGTCCCACCGGATTGCTGGACCTTGGAACAGGAAATACAGCCCGTGCAGGGTTTGATTTTGAGATCATGCAGGCGGATATACTCCACTTCTGCCCCTTTCTCCTTTGCGGCCATCAGGGCCTCCTTCAAGAGGATCTCGGAGTTACCCATCTTTCTTCCCGCGCTTACGCCCAAGAGTTTCATAGTCCTTTAACCCTCCTTTTTTGGTAGTGTTTACTCCTTAGTTCTGGGTTTCTTGCCGGTAGAGTGCCGGGAGTATATCAGCCAGATGCCCCATCTCTTCAAGGCAATGGGACATCAGGCCCGGTCCTGCCATTTCAGGGGCACCGTAGAGCCAGAAACGACTGCGCATCTCACACCCGTAGTCGGTATCACGGAGAAGATGGATGACAGTGCCATCGGGAGCACCATCAGGTTTATAGGCTTTCCCGCATATGACAGCTCCGATTCTGGCATCTTTGAATTTTGATGTATCGAAGAACTCAGAAGGGTCGTGAAATCGGATCCTGACTTTTATGACTATATCCCCAAGTCGCTCTTCAACTAGGTGACTGGCGCCAACATAGCGGTTTGGCTTCCATTTGTCGTCCCGCTCAAGGGAAATGTGGGATTTGGGTTCCCACATCTGGTACTTTTCAGTGCCATCCAGGTAACCGAACCACCAGTCTACCATTTTCCCCTTGCAACGGGGCATGCGAGTCAAGACCCTCACATGCAGGTCACCATTCTCCAGTCTCAGATATCCGGTTTCCACGGATTGATAGCCTGGTTCCAAAAGGCGATTGACTTCACTGATAAGCATGCTTGCACTCCTTCCTCATAATGGTATTCTTGTATTGTCCCAGTGGGTGACCTTTTTCCACCCAATACTAATACCATATTCACCTCATTTGTGTCTCCTCCGTGGTCAAGAATATTTGAAGGCTGGAAAGGTGTTCCCTGGGAACCCTTTCCTTGAGAGACTATTTGCCAGATACCATATGATTTCATCTGTCTCCTGATGGGCAGCTTGGCAGGCAGTGATACTATCCAATAGCTAAAAGCATGCCATAAAGATTTTAGTGTAAAATCAGTACAATAACAAATGCTGTGGCCTCTTTTTTGTCAAATAAGACAAAATGGTTGTCATATTCGACAGTCTAGTGATAAATTGTCAAAAATAACAAGTGGCGCGCCTGTCAATATCTTGTCCTGGGAGTTGAAGTATGGTCTTTGATGAAAATGAATTCTTCCGCCAGGCAACACTTCGCATTTGCGGGAACCTCGATTTTGAGAAGGCAATGCAGGAGTGTCTCCTCTATTTGAGGGCATTCATGCCAGCAGACATGCTTCATTTGACTATCTATGATCGCGGTTTAGGATCGTTAAAGACGATAGCCATTGCTACACCGGATCAGGCAAGGAGGGTCAACGTTGTCATCCCTTTGGATGAGAAAGGCCGCAAGTTTGTTAATGATAAGGAATTGTACACGGCTTTCATCCTCAATCCGGAAGAGGCAAAATCGTTGAGCAAAGTCATGGGGAAGGTTGAGGGGATATGGAAGGAACACTCAGTCATGGTCATGCATTTGACAGTCAAGGGGTCCAGACCCGGCAATCTTATCCTCTATGCAAAAGGGTTGAATCGGTTTTCTGAAGAGCATCTGAGATTATTTTCAATGTTGAATGAGCCCTTTGCTATAGCCCTGACAAACGCGCTGAGATATGACGAGTTGAATCAATTCAAAAATATTTTGGCTGATGATATCCGGTATCTCCACAAGAGGCTCCAGTCGTCGGCAGGGGAAATCATTGTCGGTGAGAACTTCGGTCTGAGAGAGGTCATGGAGATGGTAAGGGGAGTGGCCCCCTTGGGCAGTCCGGTCTTGTTACAGGGAGAAACCGGGGTAGGGAAAGAGATCATCGCCAGTGCAATACATGGTATGTCTAAACGCAGAGAAGGTCCATTTATTGTGGTAAACTGCGGGGCCATCCCGGACACACTGATAGACAGCGAATTATTCGGTCATGAAAGGGGGGCCTTCACGGGTGCAATAGCTCAAAAACGGGGCTGTTTTGAGCGTGCCCATGGGGGTACTATCTTCCTGGACGAGGTTGCAGAATTACCTCCCCAGGCACAAGTAAGGATGTTGCGGGTCTTGGAAAACAAGTCTTTTTCACGTGTGGGCGGCAGCAAACAGGTCAAGGTCGATATCCGCATAATTGCAGCAACCCATAAGGATATACAGATGATGGTCAAAAGAAACCTGTTTAGATCCGATCTTTGGTTTAGATTGAATGTATTCCCCATTATGATCCCGCCATTGCGAGAACGTAAACAGGACATACCCGCACTGGTCAATTTTTTCGTGGAAAAAAAGGCCAAGGAGTTGAAGATTCCCTATCTCCCTAAGCTTGCCCCCGGAGCCATAAATACCTTGATGGCATATTCATGGCCGGGAAATGTCAGGGAGCTTGAAAATGTGGTTGAGCGTGCCTTAATCCTACAAAAGGATGGGCAACTTGATTTTGGCGACATAATTAGGGCAGATGACCGCTCAATACAGGAAGAATCGAAAATTACCCAAGATGGTTTCATGCCATTAGATCATGTCATTTCAAGGCATATCAAGAAGGCATTGGCATTGACAAAAGGGAAAATACACGGCCCTGAAGGGGCTGCGAAACTGTTAGGCTTGAATCCCAGCACCCTAAGACATCGCATGCGGAAGCTGAAAATTCCCTATGGTAGGCGAAAACAGTAACGCGTTTTTAGAGAAATTTTGCCATAATTTTTTGCACCCTGACGCTCTCCATAGTAATATTCCTCGAGACAGGGTTTGAATTCAAGGCTCGGTGGAAGGTTTGCATATCCCGTTTCCGCCAGAGAACTGGGGCGCGGATAGTGTATAGTGTCCTGGTGAACCTTTCAGAAGCCCTTTTGGTGAGGCTGAAATCGAGAATCCAGGAAGGAGTTGCAATGTTAGAAAAGGAATGTCCAGTGCCTGAGCCTTTCAAAAGGGTGATAGGCTCCATAGTTTTTTTGACCCTGCTTTTCTTTTTGACCTTTATAGCTCGGTTTATCTTCGCCCCATTGATGCCGAGCATTGTTAGGGATCTGGCCATTACGCCGGCCCAAGCAGGGTCAATATTCCTGATCGCGTCAGTGGGTGTCTTTATGGGGTCCATGGCCTCTGGATTCATCTCCTCCCGAATAAACCACCGGGGTAACCTGGTGGTCTCCATGCATGTGGCAGGTGCAGCGCTGATTATATGCACCATCTTTTCCACGCTCTGGGTAATAAGAGGTTCCATGTTCTTCCTCGGCATCGCAGCGGGTCTCAATTTGCCTTCCAACGTGGCAACCATCACCGCCATGGTGAGCAGGCAAGATTGGGGCAAGGCCCTTGCAGTGCAGCAAAGCGCACCTCCTATGAGCCTGGTTGTCGGTCCCCTGATTACTGTCCTGCTCCTGGCCAGGTTTTCCTGGAGGGCACCCCTGTTATGCATTGCGGGGGCAGCAATCGCAGTGGGATTTGTCCTGCTTTTCTTCGGAAAGTTCGGTGATTTCCCGGGTGATCCCCTGAAGCCGTCTCCTGTAAGAAGTGTCTTGAGGCTGAGGTCCTTCTGGATAATGGTGATCCTATTTGCCCTTGGGATGGGCGGGCAGGTGGGTGTCTACGCGATGCTTCCTCTGTACCTGGTGAGCGAAAGGAACATGGGCCCTGATACGGCCAATACATTGATAGGTATCGCGCAGATATCGGCCCTTTTCATGACCTTTTTGGCCGGATGGATAACGGACAGGATTGGAGAGAAAAGGGCCATAATGGTATTCTTGGCAGTTTCAGGGGCGGTAAACATAATGCTGGGACTTTCTTCGGGTCTGACCCTCAAGGTTATGGTTTTTTTGCAACCAGCCCTCTTTGTGTGTTTTTTCCCTGCGGCGTTTTCCGCCCTCTCGAGAATCGTCCAACCTGCCATGCGAAGTATTGCCGCTGCAATGGCCCCTCCAACGGCTTTCATCCTGGGGGGAGGTCTTTTCCCCGCCGCCTTGGGCTATATGGGTGAGGCCTACACCTTTGGGTTGGGGATATCCCTATCGGGCGGCATTGTGGTGGTCGGCTCAGTGCTGGCCCTGTCCTTGCGACTATTGGAGAAGATGGAGGAGGGTTGCTGAAATCCCCTGTCGCTCCCTTCATGCACCGGGAAGCCCCATGCTCACCTGCCAGTAGGGGAAGGGACGGGCCCCTTTTTTCTTTCTTGCCCTTTTGTCTTGTGCTGTGATAGTCTCGTTTTCGTCTGCATGGGCCCGAAGGGATCTACGATGCGTGCGCAAACCTCCGGCTTTGCTCTAGAGTTGCTAACTTGTGCAGGTAATATCAGTGTGTTATAAGGAAACCAGGTCATGGGATCTGGAGGTTTTCTCAGGACAATCTAATCAATTCAGGAAGGGAAATCTACGAGCGCGCTTTGCCCTTGATGGGTTTTGGGACAAGTTCACATCCAAGAGGTAAGAATGGTCAAGCGTGGCAAGACCTGCTTTAAGATCCTCATGTATTCCCATGACACCTATGGTCTCGGTCACATCAGAAGGACCATGGCAATTGCCAGCCACCTGCGGGACAGGGACATCAATACGCTTATTCTGACCGGTTCGGCATTGGCAGGACAGTTTCCCCTCCCGGATCAGACCGACTTCGTCCGGATCCCGGGGATGATAAAGATGACCAACGAGGAGTATCTTCCCCTTTCCATAAAGATAAACCCCCAGCACGCCCTGGACATAAGAAAGAATATCATCAAGACCACGGCCAAGACCTTCAAGCCTCACCTGTTCATCGTGGATAAGGAGCCTCTCGGGATGAAAAAGGAGGTCCTGCCTACCCTGAAGTGGTTGAAGCGGTGCCTGCCCAGGACCAGAACGATCTTGGGGCTGAGGGACATCATGGATGACGCCTCTGTGATCAAGAACGATTGGGAAAACAAAGGCGTCTATGAAGCCATGGATGAACTCTACGACGAGATCTGGATCTATGGGAACAGGGAGCTGTATGATCCGGTCCAGGAGTATAATGTCCCTGAGTCTACCAGCAAGAAGATAGTATTCACAGGGTACATCCCGAGGCAGGTCCCTAGTATGAAAGTGGTCCGGAAGATCAAGAGAAAACAGTTGCGTCACGAAGGGGAAAAACTGGTAGTCGTCACCGCCGGGGGAGGGGGGGATGGGTATGCAATGATGGATACCTTCCTGGAAATGCTCGAAAAGGAAAACCGTTCCGTGCCCTTTCGCTCAGTTATTATTACGGGTCCTTTTATGCCGGGCAAAGAGAGGGAGAAGATCTCTGATCTGGCAAAAAAGCTTGGGGTCCGTACCTGGAGTTTCTATCCCAGGATGGAGGAGATACTTGCGGCCGCGGATCTGGTAGTAACCATGGGGGGATACAATACGCTCTGTGAGATACTTACCCTTGGAATTGTATCTTTGATAATCCCCAGGGAAACCCCCAGGAAAGAGCAGGTGATAAGGGCAAAGATATTTTCGGATCAGAAGATGGTCGACTACATTCCCTGGGATTCTTTCGATGCGGACACCCTGAGAGAAAAGGTATTCTCCCTCCTGGAGAACCCAAGACCCTATCAAGAAGCCATGTCGCGATTTCCATTGACCGGTCTCGAGGTGATCAGTCAGCGCCTCCAGGTGTGCCGAAGCAGGTGTAGATAGGGACTCTTGCCCCTCGCTGGTACTTGAACCCGAATTTCGCAAGTGTTATCTATAACCATGGAGGATAAAAGGCTATTTTTGGCTATATGATTCACTATTCCAGTGAACCCTTAACGGTATCCATTGCACCTTATACAAGGATTGCTTTCCACCCTTGCGAAATTCGGTTTGAAAGAAAAGGCTAAAATCATAGGGAGAATGTATCGGGGCGGCAGAGGAAGTCGAGGGGAAAATCAAGGACCGGTCTTGGGCATGATTCTAAAGGGTTACCCGCGTATCTCGGAAACTTTCATCTCCAACGAGATACTGCTCCTTGAAAGAGGGGGAGTAAACGTACATCTGTTTCCCATGCGCGGCCCGAGGGAGACCTTTGCCCATGAATCAGTAAAACAGATAAGGGCTCCCGTGGATTATCTGCCGGAGACCATTTTGGCTCACTTCCCCGGGCTTGTCCGCCATAACCTTATCCTCGCAGGCGAGAGACCCGGGGTGTACGCAAGGGCCTTCAAGGTCGCTCTGCGTCGTTACGGGCGAACGAGGAAAATTGCTACCATAAAACATCTTTTGCAGGCAGGATACCTCGTTCGTCACCTCTTGAGAGGTTCCGGGGTAATTCATCTCCACGCCCACTTTGCCCATTCCCCCGCCTCGGTGGCGATGTTTACGAGCATGTTGAGTGGGATTCCCTTCAGCTTCACGGCCCATGCCAAAGACATCTATACGTCGGATCCTGCTCAACTTGTGGAGAAGATGAGGTTTTCCAGGTTTGTGATCACTTGTACGGATTACAACAGGCGCTTCCTGCTCGGCCTGGCTGCCAGGCATAACAACATACCGATATATCGCGTTTATCACGGGATAGATACCGAACTCTTCTCAGCCCCGGTTGATTCCAGGATCCCGTCACCTCCTTACAGGGTATTGACTGTTGCGCGGATTACAGAGAAAAAGGGGCTTGACACGGTATACATGGCACTCCGGGACCTGTTGGCGAGGGGAATAGATGTTCGGCACACCCTGATCGGGGACGGAGAGGACCGTGCTAAGATCCTATCGCTGATTGAAAGGCTCGGCTTGAAAGGCGTAACCTCGTGGCTGGGGACCAAGCCACACAGCGAGGTACTGGCTCATTATCGGAAATCGGATCTTTTCGTGCTGGGATGTGAAGTGGCCTTTAATGGTGACAGGGATGGTATTCCCAACGTATTGCTCGAAAGCATGGCAATGGGGGTTCCAGTGGTTACAACGTCAGTTTCAGCCATACCGGAGTTGATAGAAAACGGGGAGACAGGGCTTCTCGTGCCCCCCAGAAAACCAGGAGAAATGGCCTGCGCAATGGAGAGGCTCCTAAAGGACATTGAACTCAGGGAAAGGATAATAGGGAAGGCCAGAAACCGCATACTAGCGGATTTTGACAACAGGATCCTCGTGAAAGAGCTTCTTGGCGTATTCAAGAGGGCATTGGGGGTGTCGGAGGTTGGTTGAAGGACGGTTCCCTGCTACACGGTATGCCCTTTTGAGGCACGCGAAGAGCGAATGGAATCAATCGAAGCGGATACAGGGCCAAAAGGACAGCCCTCTGACCGAGGAAGGTAAGAGAGAGGCAGAGAGATGGGGGGAATTCCTCGTGTCTTTTTGCTGGGACCGGATCATGACTAGCGATGCGGGCCGGGCCCTTGAAACCGCAAACATTGTCAACGGCTTCTTGAATGTTCCCGTCCACACGGACATAAGACTCAAGGAGCAGGATTGGGGAAGGTGGACAGGGAAGACCCTTGTGGAGATAAAAAGAGAGGAACCTGATTTCCTGGAAAAAGAGATAGATTCGGGGTGGAAATTTTGTCCTCCCGGGGGAGAGGATAGGCTTTCGCTGTTGAAGAGAAGCCGAGAGTCTCTCCTGTCTGCTGCTGGTAGATGGCCTGGAGAAAATATACTGGTCATAACCCATGAAGGTGTCATAAAATGCCTGATATACCACCTCCTTGGGAGAGAATTTCTTCCTTCTGAACCTCGAATTTTCAAGACCAGTCGTCTTCATTGGGTGGTTTGCCATGATGGGGTGATTGAACTTCAAGAGATCAACGTGGCGAGGAAGTAGAAAAGTGGAGGTGCCCGTGAATGCAACAATACGTTAGAGTATGTTGGTCTCTATTACGGAAAAAATATTGCGGGGGAAAGAAGTATGTGTAAGACTAAACATAGCATTTTAGTAGGAATACTATGTCTGGCCTTTGTGGTTTGTGTGGCACCTGATGCGGCTGCTGCCCAAAAACGGGATATGGGCGGCTGGGAGATCGACGGTGCCTATAACAAGCACTACGACCCGAGGGAATTTGAGTCGTTCAAAGGGATAGTGGAAAAGGTCTTCACGGTCGTCCCCATGCCGGGGATGTCACCCGGGGTTGCCTTAATAGTGCGCGAGAGGGGAAGCGGAGAAAAGATCCTGGTCCATGTATGTCCTGTCTGGTTTGCCAAGCCGAAGGAGATAGGGATCCGTCCCGGAGACAAGGTAAAGGTAAAGGGGGTCTTTGCCGAGATCAATGGGAAAGAAATCTTCATGGCTTCAAAGGTGAAAAAAGGAACCGAGTTTGAATTCAAGGTAAGGCTGACAAAAGATGGGACTCCCTTCTGGGCAATGACACCGGAACAGCTTGCAAAGGAGAGGGGAAGCAAATAATATTGATGGCTTCGTAAAAAGTCCAATTTCTGCGTTGCGCTTCATCCCTGCCCCGTTTAATGGGTACTGGTGGCGCTGAATCAGAGGTCTAGGAGGACCTAAGAACATCGTTGGGG
>JAFDHB010000115.1 GCA_019308985.1 Deltaproteobacteria bacterium | reverse complement strand
AAGGTCGCTCCCCATGCGGGAGCGAGGCTGGAGTATATGGAACGTGCCCAATGCCCCGACAGGAAGCTTGGACAGGCTACATCGAGGAGTCATGCTGCTCTAGGGCCAACAGTCAGGCTGACGGGGTGACCCGGATCTCCGCCCCCTCGCTTGCCTGCGGTTACTGCCCCCGGGAGCTACAGCAACCAAACACTAAAACCTTAGGACAAGGAAGGCCGGCTGTCAGGTCATTCAACCCGGAGGATCACGATAGAACGGTGCAAAGAATCAGACAGCCGTGGATGAAAAGAGGGTGGGCGAATACTTAGGAAAGATCATGAGGCATGCGGGCACGCTCACCCCTACTGTGAGCGCACAAGTATCTTTGGACTCATTGTCACTCACGGTGGCGATTCAGACACCTCATGTCCCACCGTAACCAATGGAGACCTCATCACCCTTCACTATGACAGGGACTTGACGGACCCCCTTGGAGTATCTAAGCATCTCCTCAAGTTTTTTCTTGTCTTTCTTTACGTCATAGTATTGGGCATCTTTCTGGTATGCCTTCCTGGCACGCTCCGTATAGGGTCACCCGCTCTTGCCAAAGATGATGATTTTCTCTGCCACTGTAAGCCTCTATTATGAAAAATTGCTGACTCCATTAGTCTTCAGGACTCTTGTGAAAAGGTAGCGATGAGTGTTTCAGCGGGTTTGGTTTATTCCTGAAGTTTGCTTTCAACCCAGTTGACAACCTTTTCAGCAGTATCGACTGCTTTAAGAAAGTCATCTTCATTTACTGGTGCGTAGTCTCCCGGGTAACGAGTCTCTACAGCATAACCCGTTAATACCCGGGCCTTGTGGACTTCCTCTGGAATGTGCACGCCCCTTTTCTCGATCAGCTCAATAAGGTAAGCAATATCGTGTGTTCTTGGAAATAGGATTCCGTGGAGGATGCAAAGTGATTTGAGTGCCTTTTCCGCAGCTTGCTGTGCGTCGTAACAGAGATCTTCATAAAGGACTTCATGTGAAAGCTTGCCTGCCTTTGCGCGTGCCATATTGCTTCTGGCTCTTTGAAACCATTCTCTCGCTCTCTCAATGTTTTTCATAGACCGTCCTGCCGTTCCTTTCTGCTTCTGAATAAATAAGATAGGGATCCGCCTTTAGCTCCTCATACCGGTCCAAATCTGCAACAATCACGTCTATAGGGGCGCCTACCCCCTTGAAATTAAGATAGATCTTCTGGGTTAGCTCCCGCTCTTTTCTAACGCCCCTCTTCAATACCAGGAGGTCGTAATCGCTTTGCTCCCGACCCTGTCCCCGTGCGAACGAGCCAAACAGGATAATCTTGTCGGGTTCTGCTACTCGAACAATGATTTCAATCGCTTTTTCCAGGGAATCTTCCATGAGAATAGCCTCCCGTCATCTCGTGCTTATGTTGATACTAGGTAGTGATCTCCCTCAAAGATTTCAAAAGAACTCGGATAGAGCAATGGCAAAAAACGATCGATCACATTCTCAAGCTTTCTTATTGAATGGATGAGACCCTTGACATATCTCGCGGCATATACTCTGGAATCTCTTGATATATAATCAAAAATAGCCTGGAGATTCTTGCTCGCCCTTTCGGTCCACCTTAGCCGGCCCACTGGTCAACTCGTTCAAGAAGCTTATCAGTAGTGATCAGTCTGCCCGCCTCTGCATCCTTAAGACCCTCGAAAACCCGGGCAATCAGATCTATCCTATACACAGTGTCCTCAATGGTGCATCCTTCGGGTAAGCGTTTAATTCATTCGATGGCCGCTTCCTTAAGCAGGCTTATGAAAACCTCCTTAGATCTGAAAATCATATGCCTCCTAAACGATTATGGGGAAGATCTATGTAACCTTTTGGATTTTGCCAGGAATTCATCAAGAAATCAAATCATTTGATTCGGCACTAGTCCTCCGGTCATGCCCGTGAGAAGTGAAAAGATTTTACTGTTCCAGGCGGAAGAACAAAGATCTTGATTGTGTAAGAGATGACAAGCCAGGTGCCTCATATCGGTTTGTTGCATAAATCAAGAGAACGTTACCATATTTGTGACCCAAGAAAGATCATGAGGCGCCTGGACAGGCATACCGATTGGGTGGGCGGCACTAGCATCTCTGGACTCATTGTCACTCACGGTGGCGATTCAGACACCTCATGTCCCACCGTAACCAATGGAGACCTCATCACCCTTCACTATGACAGGGACTTGACGGACCCCCTTGGAGTACCTGAGCATCTCCTCAAGTTTTTTCTTGTCTTTCTTTACGTCATAGTATTGGGCATCTTTCTGGTATGCCTTCCTGGCACGCTCCGTATAGGGTCACCCGCTCTTGCCAAAGATAATGATTTTTTCTGCCATGACAGGCCTCCTACGAAGGGGTGAACATTGAAAAAAGGGGGATTGACCTAATCTGGCCGACCCCCCGAAAACAGAAAAGCCCTATGGTGCCGAGACCCAGAATCGAACTGGGGACACGGGGATTTTCAGTCCCCTGCTCTACCGACTGAGCTATCTCGGCATTTGTAAATAAATATAGCTTCGTATCATAAGGAGGTCAAGATGAAATTTGGGCTAGGTTGATTTTTGTGGGTCGGGTTCATCGAGTTCAAGGTCAAGGTCCAGGTCGTCAAGTTCCAATGCATTCTCTATGTCCTTAAGCTCTGCCGTGGCAGAAGACTCCTCTTCACCCCGGGTGAGCTCACTTGAACTGGACGCCTCGCCCTCCTCCATTGACTGCTCTTCCAAGGTGAATTCCTTGGGAAAAGACTCGTCTTTCGGGGTTCCTCCCTCTGGCTCGGAGTCCTGTTCCCCTGTTGTCTCTTTCTGGCCGCTATCGTCCAGTTCAATGTCGTCAAGATCCAAGTCAAGTTCGTTTTCAGAAGCCAGGTCAAGATCCTCGGCCTTGCCTGCTGCTCCCTGCCCCCCGTCTTTGGTCACATCGGCCTCTTCTTGGTCCTGTGATTCCAGGGGCAGGCCTTCTTCATCCTCGAGACCTTCAAAGTCTATCTCGTCGGCCACTATTTCCGAGCTGTCATCCGGTTCTTCCAGGGGAAAGTCAGTGACAGCTTCTTCTTCCGGGATCTTGCTCGTGGAATCACCGGCGTGCCCTGGACCTCCTGCGTCATCCAGTTCTAAGTCAAGGTCCAAGTCCGGTTCATCACTCAGTCCTACTTCTTCCTCAAGGGCACCAGAGTCATCATAGGACATGTCTCCTTCTTCAATGGCCTCTGAATCATTAAAGGCCGCTTCCTCGCTTTCAACGACAGCTGTTTCATCAAAGGTCATCATGGAATCGCTCTGGAATTCAATTTCAGCAGAGTCAGCCGTACCAATCACCTGGGACTCATCGCCTTCGCCCATCAGCGACCCGAGCAACATAGGGGGATCGGGCCTGAATGGCGGCAGGTTCATCTTTTGCTGTTCAGAGGAAATATCCTTGGTACATTTGGGACAGGCCTGGTTATAGTCAAAGCTGATATAACCACATTTGGGACATTTCATGCCTTGCTCCTACTTTAATTTAATTTAGAATTATTATTCTTTAATGCACAAAGAAATATATATTTGTGGCATAAAATAATGTTGTCTTTATAAATAACACAATTTTGATTATTCGTCAAGTATTTTGACGTGGAACTATTTGATATCACGAGTTTAGTGTCACACAGCCGGTTGTCAGCCGGGAATTTAGGGGTAGAAGGGGGCGGTTTTCAAGGGGCTCGGGACGTCCCTGCTGCAAGCCTATTGGGCCCGGCCTGATTTTTGAGTTTTTGTTGGTCTCTTGCCGGGTGTGAGTGGTACAGGATTCTCGTGTTCACCTCAACCGGGTTCTTTAGGCTCTTCTGTTGCATTTCCGGATAGCTTCACGGGCAAGGAAATCACATCTCTCGTTTTCCTTGGATCCTGCGTGCCCCTTTATCCAGACCCACTCGATATCATGGTCCCGGCTCAATCTTAGGAGTTCCTCCCACAGATCCCTGTTCAGGACAGGCTGTTTTTTTGCATTGAACCAGTTGCGTTTTATCCACCCGTCTATCCATTCGGTCATACCCTTGACCACATAGTTTGAGTCAGTAATAACCCTTAATTTGCAAGGCCTCTTGAGCAGCCGCAACGCCTCTATAACAGCGGTCATTTCCATCCTGTTGTTGGTCGTATCAGGGTGACAGCCTGATATCTCCTTTTCCCTGCCCCCGTATCTCAGAATAGCGCCATACCCTCCAGGGCCCGGATTACCGCTGCACGCGCCGTCTGCGTATATCTCGACCACCTTTTCCTTCTTGACTTTCATACCTTACACCTCTGGGCACAGTGATATAGCACATAGTACAGAATATCAGGGCAAAGCCTTGATTTTGAGATCAGGAGACTTTCTTATCATTAATAGCCACTAGGTTGCATCAAAAAACAATTTTACATACAAAGATAGATGGCGTAGGATTAACACAATTTTTGCCTCGGTCCATGATACGGCAACGCGGTTGCCCGGATCCGAAGTAGAAACAACGATTTTGCCCATAGAGACGGGGAGCAACATGTCATCAATCCCGAATAAAGATCAGGTTACACTCTTCTTTGAGCTTGTCAACCGAAGGGACCTACCCAGTCTCGGCGAGTTACTGGCAGAAGACGCTGAGTTTTACTTTCCAAAGACCAAACCCCTGATTGGCAGAGACAGGATCGTCAGGTTCTTCAATATCCTCTTCAGGCGATTTCCCCGGCTTCAATTTCAGGTGCAGGGCCAGATCGTTCAGGGTAACAGGGCAGCGGTCCACTGGACTAATGAGGGAGTCAACAAGGATGGAGAAGCCTACCAAAACGAAGGCATGACCCTCCTTGAGATCAGTTCAGGCAAGATCCGCTACATAAGCGATTTTTTCAAGGACACAGGGAAATTCTAGTCTCTGAAGCTTGCCCTTATCGGGATTGTGATAACGGGTTTTTCCTTGTAGTTTGTCTTGAGTCGCAGAGTCCCGGAAAAGACCTCTGCCGGACCGGGGATGCTGGTTAAATAGACTACAAATCGTTTGCCGGGTTCAGTCTCCTTGATCCTGTATGTCATCTTCTTATCCAGATCGAAACCCACGGCCTCCAGCTTGAGGGGTTTATCCCGACCGGCCCTGATTTTCACTACCTTGGTGATGATCTGGCCGGCCTTTCCTCTCATGACAACCCTGCTCGGGGACAGGTGAACGGGAGGCATCTCCCTAAAAGTAGCGCTGATAGGGATCCTGATGAGAGGCTTTTCGGGATAATTGGTCTTCAGCTCCAGGGCGCCCCTGTAAGATCCAGCAGGTCCAGGGATATTGGTAAATTGGATCCTGAATAGCTTCCCCTTTTCAACTTCCTCGACTTCATACTTGAGCCTTCCCTCCAGGTCGAACTTAACAGGGGTTATGGTCAAGGGGCTGTCCAGCCCTGCCCGCACTTTGATGATCCTTGTCAGGGTCTGGCCTGCCAGGCCCCTCAGGTAGACGTTTCTCGGGGTCACATGAACTGCGACCCTCACGAAAAAGCTCACTCGTATGGTAGCGATTGCCAGGTGGGGGTCATTTGAATAGATCCTTGCTCCCCTGCTGAGATGCCCACGATACCCTCTAGTGTGGATCCTTAAAGTTATTTTTCCCTCACCACCGGGAGGGATGACCCTGTCAAAGCTGGGTACGGTACAGCCTCAATCCGGGACCACTTTTTTTATCCTGAGTCGTTCATCTCCAATGTTGCCCACCGTGAATACATGTTCTATGGTCTCACCTTGCCACACCTCACCATAATCAAAGGCTTTCTCCTTGATGACCATCTTGGGTCCGGTAACGCCCCCGACTAATGAGACGGATGCAAGATGAAAAACGAGAAAGCACCCTACGAAGCAAGACAAGAAGACGGCTAGCTTTTTCGTCAAAATCTCAGCTCCTTTCAAGAGACATGTTGCTTTTTGAGGTCATGTCACGAATCTAGTTCATGTCTGAGCTTGTAAGTCAGTATGTCCAACTTGATGGTAAAATCAATATTCTCCACAAGACAGCACTCCGGAACGTGAATCTGGGTAGGGGAGAAGTTGAGTATGGCGGATATGTGGGATGCCAGAAAGAGGGCGGCTACTTCCTGGGCCACGCTCGGAGGTGTGGTTATAACGCCGATCTCGACCTCCAGTTGCTCTGCGACCTCCCTCAATTCGCTGATATCGCGGACAACAAGGCCCGAGGGAAGGGTAGTCCCTATCTTCTTCTTGTCAACATCGAAGGCAGCGACAAAATGAAAACCCCTCGCCGGGAAGTTTTGATGTTGTAGCAGGGCTGATCCCAGTTTGCCGACCCCTGCAATGGCCATTCTCCAGGAGCGGTTTACGGCGAGAATGCTCTTTATTTCCCGTTGAAGCTCCCTGACATCATACCCGACACCCCTTATACCGAATTCTCCGAAATAGCCTAAATCCTTTCTCACCTGGGCTGGGTTGACCTGGCACAACCAGGCAAGCTTCTCCGATGATACCATCCGATACCCGTCAAATTCGAGGAGTTCCAGTTGCCTATAATAGAGCGAGAGCCTATTTATTGTAGCTTTGGGAATTCTTTTTGGCTTTTCCATAAACAACACGCTTGAAAAGGTCTGATGCTGGTCCTTTCCTGAGACAACAGCAGAAATTGACTTAACCAGACCCAACAAAGTATTTTGCAAAACCAGCGATCAATATTATTTTATTATATTTTAAATTTCCAACTCTTTTCAAGGCCTAAAAGTATCATGGGTTTACCGGGTGAGATCTCATGTGCCCTGGCAATAAATATCAAAAAACCGCTGTATATGGACAGGTCCCGGCCCAGGGGCGGTCAGAGAAGAAAAATCTCGTGTAAATGCGGATGAATTTTAATAAGATAGTTGAGTCGATCCGGTTGGCAAAAAATGAATCCAACCGGTGAACATTACCAGCGCCAAAAAGCGACGGGACAGGAGAGTACGAGGATCATGGACGTGGACAAGAGACGGCAAGGGAAAGATAGGGTGACGGCAAACTCCGCCACTGAGAGCTCACAGTCCTCCATCAGCGAGGAGATTTCAAAAAGGGTCTGTGATCCTGCTCTTTCCAGCGAACGTTACAGGGCCTTTATTGAAAACATCAGCGATGGAGTTTACGAGACGGATGTCCATGGGAATTTTCTGTATTTGAATAATTCCCTGTGCAGGATCTTCGGATACCCCAAGGAAGAAATCTTGGGGCATCACTTCAGCAAGTTCATGGACAGGGAGAATGCGAGAAGGGCCTATGATGCATTCAGCAAGGTGTTTATCACCAAAAAGGGCTTTACTGACCTTATCTGGGAAATAATAACAAGAGATGGGGAAAAGAGGATCATAGAACTATCCGCTAATCTCATTTTCAATGACAAGGGCAGAAAGATCGGCTTCAGGGGCATTGCCCGAGATGTCACCGAGAGATACAAGGCCCAGGAGGCCCTGAAAGAATCGGAACTGCGCTACCAACAACAGTACGAGCTGAGCAGGAAGGCCGAGCGAAACTATCGGATTCTCCTGGATTTCATTCCCTATCCCATGGTGGTTTTTACTGTGGATGGAAAGGTTACCTACCTGAACCCGGCCTTTACGGAGGTCTTTGGCTGGACCCTTGCAGAGTTGCAGGGAAAACAAATCCCGTACGTGCCTCCGGAGCTCAAGGAGGAGACAAGACAGAACATCGAAAGACTCTTCAAGGAGAAGGTAATACTACGCCACGAGACCAAGAGGCTGACAAAGGACGGGAGAGTCCTGGATGTGGTAATGAGGGGAGCCGTCTTTGCCGGAGATGACGGCAAACCCGGGGGCGAACTGGTCATACTGCGTGACATAACCGAGGAAAAAAGGTTGCACCACATAAATGAGAGCCTGCTTCGCATAAGCCTGGCCCTGCCAAGGTACCCCGATCTGGAAGACCTTCTGGATTACATAAGCAGTGAGATCAACCAACTACTGAACACGGAAGGGGCCCTGGTCATCCTCTTGGACGAGGAAAGGAATGAGTTGTTTTTTCTCGGTGCCGCCTATGAGGACAGTTTTACCCAAAGAAAGGCAAAGGAGATACGGTTTCCTGCATCACAGGGTATCTCGGGCAGGGTCATACGGACAGGTCAACCCCAGATCGTCCACGATACCTCCAAGGACCCGGACTTCATAGGTATTGTTGACAAGAAGATCGGTTACCGATCCCGAAGTATTCTGGATGTGCCCCTAAGGAGCGGGGATCGCATTATCGGTGTGCTGTGCGCCAGCAACAAGAGAGACGGGGAGTTCAATGAAAAGGATATCGAGCTCTTGAGCATGATAGGAAGCACCGTGGCACTCTCCGTGGAGAATGCCAGGTATGCGAGGGAACTCAAGAAGACCTACCAAGAAGTAATGAGCTTGAACCGGGCCAAGGACAAGGTCATCAATCACCTTTCCCATGAGTTGAAGACTCCTGTCAGTGTGCTCATAGCTTCGTTGAATATCCTAGGCAAGAAGCTGGAGGCCTTTCCGGAAAAGGAGTGGAGACCGACGCTCGAAAGGGCGCAGAGAAACCTGGAGAGGATTCTTGAGATCCAGTACGAGGTCGAGGACATCATGCAGGACAGAGAATACAGGGCCAGGAGCCTGATTTCCTCCTTACTGGATGCCTGCGCGGACGAACTGGAGTCCCTGGTGGCGGAAGAGACAGGAGAAGGTCCCCTTGTCGAGAAGATAAGGAGACGTATAGAAGAGATTTATGGCCCGAAAGAAGGACGAAAGGAGAGGATAAGGCTAAATGATTTTGTTGAGGAGAGGTTGAAGGTCTTGACTCCAAGGTTCTCCCACCGCCAAGTCGAAATCATCTCTGATCTGGAGCCGGTGCCGGAGGTGTGTATCCCCTCCGAGGTCATGGAGAAGGTCTTTGACGGGCTCCTCAAAAATGCCATAGAGAATACGCCTGATGAGGGGAATGTCGAGGTAAAGGTTAGAAAGCAGGGAGGCGGGGTGGAGTTGATCGTGCGTGATTATGGTATTGGTATAACCGAAGATCACCAGAGGAGGATTTTCGAGGGGTTTTTTTCCACCCAGGACACCATGGCCTATTCCTCCAAGAGGCCTTTTGACTTCAATGCCGGAGGAAAGGGAGCGGACCTCCTGCGGATGAAGATCTTTTCAGAAAGGTACGGATTCAAGATTGACCTCCAATCCAAGAGGTGTCCAGCCCTACCCAATGAGAGTGATACTTGCCCCGGAAGGATCAGTCTATGCCCCCTGTGCAAGGAGGGAGCCGGGTGTCATCGCTCTGGAGGTACCCAGGTGACGGTCTACTTCCCTCGAAACCATGCAAGAAGGGATCGCGAGTCGCCCCAGCTAATGGCCTCTGAGTCCTCCGGAGGCAGCAAGGCTTGATTCGCAGGATTATTAAGACTCAGAAGATATGCAGGAGGGCGTTTTTCCCCCAACGGGCGATCTGGAGGGCCCTTCGGAGATAGAGCCGCCATAACCCCTGGTTCTTCTTCCAGGGAAATACCTGTTTCAATATATCCGGCCTGGGGAACAGGTTCTCCAGCAGGAGCAACAGTCGTACCCGCAGTCCCTTTCCGGCGGAAAGGAGGAGTAGGGAGGACCACCTCGGGATAGGCTCACCTCTGGTCCTGTGTCTCAATATTTTCTTCTCCACAGGGTGAAGGGGGCTCTTTCCAAGGTCCTGGACTACTCCCCTGGGGGCACGGACGTCAAAAATATCCTTCAGAAGAAAAAGGACATAGTGTAAGGTCCTTGTCTGTCCCAGTTGCTTTGCCCGGCTCATGGCCCCATGCCAGTCCGATGGGGACCAGGGTTCAATGATATTTCTGATGTCTGCCAGCCATATCAACCTGTCCATGTTATGCTTGATTGCATGGAGGCCCAGATAGATTACTTCGTCCCAAGGGCTCAGGCAAAGGGCATCCTGGCCCTCAACCTTTACATGGACAGTCTTGCGGTAGATTTCTCCGTCATCCACGTCCAAGAGGAGTTTCCGGGAACGGATACGATCCGCCCACAGGATATGGGTATGTATGTCGAAGGCAGTCATCCCCCTCCTGTATGTGTTGGGATACAGGGAATCAGGTTGATATCCGTGGCTTGACAGGATGCGTTTCAATGAGGGGTACCTCCAAGGTAGGACCCAGAGATCAATATCCGTCATCGGCCTCAGCCCGATATCTTTATAGACCCACTGGATGAGCCCTATGCCCTGAAGCAAGACCACAGAAACGCCCCTTTTGTTAAGTCCCTCAAGGATCTCCTTAAGATCATGGAGCAAGGCGATGTTGAAGCTAAGAGTTTGGTAGTACCCGGATTCAAGGGCTTGACGATGGTCACGGCCAAGTAATCCGAGGGTGCCGGATCTTTCAAGGGCGCCATACAACATGGAGGAAAGGCCTTCCCTGGCAGCCTTCCTGACCAGGAGATCCAGATCAGGGGCAGAAGCCAGGAGAGTCCCCACCCGTTCCATGTCATAGGCTTCCAAGTCCGCCTTGGATACGCAGGCGAGTATTTTTTGCTCAATGGCGTGATCTGGCATTGCAGGCCTCAAGAACAGGGCGGCCGACTGGGAGGCGCACTGCAATAATGGCATCCTGGAGTATTCATTGCCGCTAAAGCGCCCCTT
Source organism: Deltaproteobacteria bacterium (assembly GCA_019308985.1). The sequence goes on along the minus strand of JAFDHB010000115.1, from coordinate 344 downwards.
CTTTCCCAGACAAAATAGCGTTGTTAATTACCTGGGAGATATCAACATACCTTTGCAAAACCGGCTTTGGGAACGGCGACATGGTTGCCTCACTCCAAGACCTTGATGAAACCGTCCAATTTTTCAAAGGTCTCCAGCTTTTCCGTTTGCACGCCGGAAGTGCTTGGAAGGTCATGCAAGGGTCTCGCCAGTGGGGTAAGTCACTCTTGATCTTGGTCCGGCCGGTGCGGCCAATTAACGCAGAACGACTTTACCGGAGAAGCCCATTCTTGCCAGCAACGCACTTGTCTTGTTGGCCCGCTCCTTCCGGTAAAAGGCCCCCAGGAAAAGCCCATACCGCCCCT
>JAFDHB010000114.1 GCA_019308985.1 Deltaproteobacteria bacterium | reverse complement strand
TAAGACGAAATACCCTGAAAGAGGGGACCATAAAGATCGTCGGCTATTATCCGCAGATAAGCCTGAGGATTACCCCCCCGGGCAAGGTAATTGATATTAGCATCTTTGTATTGAACTTTTTCGAGGACATGGACGGACCCGCCTTTCCCTTCACGGAAGGGACTACCCTATGCGTTTCCAAGTGGCGGAAGCTTGACCCTCAAACAGTTCCCATAGAGGCAAAAGTGGCGGCCAATTACCTGAACGGAATAATGGCTAGAAAGGATGCCGAGGCACGCGGCTTTGAAAACGCCCTCATGCTGGATACCCAGGGTTTCATTGCCGAAGGCGGAACAGAATCGGTATTCCTGATCCGCGGCGGTGTCTTGATGACACCTTGCCTGGGGACTGTTCTCCAGAGTATCAGCAGGAAATCCATCATCCAGGCTGCCAAGGTCCTTGGTGTCGAGTGCGTTGAAGGGCGTATCCCCCAGGAAAGGCTCATGGAAGCCGACGAGATCTTTCTCTCCGGGACCCCCATGAAGGTCCTGCCGGTGAGAAAGGTAGAAGAGCGTCCCTTTGAAAAGGTCCCTGGGCCGTTGACAAAGAGGTTCTTTGACCTGATGGAAGATATTGTGAAGGGCAAGGATGAGAGGTTCAAGGACTGGTTATTCCCCGTATAATATCATAGCCGAGGATTCCGGCAATAAGGGATGGGACAGGCTCAAGGCGACGAGATTTAGAAATCTCATTTGCCCTTGACACCGCACCCCATTTCCCATATATCCCACCCATTGGAAATTTTCTATCCGGTTGGCACAAAATACAGACGGGGAGGAACGAGTATGAAAGAGAAGAGATCCTGGTCCATCGGCCTTATTCTCTGTTGCCTGAGCCTGGTCCTGGCTTCACCCACAATCGGGAAAGGGGCAGACAAGCCTTTTGTTTTCGGTATGTTGTTGGTCGGGCCTTACAATGACCGGGGTTGGAGCCAGGCCCACTACGAGGCGGGAAGATACGTGGAGGAGAAGGTCCCGGGGGCCAAAATGATATATATCGACAAGGTAAATCCCGCAGACAGGCCGGGCATCACCATACCCCAGCTCGTAGATGACCTCGTCTCAAAGGGAGCCAGGCTTATCATAGCGAATTCGGATGACATGAAGGATGGCACAAGGGAAGCGGCGCTCTTGCATCCTGATACCAGTAATGTCGGTTTCTTGCCTGGAAAGGCCCTTTCTCACATTGCGAGGTCCGCTCTGGACAAGTTCATAGGGGACCTTGGGGCAAACAAGGTGCGGCTATTCAAGGGTCCCCTCTATTACCAGGAGGGGACGGTGTTCGTGAAGGCCGGCCGAGTCGCTACTGACAGACAGATCTGGTACATGGAGCAGCTCCTAGAAGGAATGAAGGGGCAAAGTAAGGCAAAATGAATTTTCCGTGTCAAGCCCTTCGACCTGTCGGGCTTGCTTTCGGTTATGGCTGAGAGGGGTCTCATCGTCAGGATGCTGGAGTGGAAGGCCTTCAAAACCTCTTGATCGATGCAAGGGGTCCCTTGCGAGACCCCGGCTATAACCCCCATAGACTCTGACCGAACTCTCCTACAAGTGCAGGCACCCTCTTGAACAAAGCCAAATGTCGCAAGTATGAGAATTCAAGTTTTCGGGTGGTGTAATTAGCCTAATTTCTTAAGAATGAAGGTCACTTTAAGAGACATCCACAAGCATTACGGGACCCTGAGGGCAAATGACGGTATAGATGTGGACGTGGAGGCGGGTACTATCCACGGAGTCCTGGGGGAAAACGGTGCGGGGAAAAGCACCCTCATGAAGGTCTTGGCAGGATACGTGAGGAAAACCGCGGGGTCGATCCTTCTCGATGGAAAACCCGTGGATTACAACGGTCCCAAGGAAGCCACCAGCCTGGGAATCGGAATGCTCTACCAGGACCCCTTGGATTTTCCTTCTCTTTCCGTACTGGAAAACTACATGGTAGGCCAGACCCAGGGGTTCGGCCGGAAGAGGTCATATTTTGGGAGCAAGTTGAAGGAGTCGGCCTCCCACTTTGGATTCGACCTGGATCCTGATAGGCCTGTTGAATCCCTTTCAGTGGGAGAGCGCCAGCAACTGGAAATCCTCAGGCTCATGGCCGTTGGGGTCCGGGTCTTGATCCTGGATGAACCCACCACCGGCATATCAAGGCTCCAGAGGGAGATACTTTTCAGGGCCCTGAAAAGGCTGGCCGAGGAGGGAAAGACTGTCCTCTTTGTCTCCCATAAGCTCGAAGACGTGGAGAGCCTCTGTGACCGGGTCACGGTCCTCAGGAAGGGCCGGGTGAGGGGAGAAATGTCAAGGCCCCTGGATACGGACAGGATCTTGAGGTGGATGTTCGGAAGCCTCCCCTTAACACCCCCCTGCGCCCAGGTCCCCCATGGTCCTCCTAACCTGCTCATGGAGGATCTGACCGTATCCTTGGGTAGGGTAGGGCTTTACCAATGTAATGTTGAAATAAGGGGAGGTGAGGTCGTCGGGCTGGCAGGTCTTGAAGGCAGCGGCCAGGGCATATTCCTGAGGGTGGCGGCAGGGCTGACAAGGCCCGATCGGGGCATGATCAGGGTGGGAGGCAAGCCTATGACCGGGCGATTTTTGTGACGGCGATCATGCGACTCGGCACGGAGCATGGTCCCTCATCCGTGATCCTTTTCTCCGCATTTCTGGGCGGGTTGGTCGGCGGTAGTCTATGGGCTGTCATGACCGGGTTTCTGAGGACAAGGGCGGGCGTGAACGAGATCTTTGCGGGACTGGGTCTCAACTTTGTTGCACTCGGGATAAGCCTGTGGCTCATATTCGGTCCTTGGAAGAGACCGGGGGTCGCCTCCGTGAGCGGAACCGAACCCTTCCCTCCTTCTCTGTGGCTGCCCGTTTTGAAGTCACTTCGCCTGTCCCCTGTCGGCATGGTCTTGGCGGTCATGGGGATGGTGCTCGCGGCATGGATGCTGGGGCGCACGAGATTGGGTCTGGCCCTGAAGGGAATAGGCAGTAATCCCAAGGCGGCCTATGCCAGGGGCGTCACGGTCAGGAGGACACAACTGCTGTATACCATTGTCGGCGGCCTCCTGGTGGGGCTCGCGGGGGCGACCTTCAGCCTTTGCACAAAACCTGGATGGGGGGAGACCTCAAGGAGCTGAGGGGACCGGGTGGATCGCCCTTGCCATAGTTATCTTCGGAGGTTGGCATCCTTTCAAGGTGGCACTGGGCGCCTATCTGTTTTCCTTCTTACAGGTCATGGGCATACAGTTCCAGGGACTGTGGGAATCCGTACCGGCCCAGGTCTTCCAGGTGGCACCCTTTCCCCTCATGATCCTTGCCCTGGTGCTCATCCACGGGGCGCAAAACAGGTCTGTCGTGAGGCTAATGGAGGTTTCACCCTGGCTTCGGCGTGTGGTGATGTTTGTCAGGGCCAGTGCCCCGGCACACCTGGGAAGACCTTTCCAAGAGGAGTAAAGGATGAAAAGTTATTTCAAGCTTTACCCCATAGGGATCATCAGGCATAAGGATTCCTCGGTATTCATAGAGATCTTTGAAAGGCACAAGGATGGTCTTCTCGGCCTTGATCGGTATTCCCATGTCCACGTAATAGCCTGGTTTCACGAGAATGACACGGAGGAGAAGCGCAGCACCCTCCTGGTTCACCCCAAGGGGGACAGGAGCAATCCCCTGACAGGGGTGTTTGCCACTCGCTCACCGGCCAGGCCTAACCTGATCGCCCTTTTTTGTGCCAGAATAAGGTCCATAGAAGGCACGATAATCCATATCGAGCGGATTGACGCCTTTGACGGGACACCGGTAGTGGACATAAAGCCCTATTTGAGCAGAAAAGACTCCGTCCCTGATGCAACGGGACCGGATTGGTCAAAAAAACAGTGACGGGAGGATGATGATGAGTGAAGATACCTACAGGAAGCTCGCCAAACATCTGGATGACTTGCCCGGCGGCTTCCCATCAACTGACAGCGGTGTGGAACTGAGGATTCTCAGACGTCTTTTTAATCCAGAGGAAGCCGAACTGGCCCTTCACTTGAGCCTCATACCCGAGGAAGCCGGCGTGATAGCACGAAGGTCAAAGCTTTCAAGGGAAGAGGCCTCTTCCAGACTGGGGCAGATGGCGAAGAAAGGACTGATTTTCAGTATAGAGCGTAAGGGTCATCCAGCCAAGTATATGGCGGCCCAGTTCATAATCGGAATATGGGAATACCATGTAAATGACCTGGACCCGGATCTCGTCAGAGACATGAACGAGTATCTGCCCAGGTTCTTTGAACACGAAACCTGGAAGAAGGCCCCCCAATTGAGGACCATTCCCGTGGCCCGCAGCGTGGACGTCACCCTGGAGGTGCTGGACTACGAGAGGGCGGAGGCACTTGTAAGAGAGCGAAGCAAGTGCCTGGTGGCTCCCTGCATATGCAGGCGCGAGCACAGGATAGCTGGAGAGGGGTGTGACAAGCCGGAGGAGGCCTGTCTTATCTTCGGAGCGGCGGCTGACTACTATGAGCGAAACGGCCTGGGAAGGGTGATTGAGACGAGCGAGGCCCTCGATATTCTGCACAAGGCTGAAGAGGCAGGACTGGTGCTTCAACCCAGTAACGCCAAGAAGATAGTGAACATCTGTTGCTGCTGCGGTTGCTGCTGCCAGATACTGAAGACCCTGAAGCGCCACCCAAGGCCGGCCACGCTCGTGCTCTCTCCCTTTACGGTCGAGGCAAACAGGGATACCTGCAAGGGGTGTGAAAAATGCCTGGAGAGGTGCCAGATGGACGCCCTGGAGCTAAGGGATCAAAAGGTGGAGCTCAACAGGGATCGGTGCATCGGATGCGGTTTGTGTGTCACGACATGTCCCACTAATTCCCTTTCGCTGAAACGGAAACCCGTCGATGAACAGAGGGAGGTGCCGCAAAATATGCTTGAGGCCATGCTGAAGCTCGGCCAGGCCAGGGGCAAGCTGGGCTCCATCGATCTGGCCAAGATGAAGGTCAAGTCCAAGATGGATCGTCTCCTGGCCCTCAAATGACACATTGCCCCTTTCGCCTCGGCGCCAAGCCAACCTCTGAAGGGTCAATAAAATATTGTCCTGGTCCTGTGCCTTGGCTTGATCTTCTTGTAATAGGGCTCTTGTCCCCGATTCCAGAGCAGGTGGTCAAGCTCTCTGGATGTTATACCGATCCCCCTTCTGTGCAATTCGCCCACTATAAGTTCCGCTGCGTGGACCGCGCAGGCCCTGATCTCGATCTCTTCCCTGGAGCCCCGTGGGATCAATACCCCTGAGTCTATTCGGGATGCAAGGTCATCCTCATACAGCAGGATGCCGTCTACCCGCAATACGTGCGGGACCAGGTTATCAGCAAAAATGGTCAGCAGGTGAAGATCTTGGAAACCACCAAGTCCCTTGCCGTTGAAAGCAAGGGCAAGGTCTGCCGCCATAAGCTGTGCCCTTTTGAGAAAATAGACTTTGGTTTGATCGTATATGCTTATGTCCTTGAAAAAGGGCATACCCATGAGGATGTTGACCAGTGTTTCAGCCTTGCAACCCGCGGCCTTGATCAATTCCACATAGCTGCCATTGAAATTGGTTATCAGGTAATCACCGAGATTTCTCAACGCCTCGGCAAAGAGACCCATGAGCTCCTGGGCGACCTCGTTTGCAGGGTCCTGAAAAAATATCCCGGAACACTCCCCCCTGGTGATTTTTGACAGCAATTGGGGGGTGGGGGTGCCGTGCCTTTCAAAGTATTCCTTCAGGGAGGAGGCGATGGTGAGGTACCCGGACATCCCAGGGCGTTTTTTCAGGTTAGGGAAATACCCGGATCCAAAATTAATGGTATCAAGTATGAGGAAAAAGGCAGCCGTATCATTACCTTTTCCAAGGTAGTGGAGGGATGGGTCATGTTTTGCCCCTGAAGTCCTTTCAACGGGCAATGAGAGGGCGTACTCGGGAATGGCATTGTAGTCAATGTGAACATAGTAGGCCCTCTTGGCCACTTCTGCGCAGGTTTTGCGAACAAGACCAAGCATCATGGGCGCATTCTACTACAGCCGCAGAAAAACCGAAACCCTTGTGGCCCCTCGCACAAATCACCTACCCACTACCCAATAGATGAGGTTTGAAGAGGCAGGAGCGACCTGATCATCTTCCAGGTGTAGGAGCAACCTCCGGTTGCGATCCGTTGTGATCCGACCCCACAACTCTTGCAAAAGGCCAAGGCGGTGAAAAAAGTGAGAATTGTGTTGAAACCCATATATATGAGGTCTATAATACTTTGATTACACAATATGTAGTTACTCTGCCTCCGTGGCCTTCTCCTGGACCACGGGGCGAGGCGGCAAGGAGTCGCGACTGGACACAATTTCTCCGGATCGATCATTGTATAGATGAAAACCTGGATGGAGGAGAGGATATGAAAAGGCCCCTAATAGGAATCGTAATCGCCATGCTTTGTCTCGGCCTGGTGTCCTGCGCCGGGCCCAGGTCAGTGACGACCCAGGAACCCCTCAAGCAACAGCTCCTGGTGGATAAGGCACGGATAACCCTCGAAAACTTGCTGGGTGACGAGGATTTGCGGATGTTCAGGGAGTACGGGAAAAAAGCCCTCGGCCTTTACATAGTGCCCGAACTGTACAAGGGGGCCTGGTTTTTCGGTGGCTCAGGGGGAAGGGGGGTCCTATTTGTTCGGGACATGGATACCGGCAAGTGGATAGGCCCCGCGTTCTGCGATTTGGGCTCGGTGAGCGTTGGACTTCAGTTCGGGGGGCAGAGATCCGAGGTCATCATGCTGGTGATGACGCGGAAAGGAATTGAGTCCTTATTTTCAACGACAATCAAATTGGGGGGTGATGCATCCGTTGCCATGGGTCCTGTGGGAAAGGGCCTACAGGGCGCCACGGCCCCCAGCCTGGAAGTGGATTACATATCCTATGCGAGAAACATGGGGGTGTTTTTGGGCATGTCTCTGGACGGGGCGGTCATCAGGGAAAACTACAAGTGGAACCGGGCGTACTATGGCAAGCCTGTAAGACCCCTGGACATCCTCATCGTCAAGAAGGTGGCCAATCCCCATTCCAACGAGATAAGGACTGCCCTTTCCAAGGCCTTTCCTTTGAATCAATAGACAGGGCTTCTTGATCAGGGCCGGCACCCAGTCCGGCCCTGATTTGGCACGGCGCTTACCCTATCTCATAACACTCCATGATCTCTCCGAAATAGAGGGTGTGGTAGTCCTTGGCAGGGTAAAGTTTATCGTATTCACTATCAAGGAATCGCGGGTCCATGGGGGCCTTAAACCTGATTTTGCATTCAAAGTGAAGGCCTGGCGTCTTGATAATAGGAGAGGTCACCTTCTGGGCCTCTGCCAGCTCCAGTTTGCATTCCTTGTATTTGTCCACATCCCTCCCTGACCTGGTGCCGCAGAAGGTAATGGCCTCTTTCATGTCTGTTCCTGGGAGAGATACCGTAAAATCAGAGGCCCTCTCTATTATCCCAAAGGTGTGGCGGGAGTTCCTGACCATTACCATCAATGTGGGCCGCTTCCAGGCAATGCCGATCATTGCCCACCCGATAGTCATGGTATTTAGATCCTTGTCGGCCTTGACCGTCAAAAATGCGCCACTGCTTATTTGGGAAATCAGTCTTTCAGCTACGCTCTTCGGATTCAGTTTCTTCATATCGCCCTCCCTTCCTGGTACGGATCGTGATAGCCTGTTCGATGGCTCCTATATGCAAGTATCAGTAGGGATTGCCATTCTTCGAACGAGAAGTCAACAACAAAAGCTCACTTGAAGCCCATCCTCCAATGTGCGGATTGGGGCCATGGTCGCGATCCCTTTCCCTCCCGTAGGAGCAACTTTCAGTTGCGATCCTATCTTTGATGGGCCTACACATCCAGGGGACATCTGAGCCCCAATATATTCTTGTCCGCCACATCGCGCATAAGGGATGAAAAGAAATGCGCTTTCTTGACTTAAGTCAAATTACTTTTCATTTGACAGAAGTAATACAATGTGGGATTCAACCCGGGGTCAAGGTCACGCCTCCCGGCAGACTGGTCAGGCAATAGGGTTCTATCACCCAGTGCAATAGGGGTTGCCGGAGTCCTGGTCTGTGCCCTGCCCTCGAGATCATAACCCTGGAATTATGTATGGACTCTTGCCGAGATCAAAAGGAGTGATTCATGGAGCTGAAGAGACGCTCCTTCCTCAAGATGGGCCTGGCCGCCGCAGCGGCGGGGTCCTTGAACGTGCGATTTCTGCGCTTCGTAGGAGAAGCGGCATCCTCGACAGAGCAAGGGGAAAAGGTGGTGCGCTCCACCTGTTCTCCCAACTGCACCGGGGCATGCGGCTTCAATGTGCATGTCACCGACGGCCGGATCACCACCCTGATCCAAAGCGCTGACTATCCGGAACAAGGTTATAACCCCAGGGGGTGTTTGCGCGGCCTTTCCATGATGAACCTTGTCTACGGCAAGGACCGGGTCAAGTACCCATTGATCCGCACCGGGGAGCGGGGCAGCGGCCGATTCAAAAGGGCAAGCTGGCCGGAGGCCCTGGACTACACCGCCCAGAGATTGAAGGCCATCATGGAGAAATACGGGCCCGAGGCCGTGGCCCTCACGGTCCAGGTGCCGGGGACCGGTTACGCGCACAAGGGGGCCTTCGTGAGGCTGGCCGGACTTGCCCACTGGACGATTCACCACGGCTATGACCAAAACGGAGACCTTCCCATGTTCTGGCCCATGACCTTCGGTGTGCAGACCGAGGAGCTGGAATCCCTGGAATGGCCCAACGCCAGATACACAATGGTCTTTGGATCCAACATCATCCAAACCCGTCTCCCGGATGCCCACAACTTGAACAAGGCCAAGGATAACGGTAAGCTGGTGGTCTTTGATCCCGACTTTTGTGCCACTGCCGCAAAGGCAGATGAATGGGTCGCCCTGAAGCCGGACACGGATGCGGCCATGGGTTTGGGTCTGGCCAGAGTCATCATCGACCGCGGTCTTTACGATCGGGGGTTTTTGCAGGATTTCACCGACTTTCCCATCCTGATACGTACCGACACCGGCAAGCGCCTGCTGGCCAAGGACGTAAAGGCCCTGGCATCGCAGGCTGCGCAATGGGATATACCCGGATACCGTTCCCTTTTCGTGGTGCACACTGCGCGTGGAGTTGCGATCCTCAACCCCGAAAGACTGGATCCTACGGGCGCGGAACTGGAGGCGGAGCTGGAAGTGGATCTCACAGACGGCCGTCGTGTACCGGTGCGCACCGTGTTTGCAGAATTGCGGCGCCTTCTGCACGATTATCACTCTGAACAGGTATCTGCCGTCACCGAGGTCCCGGCCGAGCAAATCGAGCGTATCGCCGTGGAAGCGGCCAGGAACCGTCCTGTCCACGTGGTCTACGGTGCCAGCAACTACCAGTGGTATAACGGCGACCTCAAGGGCCGGGCCCTCTCCCTGCTGCCGGTCCTCACCGGGAGCGTAGGCCGGAGCGGAGGCGGAATCTCAACCCTGGCAGGCCAGTACCGAATCCGTTTCAACCTCAAGGAATGGTGGTTTCCCCCGGGTGGAAAGCTCAACTGGGTGCCATATCTCTACTTCCTCCAGGGAAAGGGCAAGCGTTACCCCAAGAATGGCATCAAGGCCATGGTGGGCGGCTGGGGCAATCCCTTTGACCAGCACAACATGGCCAACCGCCTCAAGGAGCGGGCGGCCTCCGGGGACATCGAGTTCGTAGCGACCTTCGACTTTTCCATGACCACATCCTGCCAGTGGTCCGACGTGGTATTTCCAGCCACCACCTGGTATGAAAACTACGAGCTGACCGCCACCATTCTGCATCCTTATCTCCAATTGCAACAGCCTGCCATCGAGCCCATGTTTGAAAGTCGTACAGGATTCTGGGTAGCCCGGGAATTGGCCAAGCGCTTGAACTCCGAATTCGAAAAGTATTTCTATCCCGGACTGGATGAGCACACTGCCTCACAGAAGATTATCCGGCTCCTGCTGGAGACAGGGGGCGAGGAAACCCGTGGGATCACCCTGGAAATGCTCAAGAAAAGGCCGGTCAGGCTGCACTCCAGGGCTCCGGGTGACCGACAGATTCCCTTCTGGGAGCAAGTGCACGAACGGGTCCCCTTTCCGCCCCGCAGCTATCCACCGCCCCTGAAAGCTACCGCCCGTTTTCTGCGAAGCGGCCGCGTCGAGTTTTACAAGGACGAGGATCTTTTCCTGGAAATGGGCGAACAATTGCCGGTTCACAAGGAGACATATGTTGAAACCGAGTACAAGCAGGACCCCGCTGCCCGCAAAAAGTACCGGCTGCGGTATGTCACCAAGAACTCCCTTTACCGGGTGCACTCCACCCATTCCAACAACGTGTGGCTCAACGAGCTCCAGGGAAACCGGCCCAAGGTGTTCTTGAATCCGGAGGATGCCTCCCAACGGCGCATCAAGACCGGCGATCTGGTGGAAGTCTATAACAACCGCGGCAGGACCAAGGCTTACGCCGTCGTTGATCCCGGGTGCCGAAAGGGCACCGCCATCTTCGAGCAAGGCTGGTGGGCCAGGTACTTGAAAAACGAGTCATACAATTCCCTGACCATGCCCTGGATCAAGCCGTTGCATGAAATCTACTTTGTGCCCGGCATCTGGTCTCCGACAACCGTGTGGAACGAATGCCTGGTCGACGTCAGGAGGGCTGTAGCATGAGAAGAGGAATGGTCATCGACCTGGAAAAGTGTATAGGCTGTCGTTCGTGCGTAGTGGCATGCAAGCAGCACAACGCCCAGCCCCCGGGCAACTGGTGGAACCGGGTGTTCACCCCGGGAAGCGCCCGGCACCTGACACCACCGGAGAAGGGCGAGATGTATTTCCTGCCCGTCCATTGCCAGCATTGTGACAATGCCCCCTGTGTAAAGGTCTGTCCCGTTGGGGCCACCTACCGGGGCGAGGATGGTACCATCCTGGTAGACTTTGAACGT
>JAFDHB010000310.1 GCA_019308985.1 Deltaproteobacteria bacterium | reverse complement strand
CTGACCTATCGCCTCCAACCTCCCCCCTCTTGCCTCTATCCTCCCTCCTCCAACCTCTGTCCTCCAACCTGTTCTCCTTATACCACTCATAGGTCCTTTCGATCCCCTCCCGCAGCGAAATCTTACTCTTCCACCCCAATGATTCCAGCCTGCTTACATCCAGCAGTTTCCTGGGCATGCCATCCGGCTTGGTGGTGTCGAATTGTATTTCTCCTTCAAACCCCACCACGTCCTTGATCAATTCCGCCAACTCCCCTATGCTGATATCCTTTCCGACCCCTATGTTGACGATGTCGTTCTCTTCGTAGGTGTTCATGAGAAAGACACAGGCATCTGCCGCGTCATCCACGTAGAGAAATTCCCTACGAGGCCTCCCCGTCCCCCATATGATCACCGATCCATGCCCTGGGGTTTGAGGAGCGCTTCGCTCGAGGCGGGACCTAGAATGTTCTCTACCTTCTTTCCCCTCTAACCTCCTAGCTCCAACCTCCCCCAGATTCGCTTCCCGGATCTTGGCTTCATGAAACTTCCTTATCAGGGCAGGGAGTACGTGGCTGGTCTCTAGGTCGAAGTTATCCCCGGGCCCGTAAAGATTCGTGGGCATAACGGATATGAACCTGGTCCCGTACTGCCGGTTGTATGACTGGCACATCTTGATCCCTGCTATCTTGGCAATGGCGTAAGGCTCGTTCGTCGGCTCCAGCTTACCCGTTAGCAGGTATTCCTCCTTCATGGGTTGTGGGCAGTCCCGGGGGTAGATACAGGAGCTGCCCAGGAAAAGCAATTTCTTGACCTCTGTCTTATAGGCCTCATGTATGACGTTACACTGGATCGTCAGGTTCTCATAAATGAATTCTCCAGGGAAGGTATTATTGGCAAGGATTCCTCCCACCTTTGCAGCGGCCAAAAATACGTATTCAGGCCTTTCGGACCGGAAGAATTCCTCAACCTGGGCCTGTCTTGTGAGATCAAGTTCCTTATGAGTCCTTGTAATCAGATTGTTGTAGCCTTCTGACCTCAACTTCCTGCATATGGCCGAACCAACAAGTCCTTTATGCCCTGCCACATAAATCTTTGCATCTCTTTCCATAGGATAACCTTGGTTCAAGGTAAGAGGACCGTTTCACTCGAGGTCAGAGGCTACCCCTCATTCCTCTTCTTACCTTTCAAGCTATTGACTAAGCCATTCAGCTTTCTATGTATCCCTTCACATCTCTTTCTAATTTCCATGGATTCGCTTTCAGATAAGAGCTTGTTTCTCCTAAAGACCTCTGCCAGAGTGACTACTTCATAAAGCGACCCTTGAGCGATATGCAAATATTGGATGAATTCCTTCTTATATTGCCGACCTTTGCCTTCCGCTATGTTCTGCGAAGGGGAAACCACGGCGGACTCCATTTGGCTTATGAGCCTAAAGTGCTGGTTGGGAGAGATTTCCCTTAGCAAGTCCAGAACGTATTCGGCTAGATCCACAGACAATTGCCACACATCTAGCTTTTCGAACGGAAAGACATATTCACCCATTGTCAGCCTCCGATTTCCATGCTAACGCTTGTTCTTCTTGTTCTTAGCTTTTCCCTCCAACCTGGGTCCTCCGACCTCCAACTCCTTCCTCTTCATTCTCTGAAGTTTGGTATGCTGAACCCACTCTCCTTGCACAGTTGATCCCTTGAGGCCTCTTCTAGGTCCGCCCTCACCATCTGGGCGACCATTTCCTTGAATGATATCCTTGGTTCCCATCCCAACTCTTTGTTTGCCTTAGTGGGGTCACCGAGGAGCTCGTCCACCTCGGTTGGCCTGAAGTACCTGGGGTCCACCTCCACCACCACATCGCCTTCCCTTATCTGGCTCGTCCTCTGTGACTGCCCTCTTTCCTCTCCAAGATTGCTTTTCACAGATTCTGCCTCAGACCTCCAGCCCCCAACCTCAAACATTCCCTTGACCACTCCCACTTCATCCACACCATTGCCTCTCCATTCTATCTCCACCCCGATCTCTCTGAAGG
>JAFDHB010000309.1 GCA_019308985.1 Deltaproteobacteria bacterium | reverse complement strand
TTAGATTCATGATCCGTTTATCCAGTTGTTCGTTGAGGCTTCTTATTAGACGGTGTTTTTCATCTAATTGTTCTTTGAGTTGGCCTGCCACGTTGTCCGTGTCGACCAGAAAGGAATTGAACATTCTTATTATGTCGCTGAATGATCTGCCCTTATTGAAATACCGTAGTTTCCTTAAGAAGGAGATGAAAAATACAACGATAATGATATCGACCACTAACAGGACCAAGATCAAGGAGTTCATGGTGGTGGAAGACATGGTTAAATCCTTATATCTATGAAACTTTCTCCTGAAATATTATGGGTCTTTTCTTCCCTGGGCTCCCGTGAGCCCTTCCCCTTACCTTCCTTTCCGCCCGTATCTTGTCTTTTCTCATCAGGCGATATCTCTACCCTGTTTTCAGGTTCGGACTCCGAAACCTTCGATCGCTCTTCTCTTTCCTTGTTTTCCGCCCTTTGTGCAACAAACTGTTGATTCAAGTCTAAATTTTGCCTTCTCGCATTATACATCTCTTTGATGGCATCCCCTTGCCTCAATACAATGTTCAAGTCTGCCGTACTGGACAATTTGGCCTCCGAAAGATCCAAGAGGGTTAAACGGCCAAAAAATCAATGATGTACACTTCCTTAAGCTTTTGCGGGGCCAGGATCTCACGCAGATTTTCCTTGATAAAGGGCTTCAAATCTTCCGGTGATGGGAGATTTTTGGCTCTCATCAGGTGTCTCCTAAGCCTGTCGTAGATGATACCCCTCAACCATTCCCTTTTTCCTGCCACCTCTTCTCTTAGTTCTTTATTCGGCAATTCGAAAGAAATACTTAAGTAAAGATAAGCAAAACTCGAATTTCCCTCAAAAGGGATTATAAAGGGATCGAATGTAACCATATCCTGCTTTTGTATTTTTATGTGTCCATCCTTTAATGGCATATCTTTTTTGTGAATAGGCCCTATCTGTCGCAGGGCCAAATAGGAGACCAATGACAGCGCAAACAGCCCCGCTGCAATAAAAATGTACGGTTTTTTCCGCGACTTCTCCGCTTGGGATTCGTCCCGATCCAAGTCATCCGCTCTGCCCGGTGCACTTTCTTCATCGCCGGGCCCACCCGGTTCATTACCCGGAAATTCGTCCACCTTTTCTTGCCCTTCGGCAGGTATCATAGATTTCCCTCAAAGTAAGATCTTAGCCTTGCCCTGAGGCTCAATATGACCTTTGAGTGTATCTGGCATATCCTTGACTCTGTCAGTCCCATGATTTCCGCTATCTCCTTCAAGGTCAATTCCTCGTAAAAGTATAGGGACATTACCAATTGCTCGTTTCTTGGAAGCCTGGAAAGGGCCTTTGATATAATCACTTTCAGCTCTTTTCTTTTTAGCTCGTCAAAGGGAGAAGGGGTACTTGAAGTTTGCATCCCAAACTGCGGAGAGGAGCCGTCGGGCATTGTCATATCAATGCTCAGGAGCCCGGCCCCCTGTGCCCTTGCAATCATCTTTTGATAGGAAACAATATCAACCCCCAGTTCCTTTGCCACTTCGAAGTCCTCTGGCTCTCTCCCGAGCTTTGATCTGAGCTTGGTAATCGCCCCTTCGATATTGTGAATTTCCTTTCTGACCGTCCTGGAAACCCAGTCCATTTTCCTCAACTCATCCAATATGGCTCCCCTGATTCTGTGCTCTGCATAGGTCTGAAATTTGACCCCCATCTCGGGATCGAATTTGTCAAGGGCATCGAGCAGCCCCACGATCCCCGCACTCACGAGATCTTCCTTTGAGACATGGGAGGGGAGCCTGATCGCCATCCTCTCGGTGATCTGCTTCACAAGAGGCGCATGCCGAAGGATAAGATCTTCTCGAAGCCTTGCATCCCTTTTGGCCTGTTCTATATTGAAGCCCTCCTGGTATTTGCTAATTCCCGCCTTCAAGGCCTTTTTCCTTTCCTGATTTCATAAGCTGTTTCCAGAAAAATTTTATGTTTCCGTCAATATGATGCTTGCCTGTCTGGTCCATGAGATATGTGGCAAGC
>JAFDHB010000013.1 GCA_019308985.1 Deltaproteobacteria bacterium | reverse complement strand
CTTTAAGCAGTGCCTCAAACTCAAACATAAAGCCCTAAAAGACTTACAGACACGCTACCATATCGCCCAGTGCTCTCACATCAAAAACCAGACCGGTTTTACAAAGCATATGTACCTCAAAGAACATCCCAGACTGGTAAATGAAATCCCCAGAGGAACCAGACGATATGATACACTCAAGAAAATGCGCCCTGCCTCAGAACGATCCAACAGCACTATCAAAGAAGACCTCAAAATCCTCGACAAACCCAGAATCCTCAACGCCCAAAGAGCCAGCATCCTCGCTCAAATAGCAGCCATAATCCTGCTCCTTAAACGCGCCTTGTCTTTTATCGTCAGGACCACCTGCCAAATCAGAAAACTCTACAAATCTAAAGACCCAGCCCTAAAAGAAAGACTCAAACCTCCCTTCATCCCCAAATCCATCCGCAATATTGTTCAACTGGAGTAACTACGCCCTATCTCCTCCCTATCTCCCCTAAACTCGGGCATATCATCCGCCTTAGATCAAGGCATAGGGATAGCTCTTGCCTATTCCAAATTCCCGGCTCCTCCGCCAAAATCGCCCCTTTTTCCATTTTCTACATGCTTCCCTACTGCCTTGTCGTCCTGATCCCCTTTGCCTACTCACCCGCCGCCAAAAACTGCTCGCTTATTAAATCTCCTCGGCCAAATAGAAATCAAATCCTGGATGAGCCCTTGCCGGGACAATCCAAAACCGGGTTCATCGCGTTGCTGGAGCCCCCGAACTGTCCCGCTCCCCAGTCAATTCAAGTCGTCTATTCTGGAACAGCCTGAGGTACAAGTCTGCCATCCCTATGCCCAGCAGTATGATCAGTACCGGCTCAAGGGGAAGCCTGTATTTGGCATACCCGACCGGACCCGAAACAAGGAGGAAGTAGGCTATTGTGAGGAAAAAAAGGGTCCCCTCCCATATTTTCGCCTTCATCAGCAGGATCAGTCCCCATACCTGGATAAGCCTTGCCAGCAAGAGCACTGTCATATTCGCGAGCACAGCGAATCCGAACCAACCCTTTAAACTCCTGAGAAAAGTTATGCCTCGCTCATACAGGGTCTTTCCTCCTGTATAGAAGAAATGGGGCCGTTCGATCTTCAGTAGGTAAGATAAATCTATGATTGCCGGAGCAAACAGGTTCTTGGTCATGCCAAACAACCATGCCTTAATGATTGCTGATTTCGGTTCTTCCTTGAGGTACCCCAGGGCCATCTTTACCTGGAAATCGCTCTTCTCAAAAGGATTGGAGAAATCCACATGTGACGCTGCCGCTTGAGCCTCCTTATCAAAGGCCAGATTCGCCCGTTTCATACCTTCAATGAAGGGTATTCCTTTCGAGTACTGCCACGTAAAAGGTACAATATATTGGAGCAAATGTTCCCCTGCTTGAGCCGTCAACCTATATCGGCCATAATGCACATGGTTTCTGGCCATCCAGGGCAGCAAGACCCCAAACATCAACACCAGGCACAGCGCGACCTTACCGGCCCCTATTCCCCAAGATACATTCAGGTTGAATGTCAGGTATAGAAACAGAAAGGGTATGAGTACCAAAGGGAAATAAACCATAACAGGCCTGATCAGGGTCGCAACTCCAATTCCCGTTCCCAACATGGCACTTGTGAGCCATCTGGGTTTCCTCAGAAACTCGAGAACCAGGGTCAAAACAACCAGAAACAGGAGCAGAAACAGGCTGTCGCTTAGAACAAAGTGGGAATAGGTCATCATTCCGATATTCACGCCTGCAAGGAGCCCGCATATCAACCCTCCACCTTTCCATAGGGTTTCACCCAGGCGATAGATCAAGACGCAACTCAACGAATCTATGAGTATCTGGATTACCACCACGCTCAGTAAGCTCCCCCCGAAAAGAGACAAAACCCCGGCCAGAAAAAGGGGGTATCCGGGCATGCGCTCGGCATCTGGTATCTCTGGCGTGGTGGGGTAGCTAAAGCTCCCGTATCGTATAATCCCCTCTGCCAGCGAAAGGTACATCCTCGAATCCGGCTGTAGATGGACATCCTGGAACTCCATGGTACTCACCAAGACCATTCCCCTAACAAAAAGCGAAACCAATAATACTACCCATAGCCCGTGTCTCGGCCCAGATGTAAGACTTCCCACCATACCGGCTTATGAACTTATGAAATGCACTTTTATGAAATCTTCAAACCCCTTCAACATCCTTTGCTCCGACGCTTACCTATTAGAAGCATAAAGAGGCAAGGTGGATTATTGGAAGAACTCTCTGCAGAAGCATCTATGAATAGCCAGCCCCCTTATTGAGATTGAGCCCAGGCTGCAGAAGATAAAGGGCCATAACTGGTTACCCATGCTGAGGGAAGCAAACAGGCAACACCTGGATCTGACCAGCAAGGCTGCATAATCTAAGTCAAGGCCACTTCGATATTTTCAACGAAAAGCGGGATTGATTCCATCAATGAAGCATAAACTCCATCTCAAGAGACATCACTATTCGTCTGTATGACGCTGTAAATCCTTTCTATTTCACCAACGTGTCCCTGGATCCCAAACCTTTCCTTCACCGTCTCATAACCTCCTCTTCTTAATCCTTCTCCAATTTGCTTGTTCTTGAGTATTTCCAATAGACTCCTGTTCAGGCTTTCCGTATCGCCGTACGAAACTAGCATGCCATTGTAGCCATGGTTGACAATCCTATTCATGTTACCGAAATTTGTTGCAATAACGGGTGTCTTAGCCAACCAAGCTTCCAGAAGCGTCCTGCCGAAAGCTTCATTCCGATAAGGCAGCACTAGTACATCGAGTCCCGCTATTATTCCCTTTCCGTTTTTGTCAAATCCAGCAAAGGTTATTCTGTCACCAATCCGCAAAGAATTAGCTATGCCCTTCAGTTCTCGGAACATCCGTTCAGAGCCATCACCTACAATCAGCAGCTTGGCCTTTGGAAAAACCTCCACCAGTTTCGCAAAGCTACGTATCATGAAATCATAACCCCTATTTGGAATAAGAGTTCCAACGCACCCAATTATGGCATTGTCTCGAGGTATATTGTATCGGGCATGCAAATCAATCGCTTCAATCTGCTTAGAGATGTCGATCCCATTAGGTACCACGCTGATCTTTTCCCTAGCCACCCCGCAATTGGCCCACAAATCCATAATCCATTCAGAGCATGCGATGTAGTGTACAACAACTCCATTTGCTAGTATGCTCTTCTTCTTATTGAACCCGTACGTGTCAGGAGACCTTAAATGGCTGACGCATTTTATCCCAGTGCGCTTTGCAACGAACAATGCAAAAAAGTCGCGGTTTATCTGGTCGTTAAGATGAAGTATCTCAATCGAGTGTTTCTTAACAATCTCTGTCAACACCCTTATTGTGTTGTTATGAGTCAAGAACTCGTAGATAACCGATAGAAAGCCAGAGAATATCCCTATCTTTTGACTCATTTTTGAAAGGCTCTTGTTCATGATTCTTCCAAAGTTACGGCTATAAACCGGGTCTGAAAACACATAGTACCCTACATCAATCTCATCTAGCTGACCACATATTCTATTCGCATTCAAAAAAGCAACTATTGGTGAAAACCTCTTCCTATTTATCACCTTCAACATCTGATAAAGGCTTTCAAATGATCCTCCCCCAAAGGTCCCAGTCTCTAAATAAAGTATCTTCATTTGCCACACAATACCTTACGCCACATCTTCCTTACAAACCACAAAGACCTATCTACCCAAATGGCTTTTCGGATAATTCTTGTCTTTTGCGATAACCATATGGATTTTCGCCTATTTTCCGCGCTGGGACACCTATCACAAAAGTCCCCGCTTGCACATTCTCTATGACCACACTACCAATACCTATGAAACTATTGTCTCCGATTGTAATCTTTTCTTTAATGGTACACCCTGGGGCAATCCAACAATGTTTCCCTACTACACAGCCTCCAACCGTTGTATTGCCTGATATGGCAGTATCATTACCGATTACAGCATTATGCCCAACATAAACGAGATTGTCTATTTTTACTCCCTTCCTTATTATGGTCGACCCGAGAGTTCCCCTATCAACACACGAATTCGGCCCGATCTCGACAAAATCCTCGATAATAACGTCTCCTATGTGGGGAAATTTTTCCCAAACTCCCTCGTTGTTTCTACTATATCCAAAACCATCTGATCCAATAACTACTCCCGAATGCAGAATCACGTTTTTCCCTATCTTTACATTGTGATAGATAGTAACATTGGGATATAAACAAGACCCCTTTCCGATCTCAACCTCCTCTCCCACATAGCAAAATGGACCAATATACACATCTGAATCAATCATAGAAGAATCCTCTATAATTGCGGACGGATGAATTTCCCGCTCTGTCTTCTTTTCAAAGAAAGCTTTGAGAATTCTTGCAAATGCCAGCCGAGGTTCTTCAACCATTACCAGGAGCTTCTTCTTCATAGTTCTTTCACGCAGTGAAACTCCGCTGGCACAGATCACAACGGCCGCTTTCGCTCTCTCAATCATTTCCATCTCGTCCCGTGAATTTCCTTTACAAAAGGTAATGCTCCTTTCATCACATTCATGAATCGGCTTTGCATTGTTAAAAAGAGCTGACTTATTCCCTTTCATTACATGATCCACGTCATGCAACACTTCCTCAATATCTCTAGGACCATACATTTCTATTATCTACTTATCCTTTCATTAATGGTTCTCATAATTCTCGAAACTGTCTCAAAGTTTTCTGGCTTTATTTCGTCATCATGGAACTGAATATCCAGCTTCTCTTCGATAAAAAGAAGCAATTGCACGAAGTCAAATGACTTAATTAGCTTACTTCGCAGCAGACTCTCATCCGGCGATAGCTTATCGATCCCTTTAAGATCCTTTATGAAATCAATTAACAACTCCTCAATGCTCGACATGCGTTACTTTCCCCGCATTCTCAGTAGTAACAATTCTCGAAGCTCTCGCTTTTTGACCTTTCCCGTAAAACTTAAAGGGAACTCTTCAAATTGGAAGTAGTACGATGGAACTGAAGCCAAATCCAGCCTTTCTTTACACAGTTGCTTTATGGAATTTAATACCTCCTGAAAAGCAGCACCTCTCTTCAGTATCAAAGCAACGGCTACATCCTCGCCATAGAGTTCATGTGGAATTCCTATTGCGGCCGCTTGTTCCACGGCTGAATGCCGTTCAACAGTCTCCTCAATTGCGCGCGGACTTATGTTAATTCCTGCTTTTATTATGATATCCTTTTTTCTGTCCACAATGTGCAAACGACCTTCC
Organism: Deltaproteobacteria bacterium; assembly: GCA_019308985.1. The sequence continues at coordinate 34,819 of JAFDHB010000013.1, read as the reverse complement.
ACATCAACATATCCGAGATCTCCGGTAGGAAAGTACTCATCTTGATCAATTAGCTCTGGAGCACCCGTTGCCTCATTTAAGTATCCTGTCATCATGGTTGGAGTTCTAACCCACACCTCCCCTTTTCTAACCTTCCCTGAATGGCCTGTCTTCTCCCTCATTATCCTAATAGAAATGCCCTCCATTGGATACCCAACTGATCCATTCCCCCCCTTGTCTCCCGGGCGATTGGAAGTGACAAACATGGTCTCAGAAAGTCCGTAGCTTTCGTAAATAGCTATGCCATATTTCCTTTCGAAATCTCTTTTTAATCTCTGCTGTAAAGGAGCAGTTCCAACAAAGGCATCCCTTATTTTATTGCGACAATACTCCCTTCCCTCGGCATCACGGTCAACCTTCATGAGAATGGCCATAATAGATGGGACAAGCCACATCCTGTTAACTCCATGTTTTCTGGCTGCCTTCCAGAATTCAATAGCGAGAAGTGCGTCAAACGAACGGCCGACTACAATACTTGCCCCGGCCATGTAAGGGCAAATTATCAAGTTAAGCAATCCCGCCATATACGCCATTGGCAATATATGGTAGAACCGGTCCTTTCTTTCGACCTGAAGGCTCTCGTTAAACATCCTGGCAGCAGTGATATAGTTTCTTATGGGATGGAAAACCCCTTTCGGCTTACTTGTGCTCCCTGAGGTGAAAGTAATGGTGAAATAGTCCCTTTCATCAACTCCACAAAAAGGACTTAAAGGTCGTATCGAGCTTTGAAGAAGGTCAGACAGTCTAAGGCTATAACTAATCCCTGACGCCTTTGGGAACCTTTCCCTTTCCGCAACGAGGCATAGAATCGTTACCCGATCTATTCCACGTATACCCTCAACCTTTGAAAGCGTCCGAGAAGAACAAATCAATAACTTGGCTGCTACAGTTTTGACTATGTATCCAATTGTCTTCGAGTTAAGGTCGACGCTGACAGGTACAGCCAAGGCTCCCATATACAGGCAAGAAAAATAGCTTATGACAAACTCCACCGAATTATCAAGTAAGACGCCAATTCGATCCCCGCTTTCAACCCCATTCTCTTTCAGCACCCTACAGAGCCTTAGCGCAAAATCTTGAACATCGTGATAGCTGTAAGATCGATCGCTAATAGCATCCACAACGAAGGTTCTACGGCTATTTTCCCTAGTTACTTGCAGAATGTCCTCGATGGTAGACATCACTTCTTTCCGAGATCATTTGACTGTTCATTACCAAAATACTCGTGGAGCTTATATTTGGCAACATATACTCTTTCAGATTCACTTCTTAATCTTCTCGCTACATCTTCCACAAGCCACTCTGGGGCATTCACTTTGTCATGCTCACAAACGCCTATAATGAGTCTCCTTGGATCGATCCTGTACTTTGAAGCATATTTCTTGATCACACTCATGTAGCTTGAATGGAATTGAGCATAGCCTGTAACGACATCAATCGAGTCTAATCCCCGTTTTGAAATGAGAGGTTTGATATACGTCTCGCTAATATCCATCACCTTGAGTGGGTCAATGGCCATTTCATATCCCATTCGTTTCAAGGCAACAACGAGAATTTCTGTTGCAGCATTTCCTGCGCTTCGCCCGAGTCCTTGCAAAGAACCGTCGATTAGGCTTGCACCTAGCTCAGCCGCAAATAATGAATGCGAAATGGCGCAACCCAAATTGTCGTGTCCATGATATCCCAATGGTATATCGCTAACATCTCGTACGGCCCTAAAATAACCTTCAATTTCCTCTTTCAACATCCCACCGGCAGAATCAACGATATAGAGAAGATCTGAACCGAATTTCTGGCTCAACTTTGCTTTTTCCGCGAACTGCTTAGGCTCTAGAGTGTAGGATTTCATGAAGTTTGTAGTCACAAAGAGATCGTGCCTTTTTGCTCTCTCTATGTAGTCTCTTGACTCTTCCATTTCCGTCACATTAGTTCCAATACGGATGAATCCCATCCCCATTTCCGCCGCCATGTCAATATCATCCAGACTCGCAACACCGGGTATGCAAAACATCCCGTATTTCGCCCTACTTAGAGCCCCCGCTGCCGCTTCCAGGTAAGCAACATCCGTTTCGGCGGCCTCGCCCATTCCATTCCTCGATGCTCCTAGTCCTACCCCGTGTCCTATTTCGATATACTCAAAACCAACTTCTTCGAGCTCGCTAGCTATCACAGCTGTGTCATTAGCCGTGAACTGGAAATTGATAGCATAACTACCGTCGCGCAAGGTAGTCTCTAATATTCCGACATCGCCCATAGTCCCCCCTTAATGGACCTTGGTTCCTCATTTTGCGGTCCAAATTTCATATCATTTCCTGATCTTGCCCACCACTCTAGCCGGAGCCCCATCACAACCAAGGAGCTTGAGCGGCAAAGCGATTAACCAAAACCGCTGTCCCTCTATTTCCCTCAAATTTGTGAGATATTCAACAATAACTATTCCATTTGCCAATAGCTTCTTATGATTTGGCGAATCCTGCAGCGATCCCGCTTTGTCATTGGGATTATCAGGAGAAGGCGTATCCATACCCAACAGCCTTACCCCTTTTTGAATCAAGAATCCGCAAGCTCCCTGGGAAAGGTACGGGTATTCTTCAAAATACCCTCGCTTCATCCACTTCCCAGACCAGTCAGTGCGGATGACAAGCCTTTCTATCCCCTCAATACCAAGGAGTTTTTCCCCTATTTCCCCTTCACTAATCTCTTCTCCATTCTTCTTTCCCGAGAAGTCAAGTAGCAAAGCCTCACCTATCAAAATTTCTAAAGGTAGCTGGTCAACGCTGTGGCCATCGGCGAGAAAATGCAAAGGGGCATCGATATGGGTTCCAGTATGCGTACCTAATGTGACTTTACGAGTCTCCCTTCCTTCAATAAAGTGCCTTGCAATCTTAGTAACTTCAACAACCGGATGCCAAGGAGTCGGACATGTTGAAATTCCTTCTTCTATGCCGAAAGTGAGATCTACTAGTTTACTCATCTATCATTACCCAAAGGCTCATTTGAAAGCTCAACCTCATTCTATTATCCATCTTACAACTTCAAACGCCTCAGCATAACTAGCATCTATGGAAACCCCCCTCATTCGCGCTAGGCTCCTAATGAACTCTTCATTAGCGTAAGGTTTTTCCTTCTGAGATCTATATTCCCTCAATGCTGCCAGTTTCTTATCTATATGTTCACTGCTGAGCTTAATGAACAATTGTGTAGAGAACGTAATATTGTTCCATGGCATCTCATAGGCTAATACTGTCGTCTTCTTGAACGCCCTCATTCCTTCCTGAGCAACTATATGATGGTCCTGATGAAGGTCATTGAAGGAGGGGACGAAAACAGTTGTAGGCTTTAAGTCTCGCTGCAGTTCCACCAAATCCTCAAGAATATCTTGCCGGTGCTCAGCGAAGCGGCGAACAGGGTATCTAAATATCAGCAGATTCGATTTACCTATTCCCCAAACTTCACTGGCCTTCACCACCTCTTTCTCCAAAATGTCCTTCGGCAAACCCTTCGGAATAGACTCTTCACATAAACTAAATGTTGCGTAGTATACCATTGCTCCAGATTCAATAAACTTGGCAATGCTCCCCCCACAGCCGAACTCCCCGTCGTCAGTGTGCGGGGCAAGAATGAGGACTCTTTCAGTATTCACTGCCTCGATCTCCTATCCAAAAATTCTCTGATTAAGGTTCTCGTTTATCCAGGTATCAATGTCCAGGGCTACTGATCCACGTATTTTGGATGCAAATTTGACGTAGTTCCTCAACCCGTACGGTGCGTAAAAATGTCGATAATGACCTATATATTTGAAATAGTGGTAAAACATTTCGGAGCACTTCCTTCCAAACAGCACTCTTACCATCCTAGCAACAGGAACAACGGCAATCGTGACACCAGGCCATCTCCACACCTCTCGCTTGAAATTTCGAAAGCAACCGAAGAAATCGTATTTCTCCAGATACCTCTTATACAAACGTTGCGAGAATTTCATGTTAAGGGGTATTTCTTCCCAATAAGTCAGGTAATCATCATCCCAGAGAGGTAGAATCCATTTCAGTCCCAAATAATCATAGATTCGCTGCCCGTTAATAACATACTTGCACTGTCTCTCTTGCCACTCCCACAGTTCATAAAGACTCGACAGCCTCTGCCCGTCAATCTTCTCCCCTTCAGGGGCACCTATTGCGGCTCTTATCTTGTTGGTGACTCTGCCAATATTCTCTTGACTCAACAAAGATAGCCATTGGGAGTAGTGTTTTTCAATGGCCCTCCTGAACAGCAGTGATAGATCCTTCCCTCCGTCTAAGAAGTACGCCGGTATGTGGCCGCCGGTGATAAAATCACCAGATTGTCCATTCACAATAACACTGCTTTCCTGGAGCTTTTTCCCCGCAAACAACTTTAGGAGAGGCGCGATGTCCTGCATATTCGGGACTACACTTAGGCCGTCTGCAAAGCTCCAGTACTTCCTCCTTTCCTCCGAATGAAAAAAACGCCTAGCCTCTCGCATTCCTAATGGAACGAAACACCACTCAACTCCAACTTTCTCAGCCACCTCCTTCGCTATCTTGGCCTCGTAGTTCCCAGGAGCCCCATAAGAAAACGCCCTCAATTCCTGGCATCCGATTTGCTTTAACTTGCATAAAACCAGCCTTGAATCAAGCCCACCGCTTAAGGCTACCCAAATGGGATCCCCTTTAGTTTGCTCAATGACCCTAAGAAAAACCCTATTTGTTCTTTCATCCAATTCCTCAATAAGTTCTTCTTCGTCATCTTCTCTATACTTCTTTCCCAGAAAAAGGTAATACCGTTTTCTGCATAAGCTTTCAATCGTCTGGTTCCAGAAGACATACTCACCTGCCTGAATCTGATACAGATCCTTGTACAACGTCTCTCTTCCTGTGACGTACGCCGCCATACAAAACTCAAGAAGCGACATGTCGTCAATTTCATCTAAATCTAATTCTTCCCTCAATTTTCGTGCCGAATTAGAAATCGCAAATTCCGAACCCTTTTGGAAATAAAAGATGGGATAACTCCTTATCTTGTCCACAACCCCCAGGACTTTATCCCCATCCTCCATGATTGCTGCGTAGTTTCCCCCGGTTGTAGAGAGCCTACCCTCCAATTGCTTTGGTGGTACATTCGGATATTGCTTCCAGAGGTCGACGATTTGCCAAACCGCACTCTTTTCTCCTACATACCATATTCTGATGTCGTCCATGCTCTCGAAATTCCAACGATATCGCTTGTCGATGATTATCTTCATACCGAAAAAAATCAGTCTAGCAAACCGTTTGGCAGGCATATTAGGGACGCAGTCAACTCCTTTGCCACTTCAACCCAGTATGTCTCGTATTTTCCGTAAGGCGTCATATCACAAATCAAAGTCCAGCCCGCTCTGGCCTGTATTCCTTTTTCATTGAGCCTACTTAGCACGGCGTTCCTATGTTTGGGATTTAGCTTGACTAGGTTGAACCAGTGATTCGCGCCCCCGCATACCGGAACGACGACCTCAAGATCTCCTTTGCCGCTCAAAGCCCTATGAAACTCCAGAGCCTGCTCTTTCTTCTTCCTCAAGAATTCGCTGAGCATCTCCATCTGCGCGCAACCAAGGGCGGCATTGAGGTTAGGCATCCTGTAGTTGTAGCCCACCTCATCATGCATGATCTTCCATGGATGCCTGACTTTCGCAGTGGTCGTAAGATGCCTTGCTCTTTTTGCCAAGGCATCGTCATCAGTCAGAATCATCCCTCCACCCCCGGTTGTTACGATCTTATTCCCATTGAAACTCAGAACCCCTAGTCTCCCAAACGTTCCGCAATGCCTATTCTCGTAAAAACTCCCCAATGCTTCCGCGGCATCCTCAATGACAACAACATTATGTTCGTTGCATACTTCAACGAGGGAGTTCATCTCTGCAGGGTGGCCGTAGGTGTGGACCGGGATGCAGGCCTTCACCTTTCTTCCCGTTTCTCTGTCATAGGTCAATCCATCTTTTCCTTTGACGCATCTGTCAGAGATGAATTCCAGAATCTTCTTTGGGTCAATGCCCATGGTTCTGGCGTCACTGTCCATGAAGACAGGATAAGCCCCACAGTAAATCACGGGTGTGACAGTACCCACGAAGGAAAAGGCTGGGCAAAGGACTTCATCACCAGCCTCTATTCCCGATACCAGAAGAGCCATGTACAGCGCGGATGTTCCATTTACTGTCGCAATAGCGTTCCGGGTCCCTGTGAAGTGCTCTATTTCCTGCTCAAGGCGCTCCACATATGACCCTGCTGAAGACACCCACCCGCTTTCCAAGCAACTCCTAACGTATTCCCATTCAGAACCTTTGAAGTACGGTGAATGGAGCGGAATTGGCCCTTGGCTCTTTCCATACATTTCCCGTACGGCGGCCTCGATAAGTCTTGTTATGCTCTCAGCCTCTTCCATGACTTCCTAGGCAACCAAAATTCTTCCGATAGGCGCCCACGGCCTCTGTCCCTTGAAGTCTCTCAAATGTTATAGATATTCGATTTCAGATGAGCCTCATCACGGCCAAACCATTCGATCGTCTTTTCCAACCCTTCTCCGAGTCTAATCTTCGGCTCCCAGTTACACAACGATCTGGCCTTACTGTTATCGCATACCAATTCATAGACCTCGCTTCTCTCCGGTCGCTGCCTTTGCTTTTCTGAGACAATCGTCACACTCCTTTTCCCCATTCTGTCCAAGATAAGATAAGCCAGGTCCTTGATTCTTATCCCTTTTCCGGATCCAACGTTCACCACTTCGCCTAAGGCTTTCCGCGCCCTTGCAATTGCCAAGAAACCCTCAACAGTGTCCGCAACGTACGTCAGGTCCCTTATGGGATCTAATGCACCCAGCTTGATCTCGCTGCTCTTCATCCCCTGAGAGATAATGGTTGGTATGACTGCTCGAGCGGATTGTCGCGGCCCAAAGGTATTGAAGGGCCGAATAATTGAAATAGGGAGATCATAGGACCGATAATAGCTTTCCGCTATCTTGTCTGCCCCTATTTTCGAGGCAGAATAGGGGGATTGGGCCTGCAAGGGATGTTTTTCATCTATAGGGGTGTAGAGTGCCGTCCCATAGACCTCCGACGTGGACGTGTGAACAATCCTTTCAACACGGTGCTTACGGCACGCTTCCAAGACATTGACGGTTCCTTGAACGTTAGTATGGGCGAACTGCCAAGGAGCTACATAGGAATAAGGGATGGCAATGAGGGCGCCAAGATGAAAAACGATCTCGGAGCCTTCGAGCGTTTTTTCAACACAGAATGGGTCTGTAAGGTCACCGGCGGTTACCTCGACCTTTTCCAAGATTTCATCATCCAGGTATTCGATGTTTCCCCAGTCACTGCGTGAATTGTAATGCACAAAAGCCTTAACTGAAGCGCCTTCCTTTACCAACCTTTCCACCAGATGGCTCCCAATGAAGCCTCCGGCACCTGTCACGACTATCCGCTTGTCCTGCCATTCACTCATTTTTTGAAGACCTTCTCGTACTCCTTCTGCGCTTTCTCGTAGTCGTCTATCCTTCCTATATCTAACCAGTACTCAGTAATGGGAAAGCATGCGATAGCTCCTGGGTACCTCGTGTTCACCCTTTGGAGAACATCTGGCATATCCGCTGCTTCGTATTCCTTAACCAGCTTCAGGACGTCCGGCTCAAAGACATAAATCCCTGCGTTCACAAAAAAACGCTGTAATGGCTTCTCATCCATACTAACCAGACGACCTTCCTCAACTTGCACCACACCAAAAGGAATTTGAATGTTATACTCCCTTACACAAACCGTGGCCTTGCCCTTTTCCATCACGTGGAAATCAATAAGAGACTGACAATCTACGTTTGTGAGAAGATCTGCATTCATGACAATAAATGGCTCCTCTAATTCCTTTTCAATGAGCGAAAGCCCACCGGCCGTTCCCATCATTTTCCCTTCTTCGACATACTCAATATCCACATTCCACCTATGCCCATTTCCGAAGTATGTCCTTATTTGATCACCGAAGTGGTTTATGACCATGATGAATCTCCAAAACCCCTGCCTGGAGAGATGTCTCACCAGTAATTCAAGGATCGGCTTCCCCCCTACTTTTACCATGGGTTTGGGAAGGTTGTCAGTCAGAGGCTGAAGCCTCTTTCCAAATCCCCCTGCCATAAGGACCACGAAATTATCCTTTCGGCCATCGACTGCAAAATGGTCAGATAGGAGCGCCAAATCACAAACGCGACCTTCCTCGTCAACGAGAGGAATGCAACTTCGCGGATATCTCTTAAATTCTTTCTTCAATTCCTCGTTGCTGACCTTGGCCGGAAGGGTATAAGGGCTTTCATTCATAACATCGGCAAGGCTGCTATTCATATTGCATCCTTCCAGGAAACCTCGCCGTATGTCACTATCTACGACAACACCTATCAACCTCTGCTCATCATCAACTACCAATATCATTCCCACCTCATGGTGAGTCAAAGTCTCGATAGCATCTTTGATCGTCGAGTCAGCGGTTAACATCAGCTTCTCTAGCACTATCCTATTCACTTCTCATTCCCAGCCTTTCTAACAGAAATCTTTCCAACCTTCGAGAACTCCCTTCTACAAATGCCCTGAGAATACCTATACCCTCCAAAATCCTCGGAGCAGCGATGACCTTAGACAACTGCTCCCTGCTCTTCACTGTAGTAATGAATTGCCGAAGTCCACATGCTGCCACCGTACGGTTCTTAACCGGCTGAAAACTAACTGTGGGGATTCCCATAAGGGCACTCTTTATGAGAATACTCGAATACATTCCAATAACTAAACTGCTTTGTTCCAGAATCGTTGAAGTGACCCCGCCCATTACTTCAATCCTAGACCCATTAGCCAACTCCAATTCTTCCAGGCTATTCTCCGGGTGAAGAGCCAAAACAGTCTTTCTCTTTGCATATCGCGAAGACCGCAATACTCTCAGGACTTCTCTAATGAAATCTCTCTCATCATAGCCTAGATGTGATCCATAGTATTTCCGAATAGGCTGAGTGATCAATAAAACATGCCCTGCATCCTTCACCTTGAACTCATGCCGAACAAAGCTTTCCCATTCGGGCTGCCCAATGACAATCGCCCTATCCTTCGGAAGTCCTTCTGTAACCAGAAGCGAGGCATCCTCTGAAGTAACCGTCAGAACATAGTCAGGCCAGAGAGTTCTTCCCTCCGAATCCTTAAAACGCCACTTCGCGTTCACCCAATGGTCCAAAAATTGCGCTGTACCAATTCCTAACTCAGCACCGATCCTCGTGATGTGATGCTCAAAATCTGTACCAATTGAAGTCGAAGCTAAGATAAAACTAGGATTAGTCTCCTTGATCCATCGCCTCATTTTATCCCGCGACCAGCCTTCACAGTCCACAAATCTTAAACCTCTCTCATAGAAGGCTCTTCTCGAATACCCGGAAGCGAGAATGCGGTAAGGCACTTGATTCACGAGAGTGTTCAGATCAATCACGGCTGATACGTATCCAGCTGATGCAATTTGGTGGGTAGCTAGGAGTAGCAATACAAATACCTCACCTTTTCTGCCTTTGACAATCCCACAACAATAGATCCTTCTTTTTTTCGAAAACCTTTTCGACTGCTCCCAAAAAAACTTCCATTTCTCTCTCTTTGAGAGGTGGGTACGTAATGTTTGTGAGAATGATCTCCTTGTCTTGTAGCTTCTCAACCACAGGGCAAAGGCCACGTGTGTATTTTACTTGAGACTTTCGGGGATTCAAGCGGAACGGGTATCCGCTGCCTCCGAAGCATATCTTCCTTTGAAAAAGAGGAAGCATATAGAGCGGCTCGAGGTACCCAGCTCTTAGGTAAACTCCTTCGGCATTGACTGCTTCCACAAAGAGGTCCCGGGGAATTCCGATCTTCTCCTCATCGTATCTCATCACATAGAAATAATATACATGTTTGCAGCTTTCTTCGACTTTCGGTGGTAAAATACCACCAATGTTCTTGATTCTTTGTGTTAGATAGTCTGCTAGCTCAATTCTCCTGCTATTCAATGCTTCGAGCTTTCTGAACTGGCAGTACGCCACAGCTGCCTCCAGTTCAGTCATCCGGTAGTTTCCTCCAATAGAATTGACAATATCCCTTTGGTCCCATTCTCCGACAATGCATTCGCCGTGGTTTCTCACCAAGGCACATTTCCTTGCAATCTCAGCGCTACGAGTAATAACCACACCGCCTTCCCCACATTGAATCGTTTTGTGCCTATTGAAGCTAAAAACACCCGCGTCACCGATGGTTCCTGTGTACTTTCCCTTGTATACGGCTCCCGGTGCCTGAGCATTATCCTCCAAAAGAAACAGATCTTTTTCTTCCGCTATTTGCTTCAATTCATGAAGCTGAGCTGGATGGCCGAAAAGGTTTACTGCTACAATGCCCCGAGTGTAGGGGGAGAGGGCATTCTTTACTGATGATGGATCTAGCCCAAAGGTATGTGGCTCAATATCAGCAAAAATAGGAATAGCCCCTGTCATAAGTACTGTCGTCGCAGTGGCACTCATCGTATAGGGTGGGACTATCACCTCATCGCCAGGCCCAATACCCATGGCCATAAGTGCGCAATAAAGACCGGATGTGGCTGAATTCACAGCTATGGCATAAGGGACTTCGAAATATTCTGCAAAAGCTTCTTCTAGCAACCTTACTCGCTTGCCACCCCAGAACAAATCCCCCGGAGTTGCAACGAAATCAGATAGTCGCCCCGATTCCAATACTCTCAGCACAGCCTCCCTTTCCTCACGTCCAATCGTATTGTATTCGGGAAAAGGCTTCGAATTTAAAGGTCTTCCACCCATAAGCGCCAACTGCTTGTCCTTATTCATCTTCCAAATCACCCCCCGTTTCTAGGTAGCAATAGCTCTCTCTTGCAGACCTCCTGACTTTATGGAGAATGCGGTGGACTTTGACGGCATTCACAGAATCGCTCTTGATTCGAGAACTCCGACCATCTAGGTAGATGAGGAAGCTTTCCAAAGCCTCACTTAAGCCCCCAACAGGCTCTTCTTGGGGGACCTCAATATCATTTGCTGGTACCACATGAGTATAACCGGGATAATGTGCGTTCCTTTGTGCTAAATAGACTCGTTTGTAAACACCACCATTTCTCAGTTCATAAATCCCATCTTCAGTAAGAATCTCTATTTCGAACAGGTCATAGAGCGCCCCCCGAACATTAACAATATCAGCGCGACATCCACCCTTGAAGAATATGGAAAAAGAAATGTTCTCATCAGAGCCGGAACGACCCTTCTCCTCTGGTAAGGCTTGAACACCCACAAGATCCGGGAACTGAGAGATAAGAAGGTCCACCATGTGGCTTGCATAATTGTAAAGTCCCTTATTGTAAAGGCATCTGACATAGATTGGTTTATTCCCCCTTGATGCCAATTGGCCTAAGAATCTGCAATGCCCCCTATCCCACCGACGGTTGTAGTTGACGGCGACCACAATTCCCTTTTCCTTGGCTCTGCCATGGATTTCGATAGCTTCCTCATAGGTGGAAGTAAAAGGCTTCTCACAGAAGATGATTCTCGGCTGGAAGCGAAGACACTCCTTTATGATTCCATAATGGGTTTCCGGCGGCGTGCATATGCTTACAATATCAATATTCCTTTTTCGGAACAGAGCATCCACCGATGAAAATGCCCTGATTTCTCTCCCATACTTCCTGTGAACCTCTAATATCCTTTGGGGTTCCTTTTCCACAACGGCTACAAGAGCTATCCTCTCATTTTCAAGATATGCCCTAACGTGGGAGCGAGGTGGCAGATTCAGCGTACCTCCGATATCATATGAGAATCCTGCTCTCCCTAAACCTACAACCGCGGCGCTATACTTTTTCTTCATTTTCTGATCGAGACAGCAAGAACTCGGCCCATTCAAAATCTAGCAGTGTGTCGATGTCCACCGATCTTTCTGGAGGCATAACATAAGGAAAGGTTCTTGGGTGGTAATATTGGCGACTCTTCTTTAGGAGCTGATATCGGAAAACGTAGATGGCGCCATTTGGCACGTAAGCGAGGTCATGAACTTGCCGATTAGCAACCCCGTCCATTTCATCGAAGTATCCTGTTAGCGTCCCATCCGCCTTTATTCTCAAAAACCACTGGGGTGGCACAGGAGCTTCTGTAACACTTATGACCGAATCTGCCTTTGCTCCTCTGAAAATCGAAACTGCATTATCTATATCCTCGCTCGATCTAAGGGGTGCAATCGGCAAAAGGGCTATGAACTCGTCATAACTTTTCGCCTCTCTGCTAGCCAGTTCTTCTATCACAAAAAAGTAGGTATCCATCGCCATCGAGTCGTCCTGGGCTAGATGAGAAGGTCTCATGAAGGGAACCTCGGCATCATAGTGCCTTGCTACACTAGCAATTTCCTCCGAGTCGGTAGTAACAATGACCCTTGTAACCGAGGATGCCTCCAGTGCTGCCTCGATCGAATAGGCTATTAACGGCTTCCCCATCAATGGTCGTACATTCTTACCAGGCAATCCCTTACTTCCCCCTCTTGCCGGTATTATGGCCAGCATCATCTGCCCCCTCTTCTTGACATCCATTCATAAGCTGTTAGTCCATATTTCAGAACGGATATATACTCACCTCTAACCTTCACTTGCTCCCTGAGCTCTCCTTCCTTCCTGAAGCCCATAGCTTCAAATAGGCGCTTTGAACCTTCATTGCTGCTGTACATTCCCCCTGTAAGCTTGTGAAGGTTCAGTTTATTGAACGCATGTTCTATTATTAGCCCCATAGCCTCCTTGGCCAGGCCCTGCCTCCAGTAGGCTTTCTCTCCTATTAAGATAGATATGTCAGCTGTTCCATGAATGAAACTGATTTGGTGCAAACCTATGCTCCCCACCACTTTGTCATCTTCAACTGACACAATCGCTAACTGAAGATTAGATCTGTCATTGTACATGTTTTCCCAAAACTGCTTCTGGCTTTCCACCGTATTTGGATAAAACCCCTTTTCCATCTCCGCGGTAACCTCGCTATCGTTGAACCATTGCTGCCACCTTGGAATATCCCTTTCTTCAAAAGCTCGCAAATAGACTCTCTGCCCACTTAGGAACACTGTTCTCCCCCTTCAAAAAAATCCTTCACCGAAAAACGCTTTCAAGGAGAGTCTCGAGAATTAGTTCAGCCTCCTCCTCAGAAGCGTCTGGCCGTTTACCAAAACCGTTCCTATACATATCCATCTTTTCCATGTCCAAGGAGATTGACTCTAGAGCATTTAGAAACCTAGCTCCTTGCTTCTTTCTTCTCTCCTCTTCGGCCTGGGAGGTTCCCCGGCATACTGCATCAACGATACCAGGCAACTCACTCCAGCCTTTAACTACATGGACATGATCCAAAAAACTGTAGATATTGTGCTGTCCAAAGGAAATCACAGGCTTACCGAGAATAGCCGCCTCTTGCCCCGCTGTACTGCTGATCGTCGCGACCGCTATGCTTTTCTTTACCACCTCTAGGCCGTCTTCCATTGGATCAATGAATGCAATATTAGGAATCTCCACCAAATGACGGTAGAAGCCGTGCGGCCTCCGCCCGATGGCATAGACGTGTTCCTTGACAGCCAATAACGTATCAGACGGCAAGTTCAGCGCTATTTCGCGTAACGCGCAGATCTGATCGGTGAACTCCGGAGAGAATGTGGTCAACGTGGCTTCAGGCTCTGTCTGAAGAGGGAAGAAAAGAAATCTCGTGCCCTTGAGATACTCTAAGGAGGTTCTAGCATACTTCTGCAGTTCTCTTGCCTGAGAATGCTCACGGAGTATCAATCTTACGTTATCTGAAATGAAATAGCTCCTTGCTTTGTCATATCTCCTCAGTTTGTAGTATAACTGCTTCAACGCAGTCTTCCCCGCTCTTTTGGCACTTGGGAGGAACTCCAGATTCCTGACCACCCGCCCCTTCACCTTAGATGCTGATAATGGCACAATCGGCTGCACCATCTCCACTGATTCATCCAATTTGTCAAAGGCATCCTTGATTCTCGGAGTTTCTCCAAATTCATTCTCCGCAAAATACCAGTAATCCTTATGTCTCGCCGAGCAGAGAATCCGTAAGGGAATGTTCCTTCTCCGCGCTATCAATCCAAGTGGCTTCCCTGAAAAGCCCCCTCCCCCTCCGAGAATAAGATCGACTTGGGTCTCATCAAAGAGTCTCTCGTAATAGTCGAACTGCTCCTTCATGAGCCTGAGAGCGGTATAGCGGTTACCTGCTCTAGAAAACCACGACCGAGGATGTAGAGGTCCACCCCTCATGAAACCGATGCCCAAATGGCGGTCATCTTGTAGGATGTCTCTCATAGCGCGAAAGCCATACTTCTCCTCCAAAGCTTTCGCCTCCTCGACAATACGATCGCGATCCTGAACACTTACGGGAATGAACAGGCCATCATAGCCGGTTCTATGCACAAAAATCTCCTCAAAGACCTCATCCCCCCCTCTCCCCAAGAAATCATTTTTGCTCTCCTTTAGAGGGACTTGGAGGTAGAGCTTACACCCAAACTTCTTTTTCAAGGTCCGCGCAAGAGGAACTAAAGTCCAATTAAAGAGCTGCTGTTGAAACATCAGAATGGAATTAAGGCGGTTCAAAACACCCTCCTACCCCGTCGCCCACCGGCCGACTTGCGTCCGAAACAAGCTCTTCAATCGCACATTCCATACCGCTAGGCGCAATTGTTGTCCCACCTTCCAAAGAATCAAACACCTTCCCTTGTACCTATGTGTAGACAAGGACTACCTAGCTCTTAAGACCTTTCCCGGCATCGATATAGGGAGCTCCAGTGAGACTTAGTCACTCAAATGGCGACTGCGCTGGTTTCCCAAAGGGTATTGAATGAGACCTTGTTTCTTTAACTCGAGGAGAAAACTAAAGAGGCTATGGTCTCTGTATTTTCTGAATATCACTTGCGCTCCGAAAGGAAGCTTCTTGGGCCCCTTGAAAAGAGGCACGTTGATGGCAGGAGCCCCGCAGAGTGTCCAAATAAGACATGAATCAACAGTGTCTCTTGCGTCAAGCCCTTTCCCGGCCTCACCAGCCGTCGACAGGGTTACAATGCCATCATAGGTATTGAAGAACTGCTCTAACTTATCAGACAGGTAAACTTGCTTCCCGATGGCCTCAACATAATCCGCTTTGGAGATCTTCCTCCCCCTTTCAATCATTTCCCTGAATATATCGCTTAGCAGGGCCCTGTGGTTAGTATATTCCGTGGCATAATAGTATGATAATGCCTTTTCATAGATAACCCGATGAATTTCATGGGCTTCCTCAAATTCAGAAGGCAACGCCGCATCACTCACAAGAACCCCCTTGCACTCTGAAAGCCTTTGCACAAAAGCTTCCATCGCGCGCCGAGCATATGGTGTCCATTGATTCCAAAGATGGGTTCTGACAAAAGCAATTCGCCATGGCGGCCTGTTCTTTTGCAGCCAAGGATTATCCAATATGGAATCTATCAATGGAAAATTGTGTCCCTTTACACGGGTACACTCGAAAGCCAATTGAGTGTCTTCTAAGGTTCTCGCAAACACAGTAACATGATCTAGAAGATTAACTGTCTTAAGGACCCCTGTTCGCGGAATCATGCCGAACGTCGGTTTGAAACCAAACACTCCGCAGTAGCTCGCTGGCCGAATGGTAGAGCCTCCTGTCTGCGAGCCCAAGGCCAAAGGAACCATACAAGAAGCTACAGCAGCAGCAGATCCACTCGAGGACGCGCCTGGAGTGTGTTCGTAATTGTGAGGATTGACCGTTGGGCCAGGAAAATGAACCGCGAATTCCGCCGTCACTGTCTTCCCTAAGATAACTCCACCTTCTTCCCTCAAATAATGAACACATCTTGCGTCATTTCCCGGCGTGAAGCCGTTCCATATCATACTACCCATGCCTGTCGGCATATCTCTTGTGTTATAAATGTCCTTGATTCCGACCGGAACGCCGTAGAGTGACCCTCGAAAACGTCCCTCCGCAATTTCTTGATCTATCCTTTTGGCTTGCTTAATGCCCAAAGCTTCATCCAGATGCGCCCAGGCCCTAATAAAGGGCTCAACAGTTTGGATCCGCTCAATGCAGGCTACAACAAGGTCAGTTGCACTGATGTTACCCTCTCGGATGTCCTTTATTGCTTCCGTTGCGCTCAGCGTATAGAGTTCACTTCTCATTCCTCTTTTTGTCCCTCAGTTTATCAGATAGAATCTCTTGTCTCTTGTTAACAACCAAATCTCTGTGATGCTCCATAACCCTATGGAATTCTTCTTCACTCAGCCCGGTAATCCGCAAATACTCGTGAAAAGATCTTGGAACCATAGGATCATATTTCTTAATAAGTTCAAAGCCTTCCTCCCGTGTGATTATTCCCGCTCTTACATCCTGACACGCATGATCAGTTGCCCTGCCGAAGCCTCTCTTAAGATATTTTGTATAATCATGCATACCGTGCATAATACACTCAACGCTCTTGTACTTCTTGTACGTGCCGTCCATTTCCTTCCCTTCTCGCCATCCATACTCTCTAACCAAGAACTCAACTTGCCTCTCTGCATCCCAAAATATATAATTACCAAGATGGATGCCCACCACACCCACCCTTTCCATTTCCTCGGCCGAGGGCAACTGGAAGGGAAACAAATCTTTTGATGAAATCTCGTCGTTGACCATCTCTTCAGGAAAGAGCTTTGCTGACACTCTCGTAAAATAATCCCTATCGAACTTTATCAAATGATCATCAGTGTATTTGGCTCTCCCTGAGGTCTCTGCAATGGACTCTCCCCATATGATCAAGGGAATGTTGAATTTCACAGCGACCTGCAAAGGAAACGCCCCCACTCCAGCGTGACAGTGCCAGCAAACATCACCGATCTTGTAAAGCGATTCCTTTGCCAATCTATTGACAAGCTCTCTGTTGGGCGTGAACATTAGGTGGTCTATATTCAGCTTCTCTAGTATATTTCGAAGATTGTAATTCCCCTCCTCGCTGAACCAGTTATGACTAAAGGTAACCGCAAGCGGTTTCATCCCATATACCCGCTTCACAATATGAAGCTGGAAACAGCTATCTTTCCCACCGCTGATTGGAACTATACAATCATAGTTGTCGCCACTTCGGCTTTTGTAGTATTCAAGAATTTCTCGGAGTCGTTGCTCTCTTTCCACCCAATTGATATGCATCTTTTCCTCTGAAGCCTGGCAGGCTTGACATATACCCAGTTCATCGAATTTTTCACCCTCGTTCGTCTCCGGCATACAGCACCGTACGCAATACTGCAAGTCTTCATATGGGGGTCCGCCCTTGTTTTTGTTCATCCCCTTCATTGTCCCCTGCGCCTCACTCTGTTCTCTGATTGATTTCATAAATCGATTTGTTATCCTCACGGTACAACCATCAGTACTTTGTCTTTGCATACAGAAGCAAGACGAAAAGCAAATCTAATCGGAACCACACGATTAGAAATCATCATCCTGGATCATCTCATCCCGCTTAACAGCCTTCCTCGCAATTCTATTTATGATCGCCTCCATTCTCTCAGGAGGAATTCCAGTTCCAGGCCTCTTTAAACATAGATTGTCCCAAGAAAAGCGTTCACCCTTCCTGATGTCCCTTGCAGCTACGACGCTTCGACGAAACGCCTCTCTTTTTCTCAAATCTTTTTCGGTTACTGCTCGAACAGGAGATCCTAAGGCTTTACTGATTCTCAATGATCCGCTCACGATGATCCTCATTTCTTCTTTGGTCGCTGAGACCTTATGATCCCACCCGAACATATCCTTATCCAAGGTAAAATGCTTTTCAATAACGCACGCACCCTTCCCAACTGCAGCCAGAGGGATCTCATATCCAATAGTATGATCTGAAAAGCCAACCGGATAAGAAGGGTAAAGACTTCTGAACATATCCATGTTGTTCAAGTTAACCTCTTCGTCCATAGGCGGATAATGGCTCACACAATGCAAAAGTATGATGTCTCTATTCCCAGCGTTTTCGAGTGTCTCTACCGCTCTGGCGACTTCCCATAGCGAAGCCAGCCCTGTTGATAGCATTATCGGCAGCCCTTTCCTCCCAACATACTCCAGAAAGGGGTAGTTATTGCAATCCATCGAAGCAACCTTTATGAATTTGGCTCGTAGAACATCGACTAGATAGTCCACCTCCTGTTGAGAAAAAGGCGTTGATGCAAAATCAATGTTCTTCTTGTCACAGTATTCTCTCATCTCAAAAAGTTGCTTTTCAGATATACTGAATTTTTCTACGATTTCCCTTAAAGAATAGTCCTTTCTATCTCTATAATCATCATTCAAGAAGTAGTTGTCTCTATACACCTTCCCTGAGAAAATAGAATCTGCTGTCCAGCTCTGGAACTTTACACAGTGACATCCCACCTCTTTTGCCTCATCAATCAGTCTTTTTGCAAGATTCATGTCACCATTATGATTCGATGCCAGCTCAGCAACTATGTAAGGTGACCCAAAATTCTGCACCTGGAAATCTCCTATTTTGATCATAATCTTGCTCCAAGATAATGCAGTGGTACGACGTCTTCCCACCATAGTGGGATACGACCCTTGAGATATTCATTCACCTCTTGCACATATCTCTCCATCTTTTCGGGGTCTGTCAGTTTTTCTTCAAGTTCCTCTGTCTCCCTCTTAAGATCTTTGAAGACACTACGGTAAGCCTTTGGGAGCTTTCTATTTCCTTCTAATCCTCTATAATGTGCTTCCTTTACTCTTAACCCTGTTTTAATTCTTTCCTTGCTAGTCCCTTTCCCCATACCTATAATATTGCGAGAATGCTGACGATACCTAGTGAGAGGTTGGTTGATGAACTCAATGTCTCCATGCAGGATACTCGAAACAGTAGCCATCCACCAATCTACGGCAATGATGTCCTGTGGGATAGGAAACACATCATGAAGGATTCCTGGCTCAATGGCAGAATTCCCAAATCCGGCCAAATTGGCCCTCATAAGGGATTCAAAGGATATATACGTTGGTGTCCTGTTTTCATCAAGAACCCGGTGCTCTCTTCCTCCTGCTTCCACGAGCAGATCATTAATCACGAACTTCTTTCGCCCCAATCTGGACGAGAGAACTTCTATCCGTTTGCCCGAGTATAGGTCATCAACGTCTGACAGAATAATCTCCTTGAATCCCCTTTCAACAGCCTGACTAAATCCGTATTCCCTCTTTTGCGCTATCGTGGAATCCCTGTTGGCTTGCAGAACGACATATTCTTTAATATTTGCCTTTTCCAACTTCTCCCCTATGAAGCAATCTTCGAGCCCGTCCGATGCAACCAGCAGCGTGAAATCTCTTCTTGATTGTTTGGAGATCGAGGCGATGTATTCGTCAAGAAAAGCCTCACATCCGGGATATACGGCAACGAAGACACATAGCATAAGTGCTGCTCTCCACTGAATCTCAATTGGGAATCATGCTCTCAACTTCGCCGGAATTCCAAACACTTTACTGGAATCAGGGACATCCTCCGTTACAACGGCGCCTCCTCCGACGATAGCATTTTCACCGACAGAGATTCCCGGCAGGATCCTTGCTCCTAACCCTATGAACGAGCCGTCTCCTATAGTTACATCTCCACCCAGAGTTGCACCCGGACCTATATGACTATGTGAGCCTATTCGACAACCATGGTCTACGCTCACGCACGTATTGATTATTGTGTTTTTCCCTATATAACAATCTGCCTGTATCACAGAGCCGGCCATTATTTGGGCCCCTTTTCCCACGTGCGAGCCAGGGCAAACGAATGTGAATCTATGCACTATGGGAGGCAACATGAATCCCTTCTCGTGTAGGATTTCAAATATCCTCTTCCTCTTTTCCATAGGCACACTGATACCCACACCTACCGCCGCCGCACAGTTCTTTGAGGCGTATTCCTCTAAGACCGAATCGTCACCCAAAACTCTTGTACTTCCGATGATAATCTTTCCCCATAAATCTCGGTTCGGGTCAGTCGCGCCAAGGATGTGATACTCCCCCCTTGAATGAATGGAACAAATCACAACCTTAGCATGCCCCCCGGCTCCTACTATGATGATATCTTGCAAAACCTGCTCCCAGTGCCTTAGAAGTCTATAGACTGAGCGCTCCTTCGGTAGCTAGTATTCTGAAATTGTCTGCATTCTGACCATGTCAGCATACCACGTATCCTCGTGCATCAACTCGCTTGGGCTGCCACACTCTATGACCCTTCCCCTGTCAAGTACAATAATTTGATCCGCACTCCTGATGGTAGATAGCCGGTGAGCTATGACTATCATAGTGATCCCACCTCGGGCCCTCAAACCTTCCATTGCCTTCTGAATATATACTTCTGATTCAGAATCAAGAGCAGTCGTTGGCTCATCAAGGATAATGATTGATGCCTGCTGGAGAAGAGCTCTTGCAAGGATGATTCTCTGCTTCTGGCCCCCTGATAGTTTAACACCCCTTTCGCCGACGACGGTTTCGTAGCCCTCCGGGAATTCCCGTATGAAGCCCTCTGCATACGCCATCGCTGCAGCCCTAGCCACATCATCCATATTCGCATCAGGCCGGCAATACTTAATATTGTTCTCGATGGTGTCATTAAATAGGAATCCTTCCTGGGACACAAAGGCAATTGACCTTCTCAATATCTTCAGATCGAATTCCTCGATGGGTTGACTATCTACAGTAATCCTTCCCTCTGAAGGTACGCGTAATCTCGGTATCAGGTCAACCAAGGTTGACTTTCCTGCCCCTGACCGTCCTATGAGAGCGGTCATCCGACCCGCGGCTATCCAGATATTGATGTTCTTTAGTGCAAAATCACTCCTTTGATCATAGGCAAAAGAGACATTTTCGAATCTGATCCCTTTTTCTAATTTGAATGAAGCTACTTTTCCACCTCGAATCACTTCAGATCCGCGAGCCCTGTCCAAAAGACTTGTTACCCTGAAAAGACTTCCTGAAAACCCTGCCAGCGCCTGTCTCGAATTAAACATGTCCTTCGTGTAAGGCATTAGCCTCAATAGAATAAAGATGAATATCCCGGTCTTCGCCAAGGTCATATGAAAGACCTCAGAAGAAAGATAGAGTATAGTCAACCCCGCCAAGATCACCATTGGATCAACCGTGAACTCCATCCTCGCCCTGATTCTGGCAAGTTTATAAGTATTTTCCCTTATCTTTTCTGAGAACCCCCGAATGCTCCTTATTTCTTCTTCCTCCGTTGCAGATAGTTTGATAAGCCTTATACCATTCAGTCTTTCGACGACAGAAGCGGATATCTTGTCATTATACTTTGATACTTCAAGACCGATCTCTCCAGATCGCGTGATCCTGGATTTTAGCACGAGCCCCACACACCCCATTATGCCCATAGCAAACAAGGTCATGCCCGGCGAAAGGAAAAGTAAGAAGATAAAATACAAAACGAAAATCATCGAAGCTGCTAGGAGGTTAAAGAAGGTGAAAATTCCGCTGCCTGCGCGAATCCCATCCACTGTTAAAACATTTACCAGCTCCCCAATGCCGTGAATATCGTAAAAAGGCATGTCAGCCCGAACAAACCATCTAAAACCCTCGCCTCGGATATCCGCAAATATAGCCTCTGTGATCCAAGTAGAATAGACAGTTCTTAGATAGTTAAAGAGCTGTCTTACAATTAGCAGAAGGAAGACGAGAACCATCAGAGAAATCAGGTTCTTGGGTATTGAAAAGATGCTAAAAATGGTATCGATGTAAAGCCACATCCTGGACTCTTTCGCTAACTCTAGAAAGTCCCTCCCCTTCTCTATGTAGTCCATGACAGGGAACAACATCGCCACCCCGAACCCCTCAAACAAAGTCGCAGTTAACGTCATCCCAAGCAGCAGCACCATTCTTCTCTTTGTTACTGAAGGGAAGAACAGGACTGCTCTTATTAACTTGACTGCAAACATCTACTGTGAGAACGAGTCGAAATCACC
Source organism: Deltaproteobacteria bacterium (assembly GCA_019308985.1). The sequence continues at coordinate 12,770 of JAFDHB010000013.1, read as the reverse complement.
TGATTCCGATCTGCGTTACCTTCTCTACTCTACGAAGTTTATTATGGTTCTATATGCTTCGTACCCCTAAAGTTCATCACCTTCGCGAGAGCCATCTGAAATGATCTTTTTGGCCCTAAGAACGTGTTCCCATTTCAACGGAGTACCAGCCTCAATATCCATCGCGGCAACAGAGCCTAAGACTTCCTTTAGCAGATTTGGTTTAAGGCCAGCTGCAGGTCTGAGAGACTTCACATTCTCTGAGCTAAACGTTTCCCCTCTTTTCATATCCTCGACTACAAAGAGAGAACGTCTAAGCTTTCTGTTCCTCTGCTCCTCCTCCGTAAGCTCATAAGATACTTTTCCGATGGCTTTCTCTACCAGTCTAATCTTCCGCACCATATTCTCAAACTCACTCGGTTCCATAGAGAAAGCCGTATCGGGCCCATCATCTCTTCTGGAAAGCGTAAAATGTTTCTCGATCATCCTAGCCCCCAGAGTCGCCGCTGCTATTGCTACTTCATCGCCCAAAGTATGATCCGAAAGTCCAACAGCGCAATCGAATAAGCTCTCAAGATGTCTGATAGTAACAAGATTCATGTCCTCAGAACTAGCTGGATAAGCGCTTACACATCTCAACAAAACAATATTTTCGTTTCCAGCATCTTTGACTTCTCTGACGGCCTCTTCGATCTCCGCAAGGCTTGCCATTCCCGTCGACATGATAACCGGTTTTCCCTTCTTTGCAACATATTGAATCAGCCCTAAATCTACGAGCTCGAATGATGCAATTTTGTAAGCAGGAACATCCATCCTTGCCAAGAAGTCCACTGCCTTTGTATCAAACGGACTCGAAAAGAGTATCAACCCAATCCTTTCTGCCTCCTTCTTGAGAGCTGGTTGCCACTCCCAAGGAGTACTTGCCTCCTCATACAGCTCATACAGGGTCTGCCCTGACCACGGTCCACCTTCTATTTGAAAGTGCTTCTCTGTGCTTTTCAACGTAATGGTATCTGCCGTGTATGTCTGCAATTTGACCGCATCAGCCCCACATTCCTTCGCGGCATGGAGAATTTCCACAGCTCTTTCATAGCTCCCATTATGATTTGCTGACATTTCAGCAACAACGAAACACGGGCGCCCCTGGCCTATAGCCTTATCTGCAATGTTAATCTCCCTCACTCGAAGCCCCCTATTCACTCCTCTTTAGAACGCCAGACTATGCTCTAACTGCATACCTGAACCACACTTCTTACCACCTTGCGACATATTCCATTTCCAGGTATTATCACAAATTGCCAAAAAGACCTTTATTTAGCCCACCTACAGACTGGACCTCCGGGCCTTTTCCGTTTATGTGCGAGTTCAGACAGTCTCTTCGAACTTACCCCAAGACCCTGCAATGTCAAGGAGCCCTTAATCTTCACCGTCCGTCCCGCTTATTGCCAGTGTTTCCGTCATATTGCTTTATGGAGGATAATGAATTCTGGTCTATACCCGGCATTTCCAAACAAAGTCAACGAAGCCCTATTGTCCTTAGATACAGTCGCCCTCAGTTTTTGGATTCTCAGGCCTTCATGTTTCAGCCATTTTTCGCCTGCCCTAATCATCAGACTGCCTACTCCCCTCCTTTGTTTCTCCGGCTTTACAAATATACTAACATCAGCGACTTCCTTATCGAGGTTCAAGTCAAACCGAATCACACCAACCTCTTCATCTCCTCGAGAAGCAATTAACAGAATTCGTTGCGGATCCTGCAAAGCCACTGAAAACCAATCTCGATGTTCATCATATCCCAATTCACTTGGATCCATGGAAAATTGCCTTACGGACGGGTGGTTCCGCCATTCATAGACTCGGTCACAGTCCTCTGGCCTTGCCTTTCTAAGTATTATTTCTTGCAGCATATTCACCACCTCATACCCTCACCTTTGTTACCTCACCCTGCACCTCCATGTGGTTCAGAACTCTTTCGGTGCCAAGGCCATCGACAAGCTCCTTGCCTTTCTCGCACATCGAGAATCGCAAATCATAATTGTTTAAGACCAAAAAAAGGGAATCACGTATCCTATCGGGGGACATTGCACCATGATATCCCAAGCTTAGCCCAATGCCCCGTTCCGTCACGCTTTCAGTCACTCTTTTCTGATTCTCGGCAAGGGTAATAAATATACTGGGTAACCCCATAAAAGCAATTTCGAGCGACGTTATACCCCCTGCGGCTATACATACGTCAGCCCATGCCATTAGTTCCGGCATATCTTTCACATTTTCTCTCAGCTCGATTGAGACCATAGAATTTTCAGCTGCAGAACGCAAATCGTCCAAATGAGTATTGGCAAGCCCTACAACTATGATCGCCTTCACATCACTCCTCTCAACCATCTGTAATGCTCTTATTACCTTCAAGGTTACATTGTCAGGGTCCGCTCCACCCAAAGTAACTAGTACTCTTTTGGCCACTCGAGACGTTTGACGGCGCCATCCCCGCCATTTCACAAATTCCTCTCGAAGCAGGGCGTACTTCGCCCCCAAAATCAAATCGGTGTATGCTTCGCAAGAATAGCGCACTTTTTCCCCATGAAAATTCTGATTCAAGACGATATCCGCGTAATAGTGGTCTAGGTGGCCAATATCATCGATCACCAATAGGGGCTGCCCAGCTTGCTTTATTCTGCGCTGATAGCCAACACCAAAATGGTAGCCATCCAGTACCAACCACCCGCCCCGGGACTCTTTTAACGCCTGAACCGTTTTGCTCAAGTCTTCCTCTTGCGACAATTGCTTTTTCAACATGACTACCTGAAAGCCCTCACTCAATAGGTATCTTCCGAAAATATCACTCTCCGAACCCGTAACGAAAATCGCCCTCCCTCCTCGCTTTTGGCATGCCTGAGCTAGCGCTAAGCACCTCATTACGTGGCCAGTCCCGATTTCAGCCGAAGCATCTGCACGAATAATAAGGTCTAACACCGACTAGTCTCCACCTTCTTCCGCCCGCCCTCTTTTCTTGCTTGTTGAGATGATTATCTCAGAGCTCCTTCTGGCAGACGTGTGCATTTATTTCCATTAGCCATGGCAGCCTCTTAAGGAGTGCTTCAACCTCCTCTGTGGTAAAGAAAATGTTATCAAAAGCCAAGTGGAAGAATAGCGCCTTAGCGAACAAGTAGTCTTGCTTGACGTCAACGCAATGCCTGATGTAGGATAGATTTTTTTTACTTTTGACCCACTTTACCCTGAATTTCCCGGTGTTACTTACAATGTAATGCGTCACATGCTCCCGATCTGCACGCGTTGATCCTTCGTGATAGGCCCTTTCAAGTGCATCGAAAGAAAAAACCTCCGTATCAGTTCCTCTCGGAAACGTCCGTTCAATAGTATTGCTAGAATAGTCAATTCTATTTTCCAGAAACAGTTTTACCGTTCTTCGCGTAATTGCAGGATCAATGAAGGGACAATCTCCCGTTATCCTAACGATAGTCTCTGCTTGAATCTCTTTTGCCGTCATATAGTATCTTTCAAGGACATCTTCTTCGCTTCCCCTAAAAACACTGATGCTTTCCCTTTCAGCAAACCTGACAAGCGGATCATCTCTACCTAACTTAGAGGTAGCTAGGACAACGTCATCGATTTCTGGAACTTTTCTTATTCTTTGGAACGTGTGCCACAGCATAGGAACACCACCTATTTCCTCCAGAACCTTTCCTGGGAATCTTTTTGACCCCATTCTCGCTTGTACGATCGCTACTGTCGCCATACCCACCCTCTTCTAGCAGAGCTTTTGGAACAGCCACCACGTGACATCATCGAAGCAGCTTACTCTCTTCCAAAGAAACCCATAGGCCAAAAGCCGAAGCTCGGGCCACCTGTCAAGATAAAATCCTCCGAAATCCCTTTTGAAAAGCATTCCATCATGACCTCTATACTTCACCTCAACAGGCTCCGGTGAAAAATATTCAACACATAGAACATATCTTCTTGATACACGATGTATTTCACTACATAGCCTAAGCAAATCATCTGGATGAACATGAATCAGAACACCGCACGTGAAAACCATATCAATACTGCTTTCCTGAAAAGGGAGGTCAAAACCATCCATATTAACCCCTTGCTCCAAACAGATTTCTTTGTCGTTCACTAGAATTTCATATGCCTTTCTGTTTGGCTCCACTGCATAAAAAACCCCGTTCCACCCACACCGCCTAAGCCCCTTAAGATTTACCCCGATGTTTGCGCCTATTTCCAGAATTGAGATATCCTTGCTGATTCCAGCAGATACAAGAAGCTTGTCCAGCTCCTGGCCTCTTTCCCTAATTTGCTCAGATGAAAACAAATTCCTTTCCACATACTTGTTGCCAAAATCACCCGTCCAAAACCCTAACTGTCTCGTTTTCATTTCCTTCACTCGGGCCTATCGCTCTAATCTATCATCAAACCCTGAAAATACTCCTGATTAGGCTCCTCCACCTCTTCTCTCAATGCCTCTTTAAGGCATTTTTCATCGAAAATAACTCGACCCCACTTATCTATCCACGCTTGCACAATCCGACATCTTTTGGAGACAAGCTCGAAGGAATTCCCCCTCCAAATTTTCCCTTCTATCTCAATAACTATGATTGGCCTGTTTGTGCAAACGGCTATCCCAAAGGCGGAAGTATCGGTGTGAGCAAATAGATATGCATCACACAGATGAACGACATTTTCAAAAGGTTCACTCGTTACCGATCCAGAAAACTCTTCGAAAATTCCTTCAGCTTCCTTCTTCCTATCTGGATGCACCTTATAAACCGTCCTAAAGCCCATTCGATTCATAAAATCTAGAAGCCTGAGCTCAAGATGCAAATGCATCATAGAAAAGTGCCCAGGAAACCCCAAGTACCGATACTGATTCATCGGGAATCCGATTAGCATGACGGTTTCAATTTTTCTCGGCAGCGGACACTGATGGTTTTTGGACGCCAAAATACGGTAGAAATCCGTCCCAGTCGATGATATCTGTGTCTCAATCCCGTAAGGACAAATCGATTCCTTCTGAGCTTCAACATAATTTCGAATACTCTTTTTTGTTGAAACAACATACTCGTCACAGTGGGAAAGCTCGTTCGCGGCAAAAAAAGGGGAAAGATGACATCCGAACGTGTTTCCATGCTCAAAGCCGACTATGCGAGTACCAAACCTATTCTTCAGTCCGAAGGATATAGCCTTATTCAACGGCTTCGCAACCTCACCCAATAGTAAAAGGTCTATCTTCCTTGCGAAATCGCGAATGATCTTCCAATATACCCAATAGCTGATATACAACATTTGTGCTGAAACCCCCTTGAGGTATCTCTCCAAGAACTCATCCGAAAACAAACCAATTCCTCTAGATACCTCTAACAATCTCTCAACAAGGCAGTCTGTCCTCTCCTCGATTTCCTCAACTTTCGCATGTCGCTGGGCTGTAGAAGGTAATAGTCGCAGGAAGTCTATGCTTGACATATGAGAGACAATAAGCTTATTTCTCCTGCAATACTCTCCCTTCAAGTGCCCAAATGATCCAAGACTAACTACCCTCTTCTCAGTCATAACCTTCTTCACGATACTGCCACAACTAAAATGATTCCTTCCCAGCAGCTTTATCATATGTTTTAGGTTATTCCTGAATCTTTGGCTGAAGGACGGTCTAACTTGCCCAGCTGGCTCTGCGTTTCGTTGTGCCAAAATATCAGAGTAGTAGCGAGACCTGTCATCAAACACCAGATCGTAACCCATTTCTCTAATTCTTGTTATGACAAGTAGAGTATGCATAATCATACTGTACTGTTGTAACAAGGCAACATTTGAGAGCATAATGTCTTGCAATGTTTGTGAAGTGTTTCTAACCTGGTCAAAGAAGACCCGACTTATTTCACGTACTAAGGCAAAGTACTCATCGTCGGTCACTGGCCAGAAAAATTCCTTTCGCCAGCGGTTAGCTCCGATTTTCTTTACGCCGAATACGTCAACAGCGAAGTCTTTCAAAGCTAACGCTTCTCCTTCACAACATGACTTATTCCAACTTCCTTTCCCATGCCTAGTCAAAATCAAGTTCTTTTGACTCGCTTATCAGCTTTCTCACCTCCCGCACCGTCAGGAAGCGATTATTTGTTCTAGAGTTGTATTCGAAATTATCATGCACAGGCTTCGACCCAACATAGTTGAAGCGGCGTGCCCAAAAGAGAAAGTTCGGTTGAATGATATAGTAATCGCCGAGGTCCAAGGTTCTCTTCGCGTCATCCTTTGTAATCAAAACCTCGTGGAGCTTCTCTCCGGGCCGAACTCCGATAATCTCCTTTTTGCATCTAGGGCAAATCGCCATGGCAAGGTCTTCGATTCTCATGCTCGGAATCTTTGGAACAAAGAGCTCCCCCCCTACCATCTTCTCCATGCAGCTCAACACAAACTCAACTCCCCGCTCCAGGGTTATCCAGAACCTTGTCATGTTTGGGTCTGTGATCGTCAAGGTACCTGTTTCCCTTTGCTTGAGGAAAAGAGGGATCACGCTACCTCTGCTGCCGAGGACGTTTCCATAACGCACGACACTGAAGATGGTTCCGTTCCTTTTGGTATAGGAATTCCCTGCAATGAAGAGCTTGTCCGAACACAGCTTCGTGGCCCCATAAAGGTTAATGGGGTTGGCGGCTTTATCAGTGCTCAGGGCTATCACTTTCTTTACTCCCTGATCGATCGCAATGTTGATGACATTCTGAGCTCCGATGATGTTTGTCTTGACCGCTTCAAAAGGGTTGTATTCCAAGGTGGGGACTTGCTTGAGCGCAGCTGCGTGAATGATATAGTCTACTCCCTGAAACGCCCTGTTAAGCCTTTCAACATCCCTTACGTCCCCTATGAAATATCTTATTGGGTGATTCTGCGTGGGGAACTTCTGGGCCATTTCCCATTGTTTGAGTTCATCCCGGCTGAAGATGATGAGCTTCTTGGGCTTGTATCTCTTAAGGATTATTTCTGTGCACTTTTGCCCGAATGATCCCGTACCGCCCGTGATCAGTATTACTTTGTCGTTAAACATTGTTCTCTCCAAAAATATCTAGATTTTTCTTTGATCCAAATGCAGGTTGAGACCTTTGAAAACCCTCTTTGGGAACCGGAATGTTTTCCAAAGGCCGATATCCGTAAGCGAGGCTCCTCAGCAATTCTTCTTAGGTTATTCAATGGTCTCAGATCAGGAAGGGGATAACAAACCAATAACAGCGTCGATCACATACTGAACCGTTGCATGATCCATGTCCGGAAACAAGGGGAGGCTCAGGCAGCCGGCAAAGTACTTCTCGGTTTCCGGAAAACGCCCGAAATCACGTTCATGGTCCTGCCCGTAAAAGGGTTGCCTGTAAATCGGGATATAGTGGACTTGGCAGTAAATACCGCGTTTCCTGAGTTCGAGGAAAAGATCGTCCCTCCTTACTGTGGAATTGACTCCTAGCCTCAGGGGATACAGGTGAAAACAGGGATCTGTGTTTTCAGGCCAGGGAGGAAGCGTAACGATCTCCTCCCTTTCCAAGGGCACGAAGGCCTCATTATAGATTCCAACAATTTCTTGCCTCCTCTTCTTGAACGTCTCCAAGCGTTTTAGCTGCGAAATACCCAGGGCACATTGGATATCCGTTATCCGCGCATTGAAGCCCAGCGCTTGCATTTCATAGTACCAAGGGCTGGAACTCCAACCCGTAGTTTCATCCCAATAGTTGACTGTCTTTGACAGGAACCTTGAGACACCTCTTTCGACTCCATGGTTGGAAAGGAGCCTCAATTTCTTCGCCAATCTGTCGTTGTTCGTGAGTACAGCGCCCCCTTCCCCGGTGGTTATTGATTTCACAGGATGGAAAGAAAAAATCGCCAAATCCGTGTGATGACACGAACCGCATTTGTATTCGCGCCCCTCACATTGATAGGTTGAGCCGATGCTGTGGGCAGCATCTTCAAGGAGAAAAAACCCGAATTTCTCTGACAACTTCTTGAGTCCAGGAAGGTCGGCTGGTATGCCTGCAAAATCAACGGGTACAACGACCTTTGGGATCTTGATCTCCTCGCAATATCTTCTTACTCCATCCGGTGACAGGCAGAGGGTTGCTCTGTCAATGTCCACAAAGTCGGGGGTACCGCCGCAATAGGCAATGCAATTGGCAGAGGCCAAGAAAGACAGGGGCGAGGTCAAACCCAAATCCCCAGGGCCTATTTCCAGGGCCATGCAGGCCAATTGAAGGGCCACAGTGCCGTTCGACACAACGATACAGTGTTTGGCTCCGCATTGCTCAGCCAAGGCTTCTTCGAATTCCTTGACCTTGGGACCCTGGGTAATCCAATCGGAGCGCAATACCGAGCAGACTGCTTCAATGTCATCCTGGTTGATGCTCTGTCTGCTGTAAGGTATCTTTTTCCAAGGTCTCAAATTCCCTTTCCTTTTCTTTTTGTTGTGTCAATAAGGCTCTGGTACGTGCCGTTTTCCTTATTCCTGAGTCGTGCGGGACTTCACGGATCGAAATGTTCGGACTGGGGTGAGACCTTAGGAAGACCCTCTTTGGGAACGGCAGCATGGTTGCCTCACTCCAAGCCAAGCATAATCGGGGCTCGACCATCCTTTTTCCTGCAGAGGGACTCCTGGCTTGCATACAACTAGACAGGTGAGACTCTGTTCCTGGATTTTTCGTATTTCAGGCCGCAGGCATCGCAGCTAGCCTTGCCCTTCTTGTCAAAATGAAGTTGGATACCGCACTGGCACATCCAGCCCTTGATTTTTGCGGGGTTGCCGACCATGAGGGCATAATCGGGCACATCATCTATCACAACAGCGCCGGCACCTATGAAGGCAAATCTCCCCACCGTGTGGCCACAGATAATTGTGGAGTTTGCGCCCAATGTGGCGCCTTCTTTGACAAGGGTTGGCCGAATCTCCTTCTTGCGTGGGATGTAGCTCCTGGGGTTATACACATTGGTGAAGACCATGGAAGGGCCGCAAAAGACACCATCCTCCAGTGTGACACCTTGAAAAACAGAAACATTATTCTGTATCTTGACCCTGTTCCCGATGGAGACGTCAGGGCCGATCACCACGTTTTGCCCGATGCTGCAATCCTTTCCTATTTTGCTCCCCTTGATCACGTGGGAGAAGTGCCATATCTTCGTTCCCTCCCCCAATTCGCATCCGGGATCGACCACCGCGGAATCGTGAACCATGGCCCCTGGAAAACCCGCCTCCTTCGGCGCCTCGCTCACTGGAACTGCTTTGCCTTCCTGTTCCAGGCTTCTCTGGCAGGCCTGGAGCACCCGGAGGACCCTGATGGCCTCTTCCCCGTCTGTCTTTGGCGTAAGGCCCTCCCGGATGCAATCAATGAAATGGCGGCACTCTTCTCTTAAGGGCTCCCTTCTTTCAATGGGTATCTTTTCCGCCTCCTTCTTGTCCGGCACAGGAACGTGATCCTTCCATACGATCCTGTGGGGATAAAGGAGCAGCTTGTGTTCCGGTTCCACGTCATCGAACAGGGCCATCTTCCTGTCACCCACGACCACCAGACGTTGCTCCTTGTAGGGATGAAGCCAGCTCACAAAGATGTGCGCCTTTATGCCTGAAGGGAAAGAGAGATTGCTCAGGGTCACGTCCGCAACCCTCTTGTGGAGATAGTTGGCCCCTTCGCTTATCACCCGTTCTGGCATCTCGCCGGTCAGAGAGAGGATGACCGAGATGTCATGGGGCGCAAAACTCCATAGTATATTCTCCTCTCGTCTTATTTTCCCGAGGTTTAGGCGATTGGAATAGATGTATTCGATCTTGCCAAGCTCACCCTCTGAGACCAGTTGCTTGAGCTTGATGACACCGGGATGATAGTGCAAGAGATGCCCTATCATGAGGACCTGCTGTTGTGTTTTGGCCAGTTCGTTGAGCTCCATGCCCTCCCTGACGTGTAAGGCTATGGGCTTCTCAACAAAGACATGTTTCCCTGCTAACAGGCCTTGTTTTGCCATCTGGTAATGGGTTTCGGCCGGCGTCGCTATGGCAATGGCATCAATAGAGCTATCTTTAATGATCGATTGGAAGGAATGGGTGGTCCGAATCTCCGGATAACTCTTTGACACCCCTTCAAGGCGATCTCTGTTGCTGTCGCAGACCGCCGCAAGACTCCCTATCCCGTGGAAATTCCGAACCAGGTTCGTTCCCCAGTACCCTGCGCCAACGACTGCTACTCTCACTTCTTGTGCCATCTCGTCCATCTGGTTTGTTTGGTTCATCTGGTCTGTTTAGTCTATTTGGTTTATTTGGTTTGTTTGGTCGGTTTGGTCTTTATCGTCAAAAGCGGTTGGAGTCCGCACTCGGTCATGCGGGAGCATGACCCTCCAAGGCCTTTGAAAACCCGTTTTGGGAACGGCAACACGGTTGCCTCGGTCCAAAACATAATGAAAAGGGAGAGAACTTCCTCAGATTTCGTCGAGCAGCAGGAGCCATTGACAATTGCAGGAGAGATTTTCAAAAGCCTCAGAACTACCATTTATTCTATCAGGTTCTTGACCGCTTCCAAACGCCTAAGGTCAAGGTTGTCCTGATCCCTGCCCATAGCCTTTTTGGCCTTTATCAAATCGTCTATGTGCATGATGAAGATAGGTTCCCCCCCGTATGTCGATTGCATCCTCCTTTGCCAGGCTGAAGAAAAATCGACACCGGAGATCCCCATCATGATGTCTATCCGGTTGGGGGCCACTCCAATTTGATAGATCAGTTCGGGGTTGCAGAAATCCTCGTGAGTGACACCCTCGAGCGATGCTCCGAAGGAGGCGAGTGCTTCCCAGACCTTGCCGGCATTTTCCTCGGACGGTTCGACCCATATGTCGAGATCCTTTGTGTACCTGGGCTCGGCATAGAAAATGACCGCGTAGGCGCCTACAACAAGGTATCTAACGCCGCAGTCGTTGAATGCTCTGAACAGATCTTTGAAGTCTTGATTCACCAATGTCCTTGCCTTTGATGCTATTTACTTCCGAGACCATCTGCCATGCCGCTTCAAACTTCCCTTCGCTCCCGACCTTTCGCCAAAAAATGAGGTCAAAGCTCCTGTCATCGTCACTTGCCCTTACCAAACGGGCCATTCGCGTGATTTGTCGGCACTGGTCTTTCTTGTTGGTCTGGTTCATCTGGTCTGTCTGGTCTATCTGGTTGGTCTGGTTTGTTTGGTCTTTCTCGTCGAGATGGGTTGGAGCCCTGGTTAGTCATGCAGAAGCATGACCCTCCAATCCCTGGAGGGACGGGTTCCACCCCCTCCATTTCAACCTGACAATTCTGGGAAGGTTACGCAAAGGTCTCCTAGCTTTGTCTTCATTAGTGGATTATTTCGACTTTTGGACAAATGGGCTGAAAGAAAGATTTCTTTGAATGCCTATCGCGAATTTGGCTGTGAGGACCCGGGGGGTTATGAAAAGGGCACAACCTACCATTTTTGCATTTCATATATTTGATGAATATAGTATCTCATATCATTTTCCAAGGTCTTCCAATCAATCTTCACCATCATTGATGAAATACCTCTTTCTTTTTCCAATAACACGCGATCCAGCAATTGTTCAACCTGGTAAGCGGCCATTGCAGGGTCGTCCAAAAGGGCCTCTTTCTTCCGTGCCATCTCATAGCATTTCAGGAAATGGGGTTGCCTTGCCCCCATCCAAAATGTTTTGCCTATAAAGAAAAAGTCAATCAAATCTTTTTCCTCAAATCGGCTCGCAATTGCGCATAACTTATTGGAAGCTATGTTCTCAAGGGTATCTACGAGAATCTCACCCCCTGACAGCAGGTTGACCATCGCCCTTTCTTCGTCCTGTGACAGGGGATCGAAGACCACGTCAACTTTCACACCCTTTATTAAGTATGAATAAAACTCAGTAGATGATTGTATAAGAATCAGATCCTCCCTAAAGGTCCTCTTGAACGCCTCATCTATGTCATCAAGTTTGGAGTAATTTATCGTGAAAAGATCCAGGTCTTCGGAAGAGCGATGATGGAGATAGAAGACAGAAAGGGCCGTGCCTCCGGTAATAAAAAAATGCTCAGAGATGAGCTTGTTAGAGCAGATTATTTTCAGCACGTCACGCTGGGTTTCAGAAGCAAAACAAGAAATGTCTTCTTTAGGCGATATTTCCATATACTTCAAGCAACCTTCTCCATCTCTTTTTGGCCCTTCCGGAGATTCTCAGGTCATTCAACTTTGCTTTTATCTCCGCGATTTGAAAAAACTCTGCTGTATCCTTTACCCGCCCCCTTTCAAGGAATCTTGCCATAATCCAGTCTACAGTCTTATCATCTCTGCTTGCTCTAGCCTGGCCCAAGAATCTCTTGAGCGTCTCTGAATTGCACAGTTCGGGATAGTCCCAGAAAACGGCTTTTAGATACTTTTCACTTTCTTTAGGGTTTGATCCTTTGGATTGGTTCATGCGGTCTTTCTCGTCTATCTGGTCCATCTCGGCGAAATGGTTTGAATCCTATTCGGTCATGCGGAAGCATGCCCCTCCAGTCTCGATATCTCGATCCTGGAGGGACGGGTTCCACCCCGTCCGTTTTGGGTTATTCCAGAGAGGGGCCACTCTTGTTGCGTGAGACTTTTGAAAAACTCGCTTGAGACCGGCAACAGGGTCGCCTCGCTCCAGAACTTGATGAAAGGTAACATTTTAGCCGTTTGAAAAGCGATTCAGAGAACTCGGTGATGGACGAACGGGGGTGATGATGCCTTTTCTTGCGTTCCGAGCCTCCCGGGCTGGTCTTTTCTGCGACT
>JAFDHB010000308.1 GCA_019308985.1 Deltaproteobacteria bacterium | reverse complement strand
AGTGTTCCTGTTGAAAAATTGAGATGGAGGCTGGACCCGGCCACCTTGCCCTTCAAGACCACCGAGGACCTCAAACCCCTTCGAGAAATCATCGGCCAAGAAAGGGGGGTAGAGGCCTTTCGTTTTGCCATGGGGATAGACAAACCGGGATACAACGTCTTTGTCACCGGGACACCGGGGTCCGGCAGGCTGGCCACTGTGCGCAGGATGCTGGAAGAAATTGCAAGCAAGAAGGGGAGCACCCCCGATGACCTATGTTACGTGAACAATTTCAAGAACCCCGAAGCGCCGATTCTCTTGAGGCTCAAGGCGGGCTTGGGAAGGCAATTCAAAAGGGATATCCGTGACTTCGTAGAGACCTTGAAGAAGGAAGTACCAAGGCTCTTCGAGAGCCAGGAGTACCTGAATCGAAAAAAGGAAATAATGGAGGAATACGAGAAGAGCGGGAAGGCCTTCTTTAAGGACCTGGACAGGAAGGTCAGGGAGGAGGGTTTTGCTCTCGTAGATGTCCAGGTAGGTCCTATAAAGAGGCCCGAAGTTGTTCCTCTGGTGGACGGAAACCCCATGCATATAGACCAGGTCGAGGCGCTCGTGGAAAAGGGGCGATTCCCCAGGGAAGAATTCGAAGAAATGAAGAAAAAACAGGCCCGTTTGAGGGAGGAGATAGACCAGATCTTCCTTGAGCTCAGGGACCTTCAAAAGGAGGTCCAGGAAAACATTGAAAAAATGGACCGCCTAATGTTCATGAAGGTAGCGGGTCAATTGGCGGCTGCTACAAAGGCCAGGTATGAAGACAAGAAAATAAACCAGTACATGGACGATATGCTGGAGGATATGACCGAACACCTCCAGATCTTCATGCCGCAAGCCCCTCAAGCCATGCAAGGTATGCCGATCCTCTTGCCTGAAGCAGATCCGTTCCACCCCTACCAGGTAAATCTCCTGGTAGATAATGCCGAGCAGAAAGGCCCGCCGGTCGTCGTGGAAAATTATCCCACATACAGGAATCTCTTCGGTGCTATTGAGAGGGTGGTGGATAGAAGCGGGGTATGGCGTACGGATTTCAGCAAGATAAAGGCAGGATCATTTATCAAGGCGAACGGCGGGTATCTGGTCTTGAATCTCCAGGATGTCCTTATTGAACCGGGTGTTTGGCCCGCCCTCAAGAGATCTTTGAAGTCCAAGAAGATGGAAATCCAAACCTACGACCCCTTCTACTTCTTCACCACCACAGGACTGAAACCCGAACCGATCGATGTTGACATCAAGGTTGCAATTATCTCTGACGAATATCTCTACTACTTGGCCCAGTACTATGACGAGGATGTAAGAAAGATATTCAAGGTCAGGGCCGACTTTGATACGGCAATGGACAAGAATAAGGAGGCCATTGTGAAGTTCGCCGAGTTTGTCAAGATGCGCCAGGATCAGGACAAACTGAGGCCCTTTGACAGGACGGCAGTGGCAGCGCTTATCGAGCATGCAGTACGCATGACAGGGCGACAAGAAAAGATTTCCACAAGTTTTCCGACCATCGCGGACCTTCTCAGGGAGGCTGATTACTGGGCGGGCCAGGATAACAAGGATGTGGTCCAGGAAGAGCACGTTGACAAGGCCATTGAAGCGCGGGTTTACAGGTCCAACAAGATAGAAAGGCATATCCAGGAGATGATAAACCGCGGGACCCTCCTGATTGATACCGATGGAGAGGTAGTGGGCCAGGTAAACGGGCTTGCAATATACAGTCTTGGAGATTATATCTTCGGCAAACCTTCCAGGATCACCGCGTCAACCTCTATGGGAAGGGCCGGAATAATAAACATTGAGCGGGAAGCAGACCTCTCAGGAAATACCCACAACAAGGGAATGCTGATCATGAGCGGATATTTGAGAAAGAAGTATGCCCAGGACAAACCGCTTACCATGAGCGCAAGCATAGCCTTCGAGCAGTCTTACACCGGTGTGGACGGCGATAGTGCGTCATCCACTGAGATGTACGCCCTCCTGTCGAGCCTCTCCGGCGTGCCCCTCAAGCAATACATTGCCGTGACCGGCTCCGTGAACCAGAA
>JAFDHB010000113.1 GCA_019308985.1 Deltaproteobacteria bacterium | reverse complement strand
CTCCCGTATGTACTCCATATACCGTGTGGGTAACGAGGTCTCCATGCGGACCCTATCCTTGTACTGCTCAATGTTCGCGCCAAGGACAAAGCCTGCAATACCGTGTGGTACGCCAGTCTTGGCAAGGCTCCACCCGGCCAGCAAAAAAAGCACCATGAATGCCCCCAGCCCTAATGATATCAGATATCTTTTCATGACTGCTCCTATCCCTCAAAAAACAGCGTATAGCCAATGCCAGGATTTAATCTTATCCTCGATTTCCACATTTTTCAATATCAATGTACCGCGAAAACCCTCCCCTGGTAATGCTCCCGTCACAAAGCAAGCAGTAGGAGTTTGCCAAGATACCTCATAAGAAAATACACGCCTCCAGCCCAGGCTGTCGGGGATTTTCTTACGTGACTAGCGGGGGGAGGGCGCTGTCTTTTCGCACCTTATCCGTGGGGGAAGCCCCAGCCCGCCTAAGGCGGGAATGGGGAGGGGGCCAGTGTCCCCTGCGGGTAAGTTGCTGAAAAGACCAGCCCTCCTGAGGCGGACAAGCCCGGGTGGTCCGGAACAAAAGAAAAGCCACGGCAGTCTGGAAATCTTACGCCGGAAACTTGTCGGGTCCATCAGCAAACTGGTAATGGCCCCGTCACAAGGCAACAGCGAAGCCCTAGTAAGCGAGGCGAGTCAGGGATTTCAGAATGAGGGTCACGCCCATGGCAAACATACCCGTGAGACCCATTCCGCAGGAAAATCCGGCAAGCAGGACAGGGGCATACTGGCGCCACATGGCACCGTATCTCTTCAAAAAGAAGAACCTACCCAATAACGCACCCATCACCTCCAGAATGAGGCCATGGGGCGTGGTCTGGCCCAGGCCGCGGACCACGCCGTAGATCAAGAGCACAGGGAGTCCCAGCACGCTCAAGATACCATAGGTAATGAGGCCGAAGAAAAGGCCTGACGTAACGTAACTCCCTTTCAAGGCCTGGAAAAAGAGGGAGTTGCCCTCGAGTGTCGAGGTCTGCATCAACAAAGTATTCAATGCCTGGAGGTGCCATAGCTCCTGGGCGTAGGGATAACTGCTGGAAGGTATGGGAGCCAATCGCCAGATAAACTGGGAGAAGAGGAGGCTGGCCACCATCACCACGGGAAACACAACGATCTCCGCCTTTATGATTCCGCGGATACTCGTCCCGGTCAGCTCTATCTGCCTGAAATTCACCGTCGCCTCCCCGTAATTGTGTATGGGGATAGGGGCGTACCAGATCTCTATCCCCTGGTAGCCGAAGAACTTGGCGCCCGCTATGAAGCTTGCCTCGCGGACAAGGGGGAGGCTGATGAACTGCCCTGCAATACCTTCCATTCTTGCAGTAATGTACGAGATTATGGGCGTGTAAAGGAATCCGTACCCCAGGAAAAAGATCCACGGGAAGTTGGGGACAAGCCAAACACAGATAAGCACGTAAGAGGTGGTGGAGAACACGTAGATCCCTATGGAGATCCAGAAATTGAAGTCACCCCTCCCCGGCGGAGGGTGAAACAGATCCTTCAAGGTACCCCGTTGGCCCGGGCCCGTCTTCTTGAAGGACTTGAGCACATACCAGATCCCGATAAGACCGATGGCAAGCCCGAGCCCGATGCCAAAGCTCATATAGAAGTCGAAATTATTGGCAAAAACCGTATCCACCGTGCCCATCCCCTGGTGCCACCTCTGGAGGACACCATGCTTGTAAAGCAGCGGGTTGGCAAAGACCGTAATCAGGAGCCCCGCGAACCCCCCTATCACGGCCCAGAAGGGCAATACCATGCCCACAAACAGCAGCCCCAGGTCTAACTGTATCCCCGTGGCAACTGCCGGCAGTACGCCTTCGGTGTGCCGGGTGAGCTCGATCCAGGGGATGGGAATGAGACGTATGGCCTTGCTGAAGATAAGGCCTGAAACGGTGGGAAGCAGGACATAGATGCTTCCAAATACGAGACCGATCACCCCGCCGATGGAGAATACCCGCCATTTCCAGCTTTTCTGTTTTTCTTCGGTGGGCTCGGCCAGTGCCATGGTCCCGAGTGCCGCGACCGGTGCCATTGGAAAGGGGAGCTTTTCCACGTCAGAGGTGATCCGGTAAAGGGCGTATCCCAGGCCGAACTGGTCTATCCTTTGGATGATCTGTGACCCGATCAAGAACAGTATGGGTATCAGCCAATCCCTGTGAAAGAAGGTCCTCTCAATAAGCGCCTCGGATCCCTCCCTTGGGGCTACCCAGGTAGGAATGTACTCCGCCACCCCAAGCATCTTGGCCGCATCTGACTGGACCAGGTACTGGTTCCACAGGAAACCCTGAAAGGGCGATGCCAGGGCCGCCCCTGCCATGTAGTAGAGGAGAAAGATCTCTTGTTGCTTGAGTTCCGTGTAGGACCGCTTGGCTATCTCGGCAAAAAGGATGATTGTCACCCAGCGCGCGGCAGGCCCGATCCCGGTCCCGATAACCAACTGGAGGTACATGCTCCCAGGCATCATGAGAAAGCCAATGAAGATGGCGCCTACGATCGTCTTCCAGTCGAAGCCCTCTTCAAAGTGATCCGGGGTCTTTAAGAGATTTCTATACTCTTCCAGTTCCTTGTCTTCATACATAGACTATATCCCTTGTATCCCAAGCTTGATGGCTTCGTAAAAAGTCCAATTTCCGTTCGACAGGCTCCCGGCCCTGAGCATGGTCGAAGGGCTGCGTCGCTGTGCACAGGTGTTCTTCCGAAGCCATCGTGCAGGAATCATCCCGGCAAGATCTGAAAACTCGTCCCGGTGAACAGGCCAATGATAGCCCATATTCCCCCCATCAAAAAATCCCCTATGATCAAGCCCACAAAGAACAGGCGTAGCCTCTTGAAGAGAAGGACTCCTCCGTAGCGAATACACAGGGCATTGCAAAGCCATCCCAGGAAAAAGCTGAACCATAGAATCCTCATGGCTGAACTGTAAGCCGTCAGGTATCCTATGGGGTGTATGGGCCACCAGTAGAAGCGATGGTAGCAGGTAACCAGCACCAGCATCACGATGGCCCCTGCTACGGTAAAGACCAGCACCCAGTGACCGGCATGCACAGGACTTTCTATCAGGGAATAGATATTATCGTAGACCGACAGGGTTGTCCTGGTGGCCCAATCCAGTCGGAGCTCCCTCATCCCAAACTTGTAGCAGAGTGCCAGCATCGCGAGAAAAGAAACCGCCACCCCAAGGATCAATGTGACGGATATCCCACCAACTATCATACCCCTGTTCCTGCTCCTGCCGGTGATCTTTCTTGCATGTACCAGTGACGGCATAAGTGATTCCCTGAGATCAACAAAGAGGAGTTTCTGCGTAACTCCAGCGATAACGATCCCGATGTTGGTGAAAAACTGGGGACCGAAGAAGGCTATAAGCCCGTCCAGCGGGGCGGCGGTGAGGGTAAAATATGCCACCCCTCCCTGGCAAACGACGCGGCTCGCCACCAGCATGACCATAAAGAACAGGGCCGCCACGAAGAATGACGCCAACAGGGGAACGCCGAAATAGTGCATCCAGGCGGCAATCCCCATGAGCCCAATGGTAAACCCCCAAAAGGAAAACCTCGTGGAAAACCAATCCCCTTCCCTGTACTCCCCCTTGCGCAGACCAAAGGCCTGGAGCAGAACGTCCAAAAGGTGATGCCGGGCCAACCATAGGATGAAGAAAAAAAAGACCCCGTAGGCACCGATCATTTGAGTCTCCTCCGGCCTTGAAAGGGCGGGGCCGAAGGTGATGCCCAGGGACGCAGCCGGGATATTGTACCCGAGAACACTTAGCAGGCCTATCAAGAGGCCTCCTAGTACATAGAAGGCCCAGAAGGAAAAGGAGATCTGCTTTGATGTAAGGAACGCGAAACCTATGAATGCCGGGTAAATATATATCTTCAGCTTGTGAAATCCGGAGAATAGTCCATACTTGGGGAAATAGGGTCCGGCTAGAATCAACGTGGGGATTTGGGGTACTGCCGGAAAGTGGAAGTTTAGCCCGTTTATGAGATGCAGGGTCACCGGTACGAGGAGCCCGGCGAGAAGAAAACGATTTGCGAAAAAAAGCCCCAGTTGTCCCCGGTCCAGATGTTCCCCCATCAGCTCCGGCACCTGTAGGAGGGGCAGATTCATCCTCTCGTTATCAAGCCACTGTTTGGCCAAGAGACTTATGAGACATATCATTACAAAGTAACAGAGAAGGATAAACCCGCCCCAAAGAAGGAGGGGTTTAAGCCAGGCACCCCAGGGTATTCTCCCCAGGACCTGTAGCCATCCAAGCTGTCGTCCTTCCGGGATTCCGTTATAGATACCCTCGATCGCCGAGCTATCCTGCGGGTAGAGGACCTCGGGGAGCAGGGGTTGAAGGACCTCTCCCCAGCGGTTTTCAACGGACGCAAAATGATAAGGTGCCGTAAGGTTGATGAAAAATGTCCTGGCCAGCCCGGTGTAAGCAATCCCGGATACCAGGACCATCAGTATCCACGTCACCAATAGTTCCCTGCCCGTGAGCCAAGGAGTGCCTTTCTTGACTCTTCCGATCAGGGCCGCTATCAATGTCAACCATAGCAACACAAAGAAAGGAGCCAGGGGGAAATGTCCGCCCCCCAACGGGGTGGATTGTCGGTATATGTTGTTGAAGGGTATAATGCTACAGATCACCAGGGCCAGGATCAGCCCCAATATCATCGCCCTCGGCCTGATTCCGTCTCTGTTTGCCTCCTGCCCTCTCCGGTCTTCGCTTGTGTTGATATTAGTTTGGGTATCCCTGCTCCGACCCGTCTCCTCCCTATGCAAACGCAAGTGCAGCTCCTCCTTCTCCTACCTTTTCCTCCGTACCGTCGAGAACTCGCTCATAGTAAGTCCTGGCCTCTTCCTCAAGGGATCTCCACATCAACAACTGCTTCCTTAGCTGGTTGAGGAATGCCTTGTTGACCCTTCTCCACGTATTTGCTTCCCCTGCCTCTCTGACAAGGCGCACTTTTATTCCCAGGAATTCCGGATCCTCCGGAACGGGACAAAACTCTATGTCGACCATCTGTGTAATCCCGAAATCAAAGGGCGCCAGCCACACCCTTGCCCGAAAGTCCAGGCATTTCTGGCTGCAACAGCTCCCTCCAGCGCATTCATCGCTCTTGTCCTTATTTTTCTTCAATACAGGGCACATGTAATCGAAGCTTAGATCCCCCGTAGAGAATATCCCGTGAGAAACATCCTGGTGGGCCTTCAGGTAGGAGTAAATGTACCCCGCAACTCCTCGGTGTTCACTGTACTTCAACTGGATCGGCAGAAGGATTTCCAAGGTGTTATCCTTTGGCTCAGGCAGTTTCCAGGCTCTCGTGACGTCGGGGATAGCGATTTGGGAGGCGACTCTGGATGGATACACGACCGAGGCCAATACCACCAGAATCACCAAAATCATGGCCGCGACACCGGACAGGCTGGAGTAGTTTACCGTTATCCCCGTCCAGAGTGAGGTGCCGGAAAAGATGGCGGCGGTGGTCTGGGCCAGGAGGTAGCCTAGGACCACACTCAAGACAGCAAAGGCCAAGGACTCTGCTATAAACAGGAAAGACACGTGAGACGGGGCAAGACCCACTGAGGTATATATTCCGATTTCGTTTTTCCTCTCATAGACGCTGCTGATCATGGTATTGAGAACAATAAAAACCGAGATGATCAAGGGTATGATGATGTTGGGAACCCCGCTGTAACCCATCCTGTCACTCGCGTGGTAGAGGAAGGTACCTCCCTCTTCGCCGCTGAATATGGTCAGGCCGAATCTATCAACGAAATCCCGGGCCATTTCCCCTATCCTCTCTCCCTGGGCAGGCCTCACAGAGATGCTCTTGAGGTTGCCGCCGGCTGCGAGGAGAGCCTTGAAGGGGATAATTAGGGTCAAGTCCCCGGCCACGTGGCGATACCTTCCTTGAAAGACCCTGACATCCTCCCCGGACTCCATGGCCTCCAGTTCCTCTTCCGTGATTTTCAGGCCCTCTTCATTGGGAAAGGTGACGGGGGTCAAGGGTTCACCGTCAAGGTCATGCTTTTCTTGGAGCTTTCTGCCCACAAACACCCCGACTACCTTGAAAGGCATGCCCCACAGGGATACCGCGGCATCTTCCAGGTTTCCCATATCAATGCCAAGCCTCTTGGCCATTCGTTCAGGCAAGAGGACCGAATAGCGGTCATTTTCATTGAACCATCTGCCGCTGACGAGAATACCGTCTATTCCCGTGACCCTTACCTCGTCAGGAGTCAGTCCGACTATACCCTGGGCCTCGCTGTATTTCCCCTTGTAGTGGACCGGGACGCGGACCGGACGGGTCCGGTCAAATGACTCCAGCCAACCCCTGGGCGCAAGAAGACCCTTGCGTCCGAAGGTGCTCACCAGGACACTCAGGGACTCCCTGGGTATGTCGACCCAGTTCATATTCTTGATAAGAAACCCCTTGTATGGAGAACTATCCTTGTACAATATCCTGGTATGATGCCGAATGCTCTTTACGGAAGTAAAACTCATTATGGTGAAGGTGAGGATTATGAGGGTGGTGCAGGTAAGTATGGTCCTGATTCTGCGTCTCCGTAGGTTGCTCACACCCAAGAGAAAAGCTGCACCGAAGGCCTTCCACTTGTTTACTTCGCCGATCTTGATATGCCTGGCCCTGCTCTGAAGTCGCATTATCTCCTCTTCGAACCGAAAGAAGATGATCATGGTCACTATGAAGGAAAGGCCTATAATGAAAAATGCAAGGATAACCACCATGGGACTGTAGGCAAGCTCGAATGCAGGGTGGACATTGTAGATCAGGGCTATGAGCAGGATCAAAATGATCGAAAAGGCGATGATCCTCTTGTTTATGTTGGAATAGCAGAAAAGGAACCTCTCCATGCAGAAGGCAAAGGGAACGAACAGGGCGATATAGAAGAGGACACCGAACAGCACATCCCTTTGGGTCTTTTCCACGTCGTCATAGACCCTCGCCGCCAATGCCCACGCCCTGGTGGAAGACACTATGAACTCGGAGTACCTCCTCTCCTCCAACGCTCTCTCAGCCCTCTCCAAGGCTGATATCCCCTCCTCTCTTAGCTTGCTGATCCTTTCATTGTATATTCCATGCTCTTCAAGCCTTGCAATTCTGGGCTGAAGGAGGGTCCACATGTCCTTTGCTATCCTGTACTCGGTCTTATCAATGAAGGGCCATCGATCGACCATGTACCCGACACCCTGGGGCCGTTCCGGATCAGCATTTATCAGGATAAGCTTCTTCCTGAGCACCGTATCTGAAAGGATCATTTTCAGTGGGGTCCCGGGCTCCAGGCAGAGCGTGGCTATCACCGAACGCCTCGTGTCTATACGACTCCACCAGTAGCGAAGGGGCTTTGCCTCGCGCCTCCCGTCCAGGACGTTTATTCTCGTCATGTATCGGAATGTCCTGGGCTCCAAGAGGTTAAAAAGGGTTGTCTGCTTACACGCAAACATTATCAGCTTGGTCCTCATGGACTTTCTGTACATCTTGAGTCGGTAGGCGGCCTTTCCTGTGAGTTTCTTGTCAATCGCCCACACTGCCTCGCCGGTCTCCGGGTGAAATTTGTACCCCTCTATGATCACCTTGTCATAGACATGCCTCTTGTCAGACATGCCCTTCAGCCTAAAGATCCCCCTGCTGTCGGTCATTGCGTAAAAATGGCTCGGCCCCTGATAGGCCAGTATCATGCTCCCTGGGGCAGGCTGGTCGGCAAAAAGTTCTCCATGCCGCAGGAACTTGGCCTCACCTGTAACGGTTGAAAAACCGTTGTTGATCCGGTCACCTTCTCCAAGGGTTCCCACTTCACTCAGCCCTTTTATCAATCCGCACAGTAACGCGTTTTGTTTGAAAGAGAAATCCCAGTCTATTCTTTCCGGCGTATCATAGGGAGTCCCCCACCACTGCCTGGCATCATTCACGGTAACCAGGGTCAGCCCGAGATATCCGGCCAGGGCGCTGACCTCACCACCCAAGGGAGGTTTGTCAAGGAAGTAGCTCTCCCAGGGTCTTTTCTTACTGGGGCGCAGGGTGTCCTTGAACAAGGAGGGCAGACCAAAGGCCTCTTCCACCTTCAATGCCTCTTTCCGCAGTGCCTGATCGATAATGCTGTAGGGACCAATCCTGTTCACTGTCGGCTTCAACCACTGAAGCCAGCCCCTGTTGAAGGCCCCGATACCGTCTCCATGGCTCGAAAGATGTAGCGAGACAACCGCTACCAGGTCCCGTGCTTTTACCATGGAACGAAAAGCCCGAGTGCTTTCCAGGACCTTGAGCTGCGTCAGCGTATCCATAAGGATCTTTTCGTGATCCTCTAAGGCCATGGGGATGAGCATCTCCAAGGCCTTCCTTTCATCGGGCAGGACCTCGGCTGCCGTCTTTCGCCAGCTCAAACGTCTCAGTAATAGCCTTTGGGCTGCAAGCCCCTTGATAATTTCCTCCTTGGCCTCGTCCCTCTTTTCCAGCCTGAGCCGCATCAGCCTCCGGGAAATACTATCCACCTCACTCTTGACACGATCTCGTACCGCCTCAAGCAACAAACTGTCCCTGACTGGATCCTCCCCATGCTGGAAGGGAAATTCCCTCAGGACTGCCAGATATTTACGGCTCGTCTCCAGGGTCTTACTTAGATCCTTTTTCAACTTTCTCAAATCCCTTGGTCTCACCCTTATGCTCCAGATAAGCTCCCGCATACCGGCGAGGGTCTGGGCATGGCCTGCGGTAGCTACAAGAAGGACGGATCTTGCCGGTGGGTTGGCCTTGAGGTGTCTTCCTATCTCCAACAGGGTTGCAATCCCGGTGGCCTCGTCCGCACCTGGAGATTCGCCGAACACCAAGCCGCCACTGTCGTAGAAGGCCTCGACAATGATCAGTTCTTCACTGCGTTGAGGGTCCGTCCCCGGAATAAGGCAATAGATATTTTCGGCCCTGGTCTCTTCCCACCTGATGTTAGAGCTTATTCGCACTCTGTGGACTGTCTTGCCTTTGGCTCCTTGCTCAAAAGGGCCGAAAAGTTTCCTTGCCTTGGCCTCAGGCATGTAGAACCTGGGAAACTGAACGGGTGTCATTTCTACCTTGTCATCAAAAAATATCCGCGGGGCGGCTCCCCTGTCCAGGTAGATGAGCGCCTTGGCTCCCAAGTCTGCAACGTAGAGCCAATTTGTCCTCGAATCCAGTTCCATCAAGACTATTGATCCTGAAATCTCTTTCCCGTCCAGCTCTTTCAACTCCCCGGATCCCACATATACGAGAGGGCCTTCCACCCCCTCCGGCGGGGTTCCGCCGGGGGAGATCAGGTTCAACTTCATAGGGCTGATTGGCACCCTGACATCCCTGCCCACAACAGTAAGAGTGCTCCCATAATGCCGCCTCATGGGGAGAGAGAAAAGTTGGGACCCTGTCTCTTCGAATCCCATTTCAGAGAAACGCTCCTTGATATAGGCCGCCGCCTTCCTGAACCCGTCTGATCCAGTACTCCTGTCCCTGAAGGAAGATAATCTTTTGATGTCCTTTAAGAAATTACCGGATGTGAAACCTGCGGAATGGGCGCTTGACTGCCCGGTGAAAAGATAGAACGCCAAAAGGGACAAGACCATCAGGCTCAAAGTCTTTTTTAAAGGGCTAATCCACGCAGGTGCAATCCCCAACCTTTACTCCTTTGTGGCGATCTCGCCTACGGAGATGGAAAGCTCTTCCCTGCTTTCGATCTTGTCGATCATGCCATCCCTGATCCAGACCACCTGATCAGACACGTTCAGCATCTTGAAATCATGGGTTGCGGAGATGACGGTAACGCCCCTTTCTTTGCTCAACTGCTTGAGCAGGGATATGATTTCCTCTCCTGTCTTGAGGTCCAGGTTTCCGGTAGGCTCATCTGCCAGGATAATCGCGGGGTCGTTGGCCAGGGCCCTTGCTACGGCGACGCGTTGCTGCTGACCTCCGGACAACTCAAAGGGTTTATGCTGAAAGCGATCTCCCAGCCCGACAAGTTCGAGGAGCTCCAGACCTTTCTGAACCGCCTCATCGTTGCCCATTCCGGCGAAGATCATGGGTAAGGTTACGTTTTCCAGGGCGGTCATCACCTGTATGATATTGAAGGTCTGAAATATATATCCGATCTTGCGACACCTGAGCCAGGCCAGCTCATAGGCATCCAGCTGCGCTATATCCACCTCGTCGATAAAGACCTTTCCCGACGTGGGTTTGTCAAGGCCGCCTATCATGTTAAACAGGGTGGTCTTCCCTGAGCCGGAAGGTCCCATGATGGAGATGTAGTCACCGGCCGCGATCTCAAGGTTGACTCCCTTCAGGGCCTGCACCTCCATTTTCCCCATTTTGAACGTCTTGGTGACATTCACGACCCTGACGATATTTCGCCTCTCTTCCATGGCTCATTTGTCCTTCTTACGATAATGTGTCGTTAGAATTTCACAAAACAATTCCTGGAACAGCTCATTGCTCGACCCTCATGGCCTCCACGGGCTGCATGCGGGCCGCCAGGATTGCAGGATAGATGACACCTAGAAGGCTCAGCAACACGCCCACGAGAAGGGCCAGGGCCAGAGATTGTCCCAGCGCTCCCCAGGAGAGGTATTTGAATATCACCGTGCCGAAACCCACCAGGCCGTTCAGGATCGAAAAAATAGCCCCGGCCAAGGCCCCCGCAACAGAACCTGCCAGTCCTTGCATACCCGCCTCCAGGAGAAAGAGCCTCAGGATGAAACGGTCCAGGGCACCGAGACATTTCATGGTCCCTATCTCCCTGAACCTTTCCGTGACGGCCATGAGCTGGGAATTTACGATCCCTACCACGCATACCAGCAAGGATAGGATGATAATCCATCTCTGCTTTGCGTTGCTCTCGACACTGGTCTCTCCTAGCCCTATGTCATAACCTTTGCGAATCAGATTCTGCCTCAGCCCATGATCCCCGCTTGAGATAAGTCCATTGGCTATGTCGGTGCTTACGTTGACAAAGCTCAGAAAGGATACCGCTAAGACCAGGGTTAGGGTGGTAACGAGGGATCTGAACAGGCGGGCGCGGATGCTCTTCAAGGCTATATCCACGGATTTCCCAAAGGGGAGGACGACCAACCTGTCAACCGAATGTCCACCTCTTCTTGATACCATGTTGCTGAACTCGTAAAAAGTCGAAATTGAGATGGCAAAGTAAAAAGCTTCAAGTAGTATTCAAGTTGAGCTTGCGAAATCCCGCTTGCGGGAGCGCCCGAATCTCGTGTGATGAGACGTACTTAGCGTACTCCGCAATCATTTACCCCGTTAAATAACTCCAGATTCAGAGGCCGTTGCCCCAACGATGTTCTTAGGTCCTCCTAGACCTCTGATTCAGCGCCACCAGTA
>JAFDHB010000012.1 GCA_019308985.1 Deltaproteobacteria bacterium | reverse complement strand
CATTGAAATCTTCGATCCAGAGCTTGTGTTTCTCCTCTCTTTTTTGTAGTTTATTCGAGAACTCCAATCACCCACGCCTGGGGGGAAATAAGATGAAAATGAGGGTCTGCGTTCTCTGCGGTGGCAAATCGGAAGAGCACGAGGTTTCTCTACAATCTGCAAGAAACATTATCAATGCACTGGACAGGGCAAGATACGAGGTAATGGTGATAGGCATAGATAAGCAAGGTCGATGGGCCCTCTATGACCCCTCGGATTTTTTGCTCCACCCCGGGGATCCCAAGAGAATATCCCTGGGAAAGGCAATGGATGAAGTGACGATAGTGCCAGGTGATCCTCGAGACCCCATTCTTACTAAAGGAGGCGATTCCTTGGGCAGAATCGATGTAGTATTTCCTGTTTTGCACGGACCTTACGGCGAAGACGGAACCGTCCAGGGATTACTCGAACTTGCCGGCATCCCCTTTGTAGGTGCGGGGGTGCTGGGGTCTTCGGTAGGCATGGACAAGGATGTAATGAAGCGACTGCTGAGAGATGCGGATATCCCGATCGGAATGTTTATTGTGCACTGCGCCTGGGAACGGGATGAGATCCGCCCTGACGAGATAGTTGCAAAGCTTGGGTTGCCCCTGTTTGTAAAGCCGGCAAGGTATGGCTCTTCCATCGGAATCAGCAAGGTGGTTGATGTGGGCGATTTGCAGCGAGCTATTGACACGGCCTTTGAGTTTGACGAGAAAATAGTGATAGAGGAGTATATTGAAGGCCGAGAGATAGAATGCTCGGTGCTGGGAAACAATGATCCGGTCGCTTCCCTGCCCGGAGAGATAGTCCCTCGCAGGGATTTCTATTCCTACGAAGCCAAATATATTGACGAGGACGGGGCCCTCCTTAAGGCGCCGGCAAACCTGGATCCACGACTGGTTGAGAAAGTAAAGGAGCTTGCAATTCGCTCCTACAGGGTCTTGTGTTGTGAAGGTATGGCAAGGGTGGATATGTTCTTGAAAAAAAACAACGAGATCCTGGTAAACGAGATAAATACCATACCAGGCTTCACCAGGATAAGCATGTACCCCAGGCTGTGGGAAGAGAGCGGAATCCCATACGGGGAACTCATGGACAGGCTCATAGAACTGGCCCTTGAAAGACCTGGGGGTCATCCGAAAGCGTGGCACCCGGGTTCTTGAAGGCCCTTTCCTGTCTTTTCCCGGAGATCTTTACCTGATGCCGTCAAAAGAGACGCACCGCCTCCGCCAAAAACCGCTCCATCTGCTCCCTGGTGCCGATTGTGATCCGGACAAACTCCTTGATCCCTTCAATGTCAAAATACCTTACCAGTATGCCCGCTCCCTTCAGCTTCAAGTAAACGTCCTTCCCGGAGACCCCATCTTTGGAGGAGAAGACAAAGTTTGCCTTAGACGGCAGCACCCGCCACCCCAGTCTCTGTAACTCCGAAGAGAAGTACTCCCGCGCCTCTATTACTTTTTCAATGGTCGCCCTGTAATAGTCCTCGTCTTCAATAGCTATTTCACCGATCAACTGGGAAAGGGTATCAGCCGGGTAGGAATTAAAAGAGTCCTTCACGGTAAAGAGGGCCTTGACCAATTCTTTGCCGGCAAGTGCATACCCCAGCCTGAGACCCGCCAGGGATCTCCCCTTGGAAAAGGTTTTAACAACCACGAGGTTCTGGAATCGGTCCATCAGCTTGACCGCACTTTCACCGCCGAAATCAATGTATGCCTCGTCAATAAGGACTATCTTGTCCTCTGGGTAGTTCTCCATGAACCGGGCGATGCTGTCGACAGGCAAATAGGTCCCGGTAGGGGCATTGGGATTGGCAAAGATTACTCCGCAGGACTCGTCCCCTTTCTCCAGGAATCCATTCAGATCAACCCTGAATTCCCTGTCCAGGGGGACTCTTTCATAGAGGATCCCGTAAAAGTCACAATAGACCGGGTAAAAGCTATAGGTAAATTCAGGAAAAAGTAATTTTCCGTATAGGCTGTCAAAAAAGGCATAGAAACAAAATGATAGGGCCTCGTCAGATCCATTGCTGACAAAGACCTGTTCCCTTGTCAGGCCGTATTTCTCGGCGATCTTGTCGCGAAGTCTCCCACACACAGGATCAGAATAAAGCCTCAGTCTTTCAATATCAAACCCTCTCAAGAGGTCGGCGATCTTTGGCGAAGGGGGATATGGATTCTCATTGGTATTCAGCTTCATATACTTGCTGTCCTGGGGCTGTTCGCCGGGGACATAAGCGGTAAGTCTTTTCAGTCTCTGCGAAAACATTTTGTCTCAGCCTTTCTTCTCTTTGACGCAGGTTATGAACAGAGAAACACTACCGTGTAAGGATAACAGATCCGGCGAGAATTTCAATGAAGATAGGTTGCTTCATTTTCCTGGATGTGTTTCATCACATCTTGTCAATCTCTGCACACCTTACCTTGACACCTGAGAATGATCCTTCTATAATATATTGATAAAAAAAGAGAATTAGATGGCTCTCTTGAACTCAAGAGCCTGCCCCAAGACTTCTACCTGGACCATCACGTGCGGAGTTTATTCACCCTTTGAGGGATCCAGTCTCCAATCGGTGGGCGGGAGCAGGCCTCTTCTTATACCCCCGACCACGAGATCCAGCGCCCGGCTCCCGGAATTGTATCTAGGGGAATCATGCCTTGAAACTATGCCCTAAATGTGATCAACCTGTAGCCGAAGGCATTGTCACCTGCCCTTCCTGCGGCACTGAAATCGGCGAAGGCAGAAGGTATATCGATGATTACCAGATCGTAAATGTGCTTCATGAAGGATACGCCAGTTTCCTCTGCAGGGCTATCCGCCAGAGGACAGGCGAGATGGTCATGATCCGCCTCTTTACCTCCCGGTCCGGGGTGACCGATGAAATAGCGATGAGATTGAAGCAGGAGCTTGAAGAATTGAAAAAGCTCCCGGCGGAAGGGTTCGTAAGGCATTATGCTATCAGGCAAGCACCGGATGGACTATGGTATAGAATAAGCGAGTGGCTCGACACCATAAGCTGGGGCTCATTGCTGGCCTCCGGCGGGCTCAAGAATAAGGGCCTTGTTTTTGAGTTGTTTTATCAGATAGCCTCTACCCTCACTGTACTCCACGACATGGGCTATTTCATTCCCCATTTGATATTGAACGACATAATCCTCGTTAAAACCGACAGGGAGGGAGCTCTAGGGATAAAGATAGATTATAAGTTCTCCCGCTTCTTCGATCCCCAGCTGGACAGACCAGGGCCCATGCTCAAAAAACTCCTTGAATGCCATCCCGATATCACGGGTGACAGGCCCCTTGATTTCAGGAGTGATATCTGGTCCCTGGGCAAGATCTTCGTGGAGATTCTCACGGCAGACCTGGGGCTCGGAGACTTTGTGGCAAAGCTCGACGAGCTGGATCTCCCTGGGGAAGCCAAGATATTGTTCAAGGTTATGCTGGCAGAGGATCCCGACTTACGGCCCCGGTCCATGAAAGAGGTAGCGGACTGTCTTGCACGCATAAAGGAGGGAATGAAAAAATATGAAAGCATTGAGGAAGCCTCCCTCCATCCAGGCCGGGGGCCTCAAAAAGTCAAGACAGGCGCGAGAAAAACAGCCATAATTGCTGTTGCCCTGCTCATCGTCGCAATCGTCATCTTCTTGTTTCACCAGACCCGTCAAGACAGAGATGTATCTTCCCTCCTTGAGTCCTATGCGAACAGGTACACGAAATCCATTGCCTTCCTGGTAGTTGAATACTGGCTGGAATCGGAGGGAGAAAGGGTTTATCGAAACAGGTCCGAGGGGACCGCCTTCCTCGTGGACAAAGAAGGCTACATGCTCACGAGTCGTCATGTCGTCTGTCCCTGGTTGGAAGACAACACCCTCTTTTCGGCTGCCGAACAGTTGAAAAAGGAAGACAAGGTGCCCAAATTCGATTACCGTTTACTCTTATGGTTTGAAGGGACTGAGGCCTTCAACAGGGCGGCGAGATTCATCGAGAACCCTCAACTTGAAGACATATACCTTACTGATACGGCTTACACCAGGACCTCGAAAAGGCGGGTATCCATTGCCGGCATTCCAAAGTCCCTTACAAGAACCACACAGTTCCTTTCTTCCCCTTTCAAGGATGATTTCGCCCTCCTAAGAATAGAGCCGGTCCCCCCTGAAATTGCTCCCCTGCCCTTAGATGCCAAAATGGAGCCCCGAACCATTCCCAAGCTGACTCCCATTATCACCCTGGGGTTTCCCCTGGGCGGCCGCACCCAGGAAGCTACCGTAAATGCAAGCGTGACAAGGGGTAATGTGAGGCGCTCCTTCAAACACTTGCTCCAAGTGGATGCGTCAATTTACGGCGGCAACAGCGGCGGTCCCCTAGTAGACATTCATGGAAAGGTGATAGGGATTGTCTCAGGTGTTGCAACGGAATTACCCCAGGGATTGCTACCAATACCAACCCCGAGATGGGACATAGGGTTGGTCCTCCCGATTAGGGGGGCAGCGGAATTCCTCAGTAGTGTCAAGGCAGGAAACACCAAGTGGAATGGTGTGCTGGATTTTTCCCTTGAGGACAAGCTGAAAAGGATGAGAGAGCACGCCAGGGAAGGCCGCTGGCTCGCTGCACAGGAGATTGCGGAGAGGGAAATCGGTGGAAATCCAAATCCCCAGTTAGTTACTGCGTCCGCAATAATGTCCTTTTGCAGGGGGGATTTCCCAAATGCAGCGAAACGCTTTTCCCAGTCCCTGTCTATGAACCCTGAAAACATGGAGGCAAGGTTGATGTTATACCTTATGGACTGGATGACAGGGAAGAAAGAAACCAGCCGGCACAGGGCAGCCCTCATGGGACTGGATTGGAGGTCCGAGCACGAGTTCCAGGGGTATCTTGCAAGAGTCCTGGGAGGGTTCGTTGACGAGAATTCAGCGCTCAGGGGATGGTACACCTCGTCTGAGAAGAGCTGGATCCTATACCTTCTGGGGATGAAGAGGGCCCGGGGAGGGGACCTGGTAGCCGCTGAGAAGTTTTTGCGCCACTCCCTCCTCTCCGGCGATAGGGATAACTGGCAATTCTATCTTGCACTCTCCAAGCTCGAACAGGTGCGGAAACTAAGGCAAGAGGCATTTCAAAAGGAATCGGAGTCGACCGGATACAGAGAAGAGATTGCGGATTTTACTCGAAGGCTCATGAAAGAGCAGGAAGAGAAAAAAGAGAGAAAAGAGAAACTTGCAGGGCTTACCGATAAACTCTCTGACATGGGGATGGGAATAAGAGATAGAATCGAAATATTGCAAGAGGTCCATGAGTTGTTCCCTGACAGCCCTAATCTCCTAACTGCCTTCGCATTCTATTATGCCGCGGACGAAGCCTGGAAGGATGCCCTGAGATACACCCGTTCTTTCTTGAAAAGGGGTGGTAGATCGAATTCAAGTCAGCTCAGCCTTGGTCTCCTGGAACCGTGTATACTGCATATCCAGGGCGAGGAGAGCAAGGCAAGGTCAAAACTGAGAGCCTATATATCGTCTACAAGAGCCCCATGGTACAGGGGCATTGCAAGAGTGCTTTTAGAGGATGGGAATCAGGCGTTGCTGAGTAAAGGGGCACTGGAGACACCGGAAAACCTCCTTACGGCCTACGCCTTTTTGGGGTTTTGGGCTGAAGGAATCGGAAACAAGGACCAGGCCTTAGGTCATTATCGGAGAGCGCTGGAATCATTCCTCGACACCTGGTTGGAATACGATTTCATCAGGGAACGCCTCAAGAGGCTCAGAAAGAACCCTTGACAGGTGGGCTGCATTGTCAAAGCCCTCAACATCCGTCAATTCCCTTATCTCTTTTTCCGGGGGACTTGGTGGAAGGTGTCCCGCCAGCTTGGTGGCACCCTTGTCTCTTGGTTTCCCTATAAACCACCTCTGGATTCATGGGCCTCTTTCATATAGGGTTCAGAGAGCCTCAAGGCGATGTAATAGATGTTTATGTTCCTGACGTACAAGACGGTCTCCTGCCCAACTTCTCTCAGCGCGGCCACCTCGCAATTCCCGAACCATCGACTAGGGTCGTATCCCATTCTTTTGGCCCTGCGCCGTATCTTCTCTACTTTTGAAGGCCCGGCATTATATGCTGCCAGGGCGAACCTTAGACGGGCATCAGGGCCTATACCGGGTTTCGAAAAATATTTGTCTCTCAGGAGAGCCAGGTACTTGGTGCTGGCATGGATATTGTTTTCCGGCAGGTGAATATCTCTTATGGCGATCCTCTTATCCCTTGCGAGTTCAGGCATGACCTGCATCAGGCCGATCGCCCCGGACGGGGAACGCTTTGAATGGTCCAATCCCGATTCATGGAAGGCCAACGAGATAAGCAGTCTCCAGTCTATGCCGTAGATTCTGCCGTATTTTTTGAACCAGGTTTCATAGCGAGCCAATCTTTCACGGGTTTTCTTGCTCAAGGGGTTCCTTATCCAGCGCGTATCCTTGAAGTAACGTTCGAAATAGATGTTTCCTTTAAACGTCCCTTTCCTATGGGCCCGAATGAACTTATTCAAGCTCTCCTTCAAGAGAGGGTTATTCTTTCGAATCATCCATGCCAGGCTCCCGTCTTTACGGACTTTGACATCTTTGTGCACCTCTATATCAGGGAGAACCTTGGACCAGAGTTCGGCCAGATGGGAATCCGCAACGGTTATCTTTACGATGCCCGCATTCACCATTTCAAGGATGCTCTCCGTGGCAAGGGTCTCATCTGCCTCCTTGATTCTTATCAAGGGCAGATTCCGGGCCTTCAATTTCCCGTTGATCCCGACGAGGCTGGAGTAATAGCTGCTGGATCGACGCACGTAAATCTCTTTCCCAGCAAGATCCATGAAAGAAGCTACTCCCGTTACACTCTTATGGGTCACTATCACCTCACTTATCCCGGTCAGGTATGGATCTGTAAAGTCCGCCAGCATATAACGTTGGGGTGTTATGGTTAGTCCGGCGGCTACGATATCGCAATAGCCCCCTAGCAGGGCTGGAATGAGCTTGTCATGGGGCATTGGGAGAAAGGATATTACTACGGGAATATCCCAGCGGCTCCTCTTCCTATTCAAGAATGCCTCATATTCCTTTAGCAGGCTGTACTCAAATCCGTGTTTTTCGCCATTGGGGAGGAAGAAAAAATTTGTTAGCGAATAGGTGGTCCCTACCAAGATGCCGGCCCTTTTCAACATGCTTGGGAGGTCTTCGGTTGAGGGGATTCTCCATTCGCTGCTCATTGGTATGTCTTCCCCTACAACTGATGCGGCGAACGAGGGAGAACTATTGAAACAAATGATCAACAGGAGAAGCAGCAAAGGAATGATTTTCCGCAGTAGCTCATCACTCATCCCGTCACCTCAAGGAGATCTCGCCGTAAATGGAGCTTCTCGGCGGAGCATTTTCAGCTCGCAGTGGTAGTGGGGATTGCTTTCTCTTCCAACATCATTTTCTAGAACGGGTAGTCCGGGGCCATCAACAGCGCATCTGAAACGAGATTTACAATCCCCCATATGGCATCAGGAAACAAATACCGGTCGATCGTGCGGTCAAATAGGACAGAAACCCGGGCATCGAATTCCTCATCCCCAAGCCATAGCAGGTAGTAAAGGGGAACTTTTGGCATGGGGAAAAACCTGTAGGCCAGGTCGGCCATGTCCAAGGGTTCACCCCCAAGGGATTCTGAAGCCCCTCTGAAGCCGTCCGGGTCCTTGCCAAATCTATCGACGATCCCTTGCACTCTCAGTTCGTGGGGTCCCCGGAAAAAGTGTGAATCCTTGAGCTCATGCACTCCGATGATTTCATTGGAGAGGGGCTCGGAATCCACATTCAATAGGTAGACAAGGGAAAGCAGTTCGAGCAGTGGATAATCCGCCCTATGCCACGTCCCGTATTTCAAAACCTTGAGAGAGCTCTCATTCAAGTCCAGCAATATTTGCCTCCCCAAAAAAGGCAAAATTATGCCGTGGGGAGTAGACCTGTCAGCCATAGCCCTTTCGCATATTGAATCAATGTTCCTCTGGCTCAATTCTTCCCAGTATTCCCGGGGCACCGCTACGTCCTTACCAGAAGGATCTCTTGACACCGGGACATCCCTTCGTCTTCTCTTTTGCATTTTTATGTACGCCTCGCTATAAGGATAATATCCTGATTCGAAGTGCTGGCATGGGAAATTGCTGCAGTCCCTGAGGCAATAATCAATCCCCCTTTCATAGGCGCAGGCCAAGATGGGACATGGGCTTCCCAGGATTCGGATCTGGGCGCTCATTTTCTTTTGAGCTTCGCCGCTCCGACCGGATCCGCAACTTGAGCAGGCCCCCAGTAATCCTAACTTGCAAACGTCACAATTTATTCCACAGGCTCCTGTGGGTGCGTTGCGCTTCATCTCGTTGTGATTGCGGCGTACGGTAAGTACGCCTCATCACACGAGATTCGCGCGCCTTGAACTTGAAGCTTTTTACTTTGCCATCCCAATTTCGACTTTCTACGACTTCATCATCCTTGATGGCTTCGCAAAAAGCCCAATTCCCCGCTGAGCGGGATCTAATGATCTGCGTTGCGCTTCATCCCTGCCCCGTTAAATGGGAATTTGTGGAGCTGAATCAAAGGCCCGGAACCCTCTAGAAACATCATGAGCCCGACGTTCTTTGAATCCGGGGTTATTTAACGGGGTAAATGATTGCCGCGTACGCTGAGTACGCCTTCAAGCAAGATGGATTCTGGCATATTTTTTCGAATTTTACATTAATTTAGGTAGGTTATCAAATGTTTTTCCCCGAAGGTCCGGTAACCTCAAAGACCTCTCCAGGATCTACCAGATTTTTGAGCTTGACCCTGCCAAGACCAGCCAAGGGAAAAGATCCCTCCACCCGTCTCGCTGTCTCTTCGCCTATCAAGATCTGGCCCCCGTGTCCATATTCAGAGAGCCTCGCCGCGAGAAGGGTCACGGGACCGGAAGCCGTGAAGGTCCACCTGTCCCCCTCTGTCCCCCTCATCTTTGTGGACCCCAAGTAGACTTCACCCGAGCTGATTCCTATATTGACGCTTATGGGAAACAGGTTGGGGTCCCTTATTTTCTTGTAATTGGCACATTGCATTTTTATCTCGATAGCAGCCTGAACAGCGTTTCTAGCATGGGTTTTGGGATCCTGATCAAGAAAGATTACCATCATACCATCCCCTGCAGTCTCATTAATGTCCCCTCCCCTTTTTTGAATCAAGTCATAAAACAGGGAAAAATATGTCTCTATGGCGCGGTTCACCCTTTCAAGGGGGTATGTCTGCAGGAAGGATGAAAATCCCTCGATATCCAGAAAGAGCACCGTGGCGTCTCTGACATATTTCTCAAGGACCGCCCTGTCAGGATCCCTTTCAATGATCCTCTTGGCTGTTTCAGGAACAAAGTGGCCTAAGACGTTCTTGATTTTGAGCAGTCTTTCCTTCTCTTTTTGGATCATTTCATGTTCCTTGCCCAGGGTCTCCATGGCCAGCTCACGTTCTTTCACAAAGTAACGTATGAGTACAAACGCAATTGAAGATACGCCCAGAATATTGACCACAAAGAAACTTATCGTAGCCCACTGGGGCAAAACAGCGGCGTTCTCGGAAAGCTTACTGTCCAGGATCCCCGAAAACCCCATGAGCACAAGATAGGCAAGAAACCAGGCAAAGGCTTCGCGTGTCCCGGCAAACATAAGAGATCCGATAGGAGACAAGATTGCCCATATCATGACTGCGCTCGAGGCTGCAAAACCGCCAAGGGTCCACTGTAGCAGGAAAGGCACAAACAGAATCATGGTCAGCTGGCTGAAGCGAAAAAAATCGTACCGTTTGAAACGAAAGAAGATGACCAGGGTGAAGAAGGACACGATACTGTAACCCAAGGGGATCAAAGCATAGTAGAAAAGTCCCAAGGCCATGTAAGCTATGCCCCAAAAGAACCCCAGTACAATGTACAGGCTCACCATAAAGGTAAGGACGGTTTTCCTCAGTCTCAGTTCCTCCCTGTCAGATGGCAGAATCCCCCCCTCGGCAAGCCTGATAATGATCTGTCGCAAAAGGTTCTTCATTTCCAATTCTCCCGATAGAAAATCGGCATTCTAACCGGATATCAGCGACTTCTCCCATTTCTATATCAAAGACCCGGCCAAGCTGACCGGGTCCTCAATAACAAGGAGAGGCTCCTCACATAATCCTTGGAGAGCTTCCAGGTACAATTGGTTCAAACCGGGGGCAAGACCTTATGCCACCCAACAAGCAAGGCGTTAGCCATCATCCAATTTCCCTTGGCAATTACTTACTGTTTTTCCCAAGACCCTCCATTTCTATTAGCTCATCATCTCCAAAAATAATCACGAAATCCCCTTATCAAACCAACAACCTGAGGCTCTCTTTCAACCGGACTCGCTAGCGAAAAAGAGGCCTGGATGAGACCTAGTCAAAGTCATGCTCGTAGACGCCCCCTCCGTCTATTCTTATAATCGCTTCCATTTTTTCGTAACCTTTCGCCCGTACGCCCAACACCCACTGCCCATCTTCCAGGTCGGTGAGCCTATAGTACCCGGAGGAATCTGTCTTGGTGTGCCTCTCCCCAATACCTTCGCATCTGGCGAGGACTTCAGCGTCTTCAAGGGGAACCTT
This sequence comes from Deltaproteobacteria bacterium, assembly GCA_019308985.1. Next base: position 37,695 of record JAFDHB010000012.1, on the reverse strand, counting down.
TGATGTATCTGCTTCGCCTCCCTCTGTGAGGGTCGTGGGCGACTCTCCTACCACCGCCGCTCTCGCAAGGACACGGCCTTGAATGACTCCTGAATTCCGCTTTGGACTAAGCCCCTTGTCCGCATCCTCCCCTTGCTCAAGACCGGACTGTTGCGAAACTCCTTCTTCTAAGTTTTTCATCCTGCAATTACCATCGAATATCGCTCCTTCTTCCATTATCAGCCTAGGAGCTTGAATGTTACCGTGGACTCTACCCGTCGAAAGGATGTCCACGCCTTTGTCTGCAATAACATCGCCACGGATCTCTCCGGTAACGAGTACATTTGAAACCATTATCACAGCCTCAAGGGAAGCATTTGCTCCCACGATCAGGTCACCTGTCCCCAGTATCTTTCCCTTGAAGCGTCCGTCTATTCGGATTGCGCCACGGAATCTCAGTATGCCGTCGAATTCTGCATCCTCTCCCAATAGGCTCAATATCTTGTTTCGCTTTTTCTTCATTGGATACTCCGTTGCCGGAAAGGGGAAGGTCAAGCACGCAGGAGAATCGAGCGCAAATACTTCTAATTACTATCGCAAGATCCCCCCCTCTCCACATGGCAGAATTTTACCGGCTCAACCTCGCATAGGACCTTTGCTAAAGCTTGAGCCTCCAGGTTCTTGCCGCCTAATCACAATTTGTCTTATTATACCCTAATACTGGTCGGCCTCCAACACAATATTATTCTCCTGGGGGGGTGAAATCATTCGTGAGGTGGTCGACCAGTATACCCCAGAACTCTTGCGGCCTCTCCACAGTAGATCTTGCCTCATAGTACCAGCCCAGGTGCTTGCCACAGCGACGGCAAAAGGCCATAGTCCAGTTGTATCCGTGAAACCAGGTATGTTCTTCTGTGGCCTGTCCAAGCGCTATGGCGCCCGGACAGGAGTAAAAGGTATGGAAATCACAACCCTCACCCGCAGGATTCACAAAAAAATGACGGTTGGTACCACCTATTCGTATTAGCCTGTCTGAATGGGTGATGTTATTTCCGCAGAAGATACAGTGATAAGACTTGGAGCCGTTTCCTCCCACTCCATCAAGAATGCCATGGTGCATATTCATGTTCATGTCCGGGAAAACCTTCTCTCCTGTTCCGTTCTCTCCATATTTCGCACCTCCCAAGAATTTCCTAAGCCAAAGCCGAGAGTGTGTCAAGTCACTCCCGACGATGTGCGCAACGGAGCCCGTCAGGCCATCGCATTCAGAGGCCGGGCCCAAAGGGTGTGGGAAAGGGGAAATTCTTCCTCAAGCATAGGATCGATCAGGTCAGGTGGGAAAACACTGATCGAGTGGAGAAATCCAAAAAACAGGGGACAAGGAGAGGAACAATTTTTCATCTATTACCATTGACGAACTCGTAAAAAGTCGAAATTGAGATGGCAAAGTAAAAAGCTTCAAGTTCAAGGCGCGCGAATCTCGTGTGATGAGGCGTGCTCAGCGTACGCCGCAATCACAACGAGATGAAGCGCAACGCAGGAATTGGACTTTTTACGAAGCCATCAGCATTAGGGATGGCCTATTTTCAACCAGGAACATGTAGCTTTTTCCGGGACAATAGAATATCAGCCTTTGAACCAGGTTATTTCAAGGCATCGTCTCAGGTAAATACGAGCCCTGTGTAACATCACCCAACAGTTAGCGTCAGTTATATTAAGCAGATCGGTGATATCCTCCGTGCTCATTCCATCCAACTCTCGAAGCATGAAGATGCGGGACAGACGATCCGGCAGCCCTGCGAGACAGTCTGATAGGGCCTTCAGCTGGTTTGCAGGGCTGCCGGATGATGGAGGAAAGCCAGGTCTTTTCTGTTGAGCGACCTTGAAAGTCCTGGAGACCATTCAAGGCCGCCAAGAACGTCTCCTGCACAAGGTCTTCTGCTACTTGCTGATTCCGGGTCCTTGCAAAGGCATATCTGTACAGGTAGTCACCGTAAAGTTCCACCCATTTTCTCGGGTCAGATATGCTCTTATCTTGCCTTGATTCCATGGTGTGAAGGAAACCCCAAAGATCCCGGCTCTTCCGCAGACCGCGACAGGCTTTCCCTTTTGACTCCTTCTAGGATCTATTTCGGGTGGAGTTCAAGAGTGACAAATTGTCCCTTCCTGTAAATCATCGCCCTGATAGAGGCGCCCGCGCTTTTTTCAAGGGCCTTTCTTAAGGCTTCTTTATTTTCGACCTCTAATTCACCAATCCGCACCAGTATATCACCGCGCCTCAGTCCGTCGCTTTCTGCAGGGCTGTCGGGTAGAACATCCGCCACGAGGAGACCATGGGTTGAACTAAAGGAAAAGGCCTCTGAAAGAGATGGTGTCAAGGGTTGGGTTCGTAAGCCGTAAGCCTCTTCAGCACTCTCTGTGTCTCTAAGAGGGATAGACTTGTCTGTAAAGAGCTCTTTTGACACGAAAATAGGAAGGGCAAATTTGAGCGCAATAACGATAGAGTCACTTGGACGCGCATCTATGTGAATGGGAGAGCCTTCCTTGTCAACAGTTATCCTGGCGTAATAGATCCCATCCCTGAGGTTCGTGATAATAACTTTCTTCACCTTGAGGCCGGAGTCCTTGATTATCCTCTCCAGCAAATCGTGAGTGAGTGGTCGCTGATGTTCAACCTGTTTAAGCTCGGACTGTATTGCGCTCGCTGTAAACATGTCTATCCAAATAGGAAGGGCCCTCGTCTCCTTGGTGTCTGACAGCATCACCACGGGTTGTTTGCTGACAGGATCCAGGATCACGCGTTTTACCTTAACTTGAATCACATCCTGATTACGTAAAGGCAGAACAACAGGCCTTGCCTGTGCCCGTTTTTCAGGGGGACACGAGAAGATTGCAAAAAGGATAGTGATGGCAAAAAGGATGCTTTTGGATTTCATATGCCCTGCATCTTCTCTGATCGAGGCCCGGGCCGGTACGGTGGCGGATTGCCTCCTACAGATCCATAGCCCGGTTCCCGCGATCTTAACCACAAATCTCTTGCTCATTTCGGAGGTTGTTCCTCGCGCCCCATTTGGTTCTCCCCGGTCCTTTCCCGGAGCCGGGATTCTACGAAATCAGGGAGGAAAATAGGCCCCCAAAGGCCTAAGTCCTTCGATTCATAAATACCCTAACGTATTTATTTACTCAGGACTTAGTGCTGAGTGAGCATTAATAAGGATTCTTATCCGAAAGATACGCCACCGCAATTGCGAATCGAAGCACTAAGGGACGTACAGTATCACGAGAAGTTGAGCTTCAACATCACCAGGGTTTGAGATAAAGTGATCGAGATTTGAATTGAATCGGAGAGATTCTTTTTTGGAAAGTCTATGCTTCTCCTTCTCCAATCTCACGTCAACACTGCCTTCTAAGACGTAAATAAACTCCTCCCCTTCGTGTCTGTAACCGACTCCATCATGATCCGTTCCAGGTGGTATTTTGATGGAAAAAGCCATCAAGCGCTTATCCGGCTCCGGAGGGGTGAGGGCCTGATATGAATAGTGTTTTGTCCTCTTGGCAGCCTCCTCCATGCGTTTTTCCCATGAACGGGGGCTTTCCAGCAAGCTCCCTGTATCCAGGTGCATCGCCTTTTCCAGGCGAAGGAGCAGAGCAACTGGAGGTTCTATCTGACCATCTTCCACCCATCCAAGATATTCATCAGAACACCCGGCCCTCTCAGCCAGTTCTTTGATGCTAAGGCCTTTTTCTAACCTGATCGACCTGATCCTGTCACCTATTGCCAATCGCCCCTCAGACTCCATAGCGTCAAGACCACATAAGATAGGTTAAAGTCAAAGGTCTTTTCCTTCCCTTTCCATGGTCCCGAGGAAAAGATCGTTCACGCCGAGCTCGAGAGGATGGCCTAACCATTCTCTCCCGGAAAGGAGGATAGGAAACTGGTAACTCAGTGTCAAGGAAGAAATTCCGCGTCCGCCTGAACCCAATGTCCCCTGTCAAGAAGCTCACCCCTAAAAAGCTATCAAGTTTGGCTGATGTATTCCTTTAATATCTTTGTATCGCTTTGGCTCATCTCCACGAATTTGACTCCCATCCCGGGGGGCCTCTCCTTTGTAGCTTCTTCTTGCTGTCGTGTCCAGCTAACCCGGCACCTGATCTGGAGGGGTGCCTTTAGGTCCGGCAGCTGGAGCTTGAGCAAAAACTCTTCACCGACTTTGAGGGGGTTCTTGGTCACTATGAATACTCCCCCGGAGCTGATATTTCCCGAGTAGGCAGAAATGAATGTATCTCGGTCCTTGAATGATAGAGACAGGCTCTTGGAAATTCTTGCCCTTCCCCTTATTGAGAATTCCTGGATCCGATCTATCATTTTCTCGAACCTCCGAACAAAAGTCACGAGTATGGATCGGAAGTCCGAAGACAGCTTGTTGAATTCCCCGTCCAGGAACTCTCTATCCAGTATCCCTACAGTTGTTTCTCCAATCGCCCGGGTTGTTGCAGTGCGTTTGACGGAGCCTATCAGGGCAAGTTCGCCGAATACTTCTCCTTCCCGGAGTATACTCAGAATGTATTTCCTGCCTCGAACGGTTCTGGATACTTCTATCGCGCCCGACAGAATCACGTATACCCAGGTGCCGGAGCTTCCCTGTTCAAAGATAACTTGACCATCCTGGTAGGTCTCTTCCCTTGCGATATTAAAGAAACTGTGTGTTACCATTTTCTTGTCCCCGATCACTAGGAATTCTTGCCTTTGGTGAACCAGCCATTCTTCTTGAATGTTCCTGATGCCAAACTCAAGTGAATCGTAAAACATTTCAGCTCTACGAAAGGCCAAAGGACTACAGGGTCTCGGGATCTCTTGGAAGAGATGAACTCGTTTCGGTGGTACCCTATACGCACGGCGCATGGGCCTAGCGGTCCGATAGCCCTATCCATTATCCGCCGTAAGGAAAGCCAGGCATGACGATCAGGTAACCGACCGCCTGGGTGGCACACAATGGAGCATTACTTCGATGCCTTTCACCTCTGGAAAGAGATTGCTGAGGCCCCGAATCCTTGAAAAAGGCTAAAATTTTATAGAAAAATTATTATAGATTAGGCCACCCTATGCTTCAATAGAAAACATCGATATCAGAGTATCATAGAGCCCAATTACAATACTGTTCCAGCAGGAGGATTTCCGCTTATTGAAGGTCTACGAGGACTGCAATCCCCCTGACGCAATCGACGACCGGGTACCTTTCCGGGGGCCTCTTATTGGGTATTACGGGAAGATTTCTAGGGGCGATAGTATCCCCATTGCACAAGGCGACGGTAGGCATACCTCGCGTATTCGCCTGAGGAGACTTCTTGGAGGTAACGATGATAATATCCGGCCGCCCGCTCTATCTTCTGCATCCCCTCCAGGGACAAGCCGATGAAAAAGATCGTGTTTGGATTGCCGGGCAGCATTTTTTCATAGGTCATGAAGTCTGAATAGGATTCGGAGTATCTTTTTAGCTTTATCTTTGCGAAACCTGCGATGTGATATGCCTGGGCCTCGGCTGCATACATATCTCTTGCATCCTCGGCATATTTCACGGCATCTTCATACCTCCCCTGAAGGATCAGGCACTTTGACATCATAAGGAGTCCTGCATAATCATCTGGGGCCTCCTTCAAGGCCTCCTTGAAATTGTCTTCGGCCTCGAGATACTTCTTTCTTACCAGGGCACTCTCACCCGCTTGCATGGCCATGATGGCCTTCGCCTTGGCCCTCAAGGCCTTTGTGTTATCCATATATCTCTCCCTATAGAGTGGCGCTTTCCTGGACTTAGCATATCGGGTCCTTGAAAAGAGCAGGGCCCTTTCGTACCGTTCATCACTCATGGGGTGCGTGGCAAAAAGGATTTGTGCAGCAGAGGGCTTTTTCTTGGATAGACTCCTGAGCATATCCATCAGCCCTACCATCCCCATGGGGTTGTAGCCTCCTTTGACCATATACTCCATGCCGAGAGAATCAGCCTCACGCTCATTATCCCTGGAATAGGCTGCGAGAAGCATACCTGCGCCGAGCATGCCAAGAGTTGCAGCCGGATCCGTAAGCGCCTTGTTCTTAAGGCCGACAACTGTTGCTGCACCTACCACGAACAGACCAGCCAAGGTACTCTTAGACATTTGTTCTGCCGTATGACGGGCATTTATATGGCCCAATTCATGTCCCAGGAGGCCGGCCAATTCCGCCTCGTTTTCCAGTTTGAGCAAGATGCCCCGGGTTATTCCTACGCTACCCCCGGGGAATGCGTAGGCATTGACATATGTGGCGTTTACGACCTTGAACCCGTAAGGGAGATGCGGGCGATGGGTATGGGGTACCAGGGTCTTTCCGGTCCGGTCTATGTAAGCGCTCAGCTTCCTGTCTAGGATTTCACCGTAGTCCAATGAAAATTGGTGTGGGGAATTTCCGCGATCCAGGAGGATTTCCTGCTCCTCTGTTATCAGCATGAACTGGGTCTTGCCGGTGACCGGATTTGTGGCACACCCCATGAGTAAACCGATCCCGGAAATGGACGCGTACCGTAAGAAATCCCTACGGGACAGAATAGGGCCCCAGGAATGTCGCAACTTTACAGTGGACACTGGCCATCGTCCTCCCTCAGAGCTTAACACTTATACGCTCTTACAATATCTATTAGTTTTGTGTCTCCCAGTCAAGGGGGTCTTGCCAGGGAGCAATGGGGAGGCCTCTGAAAGGCAGTTCGCCGCATTACTCCAGTCCAATAGGTTGGTATCTACTTGTTTTCTCAAGGAAGAGGGGGTTGGTGAAGGAGGTAGATCTCAGTCCCCTTGGAGACATGACCTAACCGCGCTCCAGGCTCTCTTTTAGGAGGGCACCTTCCAAAGCAATGCCTGCTCTCCTACCCAAATCCATGAATAGGGAAAGGTCTCTTTTCCTAAAACTGTAAGGCGTACTTAGTGAATCTACGTAAACAGCTCCCCTCACCTGGGAACCACTCATGATAGGCACGCACATTACGGATGCAACCCTTGAGACTTTCAGGGTATCGACTATTTCATCTCCTTCCAACTTTTGGGTGTCTGCGACAAAAACCGCCCTGCCTTCTTCAATGACCCTCTTGACAACCTCTCTACAATATGGCTCAACGCTTTTTCCCGACTCCTCCCTGGACCTCGAAAGGGTTTCAATCACCTTACCAGTCTTGGGATCCATCAAAAGGATCGCGGCCCTGTCAATGCGCTTCAAGATTTGGAATATACTTTCCAGCAACTCTGCCAGTGCCCTTTTTATACTGGTGGTGGTAGTCTCATCCAGGATCCGGGAGACACTGTAGATCAATTCCATGATCTTTTGGTTGGTCTTACTCCTCTGCTGAATAGCCAGCCCGCTCTCTTCCCCCAGGTCCTTGGTCAGCTCGATGGAGTCGAGAAAAGGCATTACGTGCTCGATGCATCCTTTCCCAAGGCATATTACACTCATTCCCAAGACAACAGGGCTCCCTTCCCTTATTTCCACTTCTTCGCCTGGCCTTATGTATCTGCCATCTAGAAATGTGCCGTTTAGGCTCTCAAGATCCCTGGCAAAATATCTGTTCTCCCTGCGAACTATCTCCAAATGCCTCCGGGAAACGGTTTTGTCCAAAATCTGGATATCATTTTCCCTGGCCCGGCCGACACTGATGATGTCCTTATCAAGCTCGAAGGATTTGCCCTGTTCGGGGCCGTTTAGTATATAGATCTTTGGCATTCTGATCCTTTCCACAAAGGCTTCTCAGGGACACAGGGCATGCTCGCTAAGAGAACTCAGGTGGGCTGAGTGGCTTTTGTACAAGTTTATACATCTCCTATTCCACCGCCTTTTCCTTATGTAAGACCCTGACATCCCCTATCCTGGTAGCCGGATATTGACCCTCAGCGTCCTTTTCCAGGTATTTCACCATGTCCCAAATGGTATTCAAGGCCATAGTAACACCGACCAGGGCTTCCATCTCCACTCCGGTCCTTGCCTGCGCCCTTACCAGACACCTGGCCTCAATGCTGTCCTTGTGGACAAAAAAGTCCACTTTTACTGTATCCAGGGGTATCTGATGGCAATGGGGAATCAGGGTATGGGTCTGCTTGGCAGCACTCATTGCAGCGACCTCCGCAACTACCAACGGATCACCTTTCCTTATACTCCCTTTTCTAATCTTTTCCAAGGTTCCTTCAGAAACAAAAATCCTTCCACCCGCTTCAGCGCTCCGCTTGACAATAGGTTTTTCACCGACATCTACCATTCCCATAGGATATATCACTCCTTTCTTCCTGCTTGAGCTACTCGCCTTCTTGCTCAGCTCCTAAAGTACTGTCCCAAGTCAGAGACTCCCCCTGAGGATATCTAAGCCCGGTATTCTTTCTTCCTGCTAGCCTCAGCCTTTATTCGGTTGACTGCTTCCTCTAGAGCCGGGAACACGTGCTCTCTAACATCACCGGCAATTGCCACGGCAAGGATTTCGTCTCCAACCCCGAGACGCCCTTCCCTAGCCTCAACCAAAACTTCAACAATACCTGGCAACTGTTTTATATTGCTGATTATATTGGCAATCATATCGTAGTCGTATTCAACTTCGAGCCCCTCGACGTTCTTGCCATCCCGCGAAGTGGCCCGCACTATTCCAAGGTGAAAGGCCATCATTCCCATTTCTGCGGCCCGTGGGTGGCTTTTGAGCTTCGCAACCATAGCATTAAAGTCCATGATTATTCACCGTCCTCATCATTGTCCAGTTTGAAGAGTTTCCTCGCCATGTCTAGATATACATCCCGGGTAGTTCTGTCTGCCTTTTTCTTCAGGACTAGGATTGGATCATTTATGATCTTTTCTGCAATAGAGAGCGTGAGCCGATCTATCCCCTCTCGCTGAAACGGTGATAGGTCTTTTAGCAGGGATTGGCTTTTTCTCAACTCTCTCCTCCTTACAGCCTCTGCTTTTTCTCGCAAGGACTTTATAGTAGGCACCACCGAAAGGGTCTCCAGCCACTTCTCAAATTTGATGACCTCCTCTTCAACAATCCTTTCAGCCTTTATTGCCTCCTTTTTCCTCTGGGATAGATTCAGATCTATCACACCCTTTAGGTCGTCTATATCATACAGGTACACGCTTGAAATGTCATTTACACCAGGATCCACATCCCTGGGCACCGCAATGTCAATAAAAAAGAGGGGGCGGCTCTTTCTTTTTTTCATTGAACTCTTGACCATGTCGGCAGGGACGACATACCCCGGCGAGGCAGTGGAAGTTATTACTATATCCACTTCCAGGAGTAGTGTCTCGATTTCATCAAAGGAAACGGGCTTACCTTGAAGGGCCTCAGCTAATTGAACCGCCCGATTAAAGGTTCTGTTGGACACAAAGATCGAGCTGACTCCATTGCTAAGGAGGTGTCTCGCAGCAAGTTCGGCCATTTCTCCGGCCCCGATGAGAAGCGCCTTTCTTCCCCTCAGGTCATAGAATATCTTTCTTGATAGCTCTACGGCTGCGTAGCTGATAGATACGGCCGAGTCAGCTATGTTTGTCTCAGTCCTCACGCGCTTTGCTACATGGAATGCCCTGTGCATGAGCTTATTCAGTATTGTCCCGGAAATTTTTTCTCTGGAGGCTATGGAATAGGCATCCTTTATCTGGCCCAGAATCTGAGGCTCCCCTACCACCATCGAATCGAGGCTGCAAGCCACGCGAAAAATATGCCTGACTGCATCCTGGTCTTGGTGAACGTAAAGGTTTGGTAGAAAATCCTCCTCAGGCAGGCCGCTCAACTGGGACATGAACCTGATAATGGATTTTTCCGCCTCGACCGGCTGTCCGGTTACACAGAGCGCTTCTACACGGTTGCAGGTCGATAGGAACATACCCTCCCTGATACACCTCTGTTCGCGTATAAACGCCACGCCCCTATCAAGGTTTTGGGGATCCTTGGCAAGGCACTCCCTCAGCTCAACAGGGGCTGTATGATGATTCATCCCTATGTTCAAAATGACGATCACGGAGCTATACGGCCTTCCAAACTCTTGAAACTGTGATAATCACTCAGCCAGAGACTGGCACCGACAAAAGTAAATATTAGCACCAAAAAGGCGATAATTGACAAGATTGCAGTCCTCCTACCGCGCCACCCGACTGCGATCCGCTCGTGGAGCAGGACTGCGTAAAATAGCCATGTGACGAAAGACCACACCTCTTTTGGGTCCCATCGCCAGTATTTTCCCAAGGCAGATTGGGCGTAGACAGCCCCAGTAATCATCCCTAGGGTCAATAGGGGAAAGCCGTACATGAGGCTGTAATGATTGATCCTGTCCAGGGTCTGAAGGGAGGGGAGCCTATAGTACAGGGGGCCTAGTTTCTTACCCTTTATTTGGTGCTCCTGCAAGAGGTACATAACGGCTGAGATAAATGTTACCGCAAAAACCCCGTTTCCCATGAGAGTCGTCCATACATGAACTGTAAGCCACATGCCCTTGAATGCCGGCCTGTCAACGACTTCCATTCCTGGAATTGTAGAGGAGATAATCAAAAGACAGGCTGCAAAAGGAGCCAGAAAGGAGCCAAGAATCATCAGCTTGAACTTCAGATGGAAGACAAGATAGGCCCCGAGGATGGTCCATGCGAAGAATGACAAAGCTGCCTTGAGAGTAAAGATCGCCTGGCTCCCCAGATTGTAGTACTGAATCCCGAAGTAGGCGGTATGAAAGGCGAACCCCACCAGGAGTATCCTGTAGGACCACTGGTACACGGCTTTCTGCTGCTTGATTATATAGACAATAAACCCTCCTGCAGCCACAATGATCAGGAAAAGCGCCATTCTGTATATCAAGAATTCCATGATACCACCAGCCTGTCATATTGGTTCATTTTTAACCTCCGCCCCATGGCAAGTCCCGATAATTTCTTCGATCTCCCCGGCCGTCCATTCCACCCCAGTGGCCTCCCTTATCAATGAAGCGGCCTTTTCCCATTCTGAACCCTTGAGAAACCCAAGCAGATCCGAATCAACCAGCTTGTAAAATATCCTCCTGTTTTCCCTGTGATCGAGACCACGGCCAAGTATCAGCTGTCTCAATCTCCCCATCAAGACCAAAAAGAAATCATATTCTTCTCCGAACCTGACCTCCAACTCCTTTCGTATTTTCTTTGCCAGGGCAGGGCTCTTCCCCGACGTTGAAATGCAAATCAAGAGGTCGCCCCTCCTCACAACAGAAGGCAGGATGAAACTACAATCGCTTGGTTGATCTACGGCATTCACAAGGATACCCCTCTCCTTTGCCCATTGGCTCACCCTGCTATTCAAGCTCTTGTTGCTGGTTGCGGCAAAAACCATGAAAGAGCCGTCCAGGTGTTGCTCCCGGAATTCCCGGCCAAGAAAAATTATCTCTCCTCGTTCTAAACGTTTTCTGAGACGAGGAGTGAGATCCTCAGCAACGACCTTGACTATAGCCCCGGTCTCAAGCAGGGAATCAACCTTTCGCTGTGCCACTTCCCCTCCGCCCACAACAAGCACTTCTTTGCCGGTAAGATCGATAAGGATAGGATAATAGGACATCAGCACCACTTCCCAAATATGGAATCAGGCAGAGGAAATGATAATTCCATGCAGATGACGCTCAAACACGTTAATGAACATCATAAACTCACAAAAAGTCGAGATTTGATGAACTCGTAAGAACTTAAAATTGGGATGGCAAAGTAAAAAGCTTCAAGTTCAAGGCGCGCAAATCTCGTGTGATGAGGCGTACATAGAAGTACGCCGCAATCACAACGAGATGAAGCGCAACGCAGAAATTGGACTTTTTACGAAGCCATCAAACGTATTGATCCACCATATCCCTTATATTTCTCTCGATTTCTTCAGGTCCCCCCTTTGTCTGCCATTCCCGGATGAGGGCACTGATCTTTTCGTAGGTAGCGGGGTCGCGCTTCAGGTCCTTCGTGGAACGGTATGCCCCTCCCCTCCTACCTACCCGATATATGAGGCGCTCCTCGTCAGAGAGCTCCTGGTATTCCTTGATGACATTCAACATTTTTTCCTTATCTTCCGGAAGTTTTCCGCTCACCTCTTCCAGCAGATTCATTATATGATCACTTGTGACAACGCTTGCTATGCCATCCAAGTTTTCAATAAAGACCTTGAGTTCCTCGGCGAGCATATCATCGGTCTGCATTTTGAATTGGCCCTTTGCCAGTTTTTCATAAAGGGGAACCCTGTTTGGTACCCTTAGGCTCCTGATACGGATAAAATGGGGGTTTATGCTATTAAGGGCCTTGGCCGTGTCTACCGCATGCTGTTTCCAAAGCTCTTGTCCCCCCAGACCAGGCATCACGTATTCCGACAGTTCCATGCCGGCTTCGATGACCTTGCGGCCAGCCTCGATATGCTGAGACGAAGTGACCCCTTTCTTCATGAACTTTAGGAGGGGGTCGTGACCTGTCTCGAGCCCCACGTGGACTCGGTCTAACCCCGCCTCCTTAATCCTTTTCAATGATTCCACAGACTTGCGCACAATGGTCCTGGATCTGGAGTAGGTTGTTACCCTGGTGATCTCCGGGAATTTTTCCCTAAGAAACTTCAGCGCTTCCACAAGGTCATCAGTCTTCATCACAAGGTTGTCTGCGTCCTGTAGAAAACACGCCCCTGTATTGTAATACAGCCAAATCGCGATACTCCTGTAACTGCTGCTATAAGTCGAACCTGATAATATGTGGCTTATTACCTGGTCGGTGACCTTGCCGCTGAGTCCCAGTTGCCAAGATAATGCCTTGATATCATCGGCGATATCCCTGGCCGCCTGGATATCCTGTTTGATTTCTTCTACGGTCCTTAGAGAAAATTTTCTCTTCTTGTAAACGGGACAAAAAAGACACTGGTTCCAAGGGCAGTTCCTCGTAAATCTCAAGAGCAAGCTCCTGGCCTCATTCGGTGGTCTAATCGGCCCCTGTTCAAAATCAAAGTTTCTGTCCATTCTCCAGCTCAAACTCCTTTTTCAAAGGTCTTAACAAGTTAACTCCTATTCGGAGTGATGACTTTTGCCAATCCCCAAATTCTAGCTTTGGCATGAGGAAATGTAAAGATTCGGGTCCAGAGGGCCCGCCTTTCCTCAGCACCTGAAAAAGGCTATGGCCTGCAGCAACTGACTGCATTCAGAAGCCAGAATTCAGTCCCGCCCCCGCACAGCGGGATCTGCGCTGGGCCAGGATGTTTACGATCCTTTTCCCAGAGCGAGACCCGCGCCTCGAAAGAAAGTGCCCCCTGGGTTCCGCCTTTCTCCTTTTAATGTATATACGGGATTCGGCGCTACATATCAACCAGTTACTCCTTGAAGGGATGAAACCAGGAGCTTTAGGACTCGTTTTCGTGGGAAGGAGGGTCCATGAGGAAGAAGGAAGAAAGGGTGATTTTCCGTAGGATCCCGTTCCCAGAGGTTGGACAGGGGCGGTTCTTTATGGATAGCCTATCCTGAACTTTCTCTGCATATACTCCAGGTATTCATTTCCGTATTGGACATTCAGGACCCACAGTTGATATTCCTTCTCATGTGGGATCTTGTTTTTCTCTATGTATTCGAAGGGATAACACATTATCGGGACTCTTTCCGTGTAATACTGCTTTGTCAGCTTCCCTATGGCAACACACAAGAGGTCCCAAGGTGTCTCAGGCTCGACAACCAGGATTTTGATTCCATTGAGTAATTCTGACAAATTCAAACCTAGGTCAGATTGATTGACAATGAGTATTGCAGATAACTCGTTCCCCTTAAGGAGTGAATAGGACCGGTATTTTCTCGTAAAGCCGAACCGGTTGTATTCTTCTTCAAGGGGGGATGATTCCCTGTTTTCTGTGTTCAATCCGAGGGCCTTGACCATCAGTCCCCCTGAATAGTGGTCGTAAAACCTCTCAAGCTCCCATAGCTCCCCCTTTGAACTCTCTCTCAGGGTCCATCCCTCAGGCAAACGAGCACCCACGGAGAGGCTCGTATGAGGCAGATAGGAGAACAGATCCATTGAACAGCCCTCTGGATTCTTGAGTGCCCTGGCGAAACGTCCGAAGACGAGGTTCGGAAACCTGTTCTCGGGCCTAAAGTAACAGATCACGTAGTCCATGTTGGACGAGGGAAGACGATACATGTCATTGAGATAATGCATTATCTGTCGCAACACCAGGAAACCGGTGCGCTTCTGGTCGAGGGGAAGGGCCGCATGATGATGAATCATCCATGCCCTTTCATAGGCCCTGATCATGGAGATGTGACCGTAGATTCTGCCGCTCTTCTGGTAGGTGAAGTGTCTGGCAATCCCAGGGCTGTCCTGGTAGAGCCTCCGGTAAGTCTCCTTGAACCTCTCCCTGTATGCCTGGATTAATCGATATTTCTTGGGGTATATAAAGCCCGCATTGAAAAAGAATTCCCAAAGGGATTCCATGTCGACCCTGCTGGAAATATAGGCATGGGGGTCCAAGGCGCTTGTTAGGATGTGAGTGAGCCTGCTGTAAGCATTGATGTCCATGTCAAGAATACTTATCCCACAACGAACTTCCCCTGTATCTTCACATATCCGGTATATGACTTGGGCCTCGCAGGATATTGTAGCGGCACCCTGGAAGTCGACCTCTATCTTTGGGATGATCATGCCCGGAACCAGTAATGCCTCTTCACATGGCTCATACACTGAAAACCCGGATGTGGAAATATCATTGACCGCCATATGGACCTCTCTAGACAAGAAGGGATGCTCGAATATCAGCGTCGGTGTAGGTGTCAGTTTCTGTCGGACGTTCCGGACCTGCTTCTTCCTAAAGCGTCTTATTTCGTTCTCCAGGGGAGAAATGGCCATATCCCTTTCTCTTGCTGAGAGATCTTGACGTATGCACTTACAGTTCCCGGAAAAGATTACCTTTCCCTGGCGTTTCAGAGTTATGGCCAGAGGAACATCCGGGTTGAACCAGTGAAAGGAGCAATTTGAAACCGGGCTTACGCGAACCCTGAAACCATTGGGATTGAAGTCCAAGAGTTCTCCCCTCGCGTGGAACCCGTTCTGAATTATCTCAGCACTTATCCCGCCAGACCTGTACCGCCTTGTCCTTCGTTTCCCCAGGACATATCCTTCTGAGGATATCTTCACCTTGAAGTGATCTCTATCCACCTCAATCAAGGAGGCAGGAGCGAGAGTCAGGCAGCGTCCGTCATCCAGGACGAGATATAGGAATTCGTAGGACGCCAAGTCAGTGTCAAATGTATCTCCTTTCTCCCAGGCGCATGTAATCTTGTTCCCGGAGCAAGGCTTGGGATATGCCCTGAGCAGGATACTCTCTTCATAGCGGCGATGGCGCAGGAGAACGTACAAGAACCCGTCCCTGAAGTGGATGTGATTGATATGGTTGATAAGATTTTCTTTGTCTACGGAATGAGAATTCTCCGTGGCTTCAATAAGTTCTCTGTGCTGGAAGAGCCATGGTGGGACCTGTGCTGTTCCAGAAAATAACGTCCTGGGCCTTAAGTCGGCTGTGTACATTGTTCGCCCCCGATCTTCCAAGGCTCTCTTCCCAAGGAAATGGGACTTGCAAATCAAATCCTGGTCAGAGCTTGCCTTATCTCGTTGTTATGCTTCTTCAATATCCATGCCAGATATCGATAGCCCAAGAATAAACTCCTTCCTTCTTTACGAGCAATGCCATTTAACCCGTGCCCTAACATGCTGTTTTTACGGAATTTTGTAAAGGCTAATTCTTTTTGAGAAAAATTTCAAGTAATTAATGCATCCGAAGCAGTTGTGAGGAGGGGACAGAATGCCAAATGCACAAAAAATTGTGCATCCATGCACAATTTTTTGTGCATTTGGAAAATAGGGGGACCTTTAGGAGAGGGATTTGGGGCCAGGTCGGACTGGTGTCCACTTCTTCTCGACGATCGGGGATCAGATCCCCGATTCTCCACTAAGGGCGTCTCGAAGACAGGGAAGATCTTTTCGGGGGAGCTGAGACCTCAGCTGTCCCCTCAGAAAGAGACCCATCCCTAAGGCCTTTCCCTTAAAGCACAAGATTACGTAGCCGCTTGTCAGCTCCAGGTCTGTTTCTAAGAGCCCATCTTCCAGCAGGGTGGCCAATTGGCCCTTGTCCAGATCCACCTTGCTCCTCGTGGCCAGGTGGCCGAAGATTTGGATCATCCTGGTGGAAGGCTTGATAAAATCATCGATGATTTGAAAGGCCCTCATTCCAGCCATTGAAACCTTATACTTATAATGGATACCGACATCTAGGTGAACAGATTGCCTCAGCAACCACAGGCTCCTTTTCCTTCTCAACAGCAGATAGGCATCAAATACAGAGCCGGGGATTCCAAAACGGTTCTCCAGGTATTTGAAAATTCGGTTCCTGTTATCTCCTTCTAGTAATTCTGGCCATGAAGAATCCCACTGAATTGACCTGGTGGGGATAGAATCTGACTGCTTTTTCCATTTCTCGGTCATAGCGCTCCCTTCCCCATTGCATAAGCCCGGGTTCGTGTTTGATATCCACATCTATGGGTAGAAGCATGGCTTCCTCCCTGTTTTCCAAAAGGAACTGAACAATCCCTTCATTTTCCTCGGGGTTATATGTACAGGTTGCATAAAGCATATGCCCTCCCTCCTTGAGCAGATCAAATCCCCTAAGGATAATCCTTTTTTGTATTTCCGGCAGCCTCCTTTTTTTCTTCTTGATCAGATATCTCGCTCCAGGAAAGGTTACCCGGAAACGCCCTTCTCCAGAACAGGGAACATCTGCAAGTATATAGTCAAAGGCGCCCTTTTTCTTAGGAAACTCCTGTGCCTGATAACTCGTGACGATAGTATTGAGCACCCCTAGCCTGGCAAGGGTATGTCCCAGGGCCACATGTCTGCTCGGGTAGAGCTCATTCGCTATTATGAGGCCGGTATTGCTCATTATTTCGGCCATTTGCCCGGTCTTTCCGCCTGGCGCGGCGCACATGTCCAGTACAAGTGAGCCGTGCCTGGGGTTGAGGACAATAGGTGCCAGGCATGAAGTCAGGGCTTGGGGATGAAAGTATCCCATGAAATACTCGAACAGGCCCCCTGGAGAGTTCAACCCCCGGGCCAAGTAAAGTCCTTCGTGCCCAGGCGAGGCCGAGTCCAGTTGGATCCCCTTTGAACGAAACATGGCTATTAAGGATTCTGGCTCTATTTTCAGGCGATTTACCCTTATATGCACGGGAATGGGCGAGTGGAGGCTCTCCACAAAGGACGAGAAATCGGGGATGATTTCTTGGTAGTGATCAAAGGGAATGTTGTTCATGGCCGGCGTGCTTCATAATACCTTGAGACCACAGCATCTCGACATACAAGGATTAGAAAGATGGATAATCACCTGCCCTCATCCGGTCTTTCCAAGAACCTTGTTCGCTATCACGCGTCTTTGGATCTCGGAGGTCCCTTCATAGAGGGTCAGCACTCTTGCATCCCTGTAATATCTTTCAACAGGAAAATCTCTAATATAGCCATAACCGCCATGGATCTGCAAGGCCTGATATGCCACCCTGTTGGCCATTTCAGAGGCAAACACCTTGGCCATGGATGCATCTGCGGAATACTCCTCTCCCCTATCCTTTTTCGCGGCAGCGTAATAGTTGAGCAACCTTGCTGCCTCTATCTGGGTGGCCATATCGGCTATCATCCATCTGATCCCCTGGAACTTGGAGATAGGCCTCCCAAACTGGATACGCTCCTTGGCATAGTTGACTGCAGCATCCAGGCATGCCATGCCCAGCCCGACTGATTGGGATGCTATTCCTATTCTTCCTCCGTCCAGAGAGGTCATCGCAATGCCAAATCCGTCTCCCTCATTACCGAGCAAGTTCTCCTCCGGAACACGACAAGCCTCAAAAATCAGTTCCGCAGTATCAGAACACCGGAGCCCCATCTTGTCCTCTACTCTCCCCACGCCAAAACCCGGCATCCCCTTTTCAACTACGAATGCACTGATCCCCTTATGCCTCTTGTCCCTGTCAGTATAGGCGGTGACCACGGTAATATCTGAGTTTTTCCCCGAGGTAATGAAGGTCTTCGTGCCATTTATCACATAGGATTTCCCATCGCGGACCGCTGTCGCCCGTTGGCTTACAGGATCGGAACCTGCCCCTGGTTCAGTAAGGGCAAAGGAACCGATCTTTTTCCCTGAAGCCAGAGGCCTCAAATACTTCTCCTTGAGGTATTCAGAACCAAAAACATATATGGGCCCGCATGCCACAGAGTTGTGTACTGACATGATCACGG
Organism: Deltaproteobacteria bacterium; assembly: GCA_019308985.1. Next base: position 19,433 of record JAFDHB010000012.1, on the reverse strand, counting down.
CGGTTGATGCGCAGGCATAGGCGATTTCCTGCAGGGCCACGCAATAACTTACGGTATCCACTCCGGCGCCTCCATAATCTGCCGGGACGTTCATCCCCATGAGGCCCAATTCCCCCATTTTTCTTAGGATTTCCCTTGGGAACTCACAGCTCTTGTCGCGCTCTCCAGCAGTGGGCATGACTTCCTTCCTCGCAAAATCCCTCGCCATCGCCCTTATCATCTTTTGTTCTTCATTTAGATCAAAGGCCATTTTTCATCCCCTTTTTAAAGACTACTGCCTGTGCGTGCTCAGGATAGACGTCTCACCTTGTCTCAAGGCGTATAGAGGACTACGAGCAATTCTGCCTTCTCACTGCTGATATTGCGTAGCTTATGGATTATTGAGGAGTTGAAGTGGATTGACATTCCAGGGGAAAGGATGTTCTTGTTTTCGCCGACGAAGACCTCTATTTTCCCCTTCAACACATATATGAACTCTTCACCCAGGTGCTGGTAGCTGACGCCCCTGTGCTCTGACTTAGGATCTATGAACACCTTGAAGGCCTTTAGATGCTTGTGTCGTGCCTCTGGAGTGAGGTTCTGATAACTATAGTCCTCGGTCCGCTTCTGGTAGTCCTCGTCGGACTTCTGACCGGCCCTCTTTTTTTCCTCCCTCAAGAGAATCCCTGAGTCAATCTCAAGGGCCCTTGAGAGTCGCAGAATCACGGCTACCGGCGGCATGATCTCTCCTTTCTCTATCTGCGAAAGGTAGGATGTCTTGAGACCGGTCTCGATAGCCAGGTTCTTGAGGGTCATTTTCCTTTCTCTTCGCAACTTGGCTATCTTTTTCCCTATGGGCTCTGTTTTCCTGCGGGCGGGCATTCCATGACCTCCTTCTTGTTGTGGTTAGGGCCTTCTTTATGAGTGGCGGGAGCGGTGTACAATAACAGACAATGGATTCCTTACATTGCCTGTCTTTGACGACGGCCCTGGGATACTATTCCCCTGCTTCCCTTACCCTGTCTTTCCATTTTCTGACCATGCGAACGACAAAACCAGCCACCAGCGCGCCGCTAATCAGTATTATTAAATTGGAGGAAAAAAATGTCATGACAAACCAGAAAGGATTGTTTAACCCGTAGGAGGCAATAAGCACGTGGACACCAAAGGCAAGGAAAACACATCCAAGCAAGGCCAAGAATATCTGCCGGACCCACCAGACGACTTCCATGATTGCATTAAACTCCCCTGACAAGGGTTTATCATAGTAAGTTCAAATCCGGATCTTCACCTTCTTGCCTAACACTTTCTCACATGCCGTATAAGGGTCGGTCTCCCCCTTCAAGATGGAATCTACGGCATCTTCGAATTCATCACAGCGGACCAATCTTTCAAGGACATCCCCTATCAAGTGCCCTTTGATAATCTCCGTAAGCTCCTCGCGAATTCTCAAAACCCTGCTCCCGGGAGCCGAACCCTTCCCGGAAGACATCAAGTATTCCCTGTGTCTTTCTATCTCCTTCAGCAGTTCTTTGATGCCCTTCCCTGATATGGCTTCGGTCTTGAGGATAGGAGGTTTCCACTTGCCCTCCCTGTACTTCTCCTGATCCATCTCTATCATGAGCCTGAGATCCGATAGTGTCCGCTCGACACCTTCTCTATCGGCTTTGTTGATGACGAAAATGTCTCCTACTTCAAGTATCCCGGCCTTTATTGCCTGGATATCATCCCCCATGCCGGGGATTACGACTATGACAGTCGTATGGGCATTCTTGACCACGTCGACTTCGTCCTGTCCGACACCCACGGTCTCCACAATAATAAAATCTTTTCCCATGGCATCCAGGACGTTTATTGCACTCCTGGTTGACATGGTGAGGCCGCCAAAGTGTCCTCTGGTAGCAAGGGATCTTATGAAGACTCCGTCATCCATACTGTGTCGCTGCATCCTGATCCTGTCCCCAAGAATGGCTCCACCCGTGAAAGGACTCGTGGGGTCAACCGCAAGAACCCCTACGGTGGCCCCCTTGGCCCGTATGAGCGCAACCATCTGGTCTACAAGAGTGCTTTTCCCAACTCCCGGGGCACCCGTGATTCCGATGACATAGGCTTTCCCGGTGTGAGAATAGAGCTCCTTCATGATCTCCCTCACTTCCGGGATCCCGTCGTCAATATCACGAATTAGTCGTGCTACGGCCCTGACGTCTCCTGAAATCACCTTTTTGGCTATGCTTGTCATCCTGCTTCCGTGAACTTTGATGGCTTCGCAAAAAGTCCAATTTCTGCGTTGCGCTTCATCTCGTTGTGACTGCGGCGTACGCTAAGTACGCATCATCACGCGAGATTTGCGCGCCTTGAACTTGAAGCTTTTTACTTTGCCGTCCCAATTCTCACTTTTTACGAGTTCATCAACCTTGCGCCGTTATCTAGGCTTGACGTATTCTTCAACCCATCTCACTATTTCTTCTAAGGAAGAACCAGGAGTAAAGATTTGCTTGATGCCTTTGTCCTTCAATTCCTGGATATCCTCATCAGGGATGATTCCACCCCCGCAAACAACTATATCTTCAGCGCCCTTCTCCTTGAGCAATTCCACCACCCGGGGAAAGAGATGCCCATGGGCGCCTGCAAGGCTCGAAAGCCCGATCATATCAACATCTTCCTGGATCGCCGCATGCACTATCTCCTCCGGTGTCTGATGGAGGCCTGTATAGATCACCTCGTAACCGGCGTCTCGAAAGGCCCTTGCGATTATCCTGGCACCCCTGTCATGTCCGTCCAAACCGGGTTTGGCAACAAGAATCCGCAGTTTTCTTTTCCCTTCCAAGGGTTGTCCCTTCCCCACAAATGTATTCAGAAAATCCCTGGATCCCTGTACTCCCCAAAAACCGCCCTCAACACGTCGCACACCTCTTGTAGTGTAGCATCGGCCTTCACGGCGTCAATAATGCAGGGCATGACATTGACATTCCCGGAACAGGCATCGCCGAGACGTTCAAGACACTGTTTCACCCTTTTATTATCCCTTGACTCCTTCACACGGTCCGTCTTTCTTACCTGCTCCTTCTCCAGTTCCTCGTCTATCTCAAGCCTCTCTACCGGAATCTCCTCCTCCATCCTGTATTTGTTGACCCCCACCACGACCCTTTCACAAGCTTCCACCTGTCGCTGATAGCGATAGGCGGCCTCTGCAATTTCCATCTGGGGATAGTGTCGTTCAATGGCGGCTAACATACCGCCCATATTGTCGATCTTCTCGATAATCGCCGAAGCCTCGTCTTCCAGCCGATCTGTCAAAGTCTCAACGAAGTATGAGCCACCCAGGGGATCGATAGTGTTGGCCGCACCGGATTCCTCTGCAATGATCTGTTGTGTCCTCAGGGCTATCGTGGCCGCCTCCTCTGTGGGTATGGCCAGGACTTCATCCAGGGAGTTAGTATGAAGCGACTGGGTTCCCCCCAACACCGCGGCAAGGGCTTCCAGGGCGGTCCTTACTATGTTGTTATAAGGCTGCTGTGCCGTTAAGGAACAGCCGGCGGTTTGCGTGTGAAACCGCATCCACAATGATCTGGGATTCTTGGCCCTGAACCTTTCCTTCATAATCTTGGCCCAGAGCCTCCTGGCGGCCCTGAATTTGGCGATCTCTTCGAAGAAGTCCACATGGGAATTGAAGAAGAAGGAAAATCGCGGGGCGAATTCATCAACATCAAGTCCCCTGTCTATGGCGGCCTGGACATAAGCTATCCCGTCAGCCAGCGTAAAGGCAAGCTCCTGCAAGGCTGTGGAACCAGCTTCCCTGATGTGGTAACCGCTGATGCTGATGGTATTCCATTTGGGTACTTCCCTTATCCCGAACTCCACAGTATCAATAATCAGCCGCATGGACGCTTCAGGTGGACACATGAAGGTCTTTTGGGCTATGAATTCCTTCAACATATCGTTCTGGATGGTCCCCTCCAGGCTGCCTCTGTCAATACCTCGTTTTTCGGCCATGGCCACGTACATGGCCCAGATAACCGGTGCAGGAGGATTGATGGTCATGGAGGTAGTGATCCTGTCGATCGGTAGCCCTTCGAAAAGGTCTTCCATGTCCTTGAGTGTGTCGATTGCTACACCACACTTGCCCACTTCCCCCCTTGCCCTTGGGCTCTCGCTGTCGTAACCCATGAGGGTGGGCATATCAAAGGCCACGGACAGGCCCGTCTGTCCCGCCTCCACAAGGAGGCGAAAACGCCTGTTGGTCTCCCTGGCGGTCCCAAGGCCTGCAAACATTCGCATGGTCCACAACCTTCCGCGGTACATTGAGGGCTGTATTCCCCTTGTGAAAGGGAAAAGACCCGGGAACCCGATGTCCCTCATAAAATCCTGTTTTTCCTGGTCAGCGGGCGTATAAATGCGCTTGATTTCCCTGTCAGAAACAGTAGAAAACTTCTTGAGCCTTTCGGGTTTGAGGGCAAAGGCCTCTTCCAGTTCACTCGCCCATCTCTCATGGCCCTTCTTCATCTCGTCGAAGAGCTCCTTATTATAGGTGAGGGACATAGGCTACCTCCCTTCTCCAAAAAAAGAGTTGATGGCTCCGTAAAAAGTCCAATTTCTGCGTTGCGCTTCACCTCGTTGTGATTGCGGCGTACGCTAAGTACGCCTTATCACACGAGATTCGCGCGCCTAGAACTTGAAGCTTTTTACTTTGCCATCCCAATCTTGACTTCTTATGAGTTCATCGAGAGTTGAAGACAAAGGCCCTGCGTCCGTTCAACCCGAATTTCGCAAGGCTCTTGGGTAGGGGATCGTTTACGGTCCCAAATTCTTCACAATATTGGCTACTTGTAGGCCTAAAGGCTCCCCTACCCTTGAAAATCAATTCCCTAAAAAGGTGAACAGGAAAGATCAAAAAGGGTTTACAATTCTGAGTTTTGCCCAACCCTTGCGAAATTCGGGTTCAAAGGATTCAAATTTTCCCTAGCATAAAACCGGCAATAGTGTTCTTCTGTATCTCCTTTGTACCTTCGTAGATTTCCATGATCTTGGCATCCCTGTAGAAACGCTCAACTTCATATTCCAGCATGTATCCGTAGCCGCCCAACAGTTGGATCGCCTCATCGGCTACCTCCACCGCTATACGCCCGGCATACATCTTGGCCATGGATGTCAGTTTCGGGTCTATCACGCCTTGATCAAAGTTCCAGCCTGCCTTGTAAACTATCAGCCTTGCAGTCTCGATCTTGGTCAGCATGTCTGCGAGCTTATGTTGGGTGACCTGGAACTGCGCCAGTTTCTTGCCAAACTGGGTTCTTTCCTTTGTATAAGAGAGGGCCCTATCCAGTGCGCCCTGGGCGATCCCCAGGGCCTGAGCACCTATCTCTACCCTGCTCTCATCAAAGAATTCAAGTACTTGATAAAATCCCCTGTTTTCTTCTCCCACAAGATTTGAAATCGGGACTGAGACATCACTGAAGGAAAGCTCGGCCGTAGAGGTCATCTTAATCCCCATCTTCTCCCCGATCTCAGTGCGTGTAAAACCAGGCGTATCCTTTTCGATTATGATAACGGACTGTCCGCGGTATGTGGGCGTGGCATCGGCGTTTGTCTGGCACAGGAGGACTACGAAATCGCTTATGGCCCCGTTGGTGATAAAGGTCTTTACCCCGTTGATAAGATATCGCTCACCTTCCCTCCTTGCTGACGTGTTCATGAAGGTGATATCACTACCATGGTCCGGCTCTGTGAAACCACCGCTGGATATGGCCCTTCCTTGGGTGATGGGGATCAGGTACTTCTTCTTTTGTTCCTCCGTCCCAAACCTCAAGATGATTTCAGATGAAAAATCCGCAAGGCTCACGGCTATGCCTAGGCTGGAATCCTGTCGGCAAAATGCCTCAACGACCAGGGCGTTTTCAAGGACGCCATAGTCCTGTCCGCCATATTCTTCAGGATAGTGTATCCCGACAAAACCCAGGTCACATGCTTTCTTCCATATCTCATATGGGAAGGAATGGTTCCTTTCATGCTCGATGGCGATCTCCCGGTCAAACTCGCCCTTTGCAAACTCGGCGGCCGCCTTCTGAATGGCCTCCTGCTCTTTATTCAACCTGAAATCCACACTATCTCCTCAAGGAAGTTCGCCCTTGAATTCCGGTTTTCTCTTTTCAATGAATGCCGTCATCCCTTCCTTTCCGTCCGGACTCGCCATGCACAACGCGAAATTATCAGACTCCATGAGGCATGCCTCATTCAGGTCCACATTCCCGCCCCGCTCAATGCATTCTTTCACTGCCTTCAGGGAAACCTTCCCCTTGGATGCAATGGTATTGGCCGTCTTCATGGTCTCCTCCCAAAGTTTTTCCCGGGGAAATACCTTGTTGACGAGACCTATGTCTCTCGCCTCTTCAGCGCTGATCATTTCACCGGTCATGCAAAGCTCCTTTGCCCTCGCCTTTCCGACAAGCCTAGGCAGCCGCTGGGTGCCGCCAAAACCCGGTATTATGCCGAGGTTGATCTCCGGCTGCCCAAACTTTGCATTCTCTGACGCGTAGATAAAATCCGATGCCATGGCAATTTCTGCACCGCCTCCCAGGGCAAAACCGTTAACGCAGGCGATCACCGGGATGTGGAACGCCTCCAGCCGGGCCATGAACTCCTGCCCCATTCTGGAAAACTTTCTTGCTTCGAGGGGGGACAGGTTTACCATGTGGGTTATGTCAGCCCCAGCCACGAACGCCTTGTCGCCGGCCCCTGTCAGCACGAGTACCCTCAGGGACTGGTCCTCTTGGATCTTGTTCAAGGCGTCATTCGCCTCCGCCAGACCCTCCGGGTTTATGGCGTTCAAGGCCTCGGGCCGGTTGAACTTGATTATCGCCACAGGCCCCTCTTTTTCAAATATTATGTTCTGGTGGCTCATGTTTCACTCCTTTTATGCTGTCTTGGGGTCTCAAGGTCCTTTTATGCCTTTTCGAGAATAGTAGCCATTCCCTGCCCTCCGCCAATACACAATGTTGCCAGGCCAAGGGCAAAATCATTCCTGACCATCTGCCCCATGAGGGTCAAAATTATCCGGGCGCCGGTACATCCGATTGGATGACCTATGGAGATACCGCTGCCCAAAAGATTCGTCTTTTCAATATCCATGTTGAGCTCCCTCATGCAGGCAATAGCCTGGGATGCGAATGCCTCGTTGAGTTCGATTACATCGAAGTCTCCCACCTCCAGTTTCTCCCTTGCCAACAACTTCCTCACCGCCGGAACAGGGCCGAGGCCCATGAAGGCGGGATCTACAGCGCCGGAGGAATAGGCCCTCACTTTGACCAGGGGATCAAGGCCAAGCTCCTTGGCCTTGTCAAGGGACATTAGAAGCAGGGCAGCCGCGGCGTCGTTTATGCCGGATGCATTGCCGGCCGTCACCGTTCCGTCTTTCTTGAAGGCCGGTCGAAGCTTTGCCATTTTTTCCACGCTGGTGTCCATGGGTCTTTCGTCCGTATCGAAAACGAGGGAATCTCCCTTTTTCTGCGGTATTGACACGGGCACGATCTCATCCTTGAAGATGCCTTCCGCAATCGCCTTCCTCGCCCTCTGGTGACTCAGGGCGCCTAGTTCATCCTGCTCTTGTCTCGAAATTCCGAACTTCTCGGCGATATTCTCTGCGGTAATCCCCATATGGTATCCGTAAAATATTTCGAACAGGCCGTCGAACACCATGAGGTCCACCAGGTCCGTGTTGTTCATCCGTGCTCCCCACCGCGCTGCCGGAACGGCGTAGGGGATCAAGCTCATGTTCTCCATTCCACCGGCAAGGATGATATCCGCTTCCCCGTACCGAATAGCCTGGCTTGCCAGGGCTACCGCCTTCATCCCGGAGGCACATACCTTGTTTACGGTAAATGCATTTGTCTCCCTTGGTATACCGGCACGTATCATGGCTTGCCTGGCGACATTTTGGCCTTGACCGGCCCCTATTACGTTACCCATGATCACTTCGGTGACCTCGACGGGTTGGAGGCCTTCGTCATAATCATAGGCCTGTTTTTCCAGATCGATCATGCCCGCCCCTCTAAGGGCATCAGGTTCAAACTTCTTTAAATCTTCAGAAGCATAGGGTCTCAGCCCGGCCTTTCTTAAGGTCTCCTTGAGCACGATGGCGCCAAGCTCCACCACAGGCGTTGATTTCAGCGACCCTCCAAAGGTCCCTACCGCTGTCCTTGCTCCAGAAACAATCACCACATCTCTCATAGTCATATCCCCTTTTCTATTCTTGATGGCTTCGTAAAAAGTCCAATTTCTGCGTTGCGCTTCATCTCGTTGTGATTGCGGCGTACGCTCAGTACGCCTCATCACACGAGATTTGCGCGCCTTGAACTTGAAGCTTTTTACTTTGCCATCCCAATTTTGACTTTTTACCAGTTCGTCATTCTTGAACTCAGAAAAACGAATTTATCACTCCGCCGGCGTAGAATCCGGAAACAGACGGGCCGGCTCAGGGCTCGTTGTATACGACCATTGTGACCGCCTCACCCCCGCCCAGACAGAGGCTGGCCTGCCCAACTTCGGCTCCTCCCTGTTTCATGGCATATATCAGCGTAGTGAGCACTCTTGCCCCGCTCGCACCTATGGGATGACCCAAAGCAACTGACCCCCCATTTACATTGACTTTCCGGGGATCCAAATTGAGCTCCCTGTTTATCACCACAGATGAGGAACTGAACGCCTCATTTATCTCGTGCAAGTCCACGTCCTCTGTCTCAAGACCGTCTTTTGACAAGACTCTTGGAATCGAGTAAAGGGGTGCCACAAGCACGTACTTCATGTCTATGCCGGCGGACCCCTGCGCTCCAATGCGAACCAGGGGCTTGCACCCCAGGGCATCTGCCTTATCTCTGGACATAACAACCAGTGCTGCTGCGCCGTCACTAATCTTTGAGGCGTTTCCCGCAGTCACCTTTCCGTCCTTCTTGAAGGCGGGCCTCAACCTCGCCAAGACCTCAGGGCTTGTCTTGGGCTGCCTCAAAGGGACCTCGTCCGTCGCGAAGATCTCTTTTCCACCTTTCCTGTCTTGGACCTCCACCGGCACTATTTCATCGGTGAATCTCCCCTGTTCAATGGCGGCCCAGGCCCTCTCATAGGATGCCATGGCAAATTCATCCATGTCCTCCCTGCTTATCCCGTATTTTTCAGCAACCAACTCAGCGCTCATACCCATGTGAAAATCATTCACGTGGTCCCAAAGGCCGTCATGGACCATCCCATCCAGGATCTGGCCGCTATTCATCCTGTAACCTGTTCTTATCTTGTCCAAGAGATAGGGGCAGAGATTCATGTTTTCCTGCCCGCCTGCAACGACAATGTCCGCATCTCCACACCGAATTGCCTGGTCCGCAAGCATTACCGCCTTCAACCCGGACCCACATACCTTGTTCACGGTGATGGCACCGACGTCCCATGGAAGGCCTGCCCTGATCATGGATTGCCTCGCAGGATTCTGGCCCAGACCATGGGGTAGGACGCACCCCATGATGACCTCGTCCACGTCACTTTCCTTTATGCCGGCCCTCTTGATTGCTTCCTTGATAACGAGGGAACCCAGGTCAGTCGCCGATACCCGGCTCAAGGAACCTGCAAAATCTCCGATGGGGGTCCTGCAGGCGCTCACGATTACTGAATCTCTCATCACTCAACCCCTTTCTTAATCTCTCAGGTGGAATATATAAAGATCGGTCTTTTTAAGTCAAGACATAAAAGATAAAACAAGACTCCAGACGCTGGTGTTTCAAGAGAACCTGTGATGACCCTAACCGCCCGTTGCAAGCAGCTTGAAAAATCGTGAATATCTAATAGGATAGCCCCGGGTGTGCTCGGCCGGCACAGCTTTTTCCTTGACAGGAATTGCCTCCAGCAGCTAATTATTAAGAAACCTGTTGATCGGATACTCTGCCCATTAATGACAATCTCCTGCGGCTTTGATATCGGTGGAAACACAAGGGATGTCTTTCTTCGACCATAGAGCCGGAGTTTGCACGAGGGAAAGTTCAATGATGAATGGGAATTCCGGCAAAGGGCCGGTAAAGGAACCCTGGAGAATCGATAACAGGCCATCAAGAGTTTAGGGGATACATATGAATCCAATTGCCGAAGAACTCAACGACAGAATCAAGGAGAGCAACACCTGCATTTATGAGATGCTTTCGGAGGTGGGGAAGAGCCTTTTCTATCCAAGGGGAATTCTCACCCAAAGTGCCGAGGCAAAGGAAAAGGCCTCTCGTTTCAATGCCACGATAGGCATGGCCACAGAAGAAGGAAGGCCCATGTACCTGCCCTCTGTCATGGAAATGATCAACAAGCTCGAGCCGGAAGAATCCTTGACCTATGCCCCCTCCTTCGGGATCATGCCCCTGCGCAAGGCATGGAAAAGGGAGATCCTCGAAAAGAACCCGGGCCTCGAGGACAAACCCATCAGTCTTCCGGTCGTAACAAGCGCCCTTACCCATGGCCTCAGCGTGGTATCCGACATGTGGGTCGATCCCGGTGACGTGATCATACTTCCAGACAAGAACTGGGGAAACTACAATATGATATTTGCAGTGCGCCGGGGAGCCAAAATCGTCCAGTATCCCCTATTCGACAGCAATTGGGGATTCAATCTGAAGGGTTTCAAGGAATGTCTAATCACAGAGGCCGAGAAGAATGGGAAGCTATCGGTTATTCTGAATTTCCCCAACAATCCGACCGGTTACACAATTTCAATCTCAGAAGGGGAACAGATATCCGAGATCCTCCTTGCCCTCGCCTCCAGGGGAACGAATATACTGGCCATTACCGACGATGCCTATTTCGGTCTCTTCTATGAAGAGAACCTTTTGAAGGAGTCTATTTTCTCTCTCCTTGCCGGAAAGCATCCGAGGCTGTTGGCTGTCAAGGTGGACGGCGCCACCAAGGAAAACTACGTCTGGGGCCTGCGGGTCGGCTTTGTTACTTACGGCGCCAGCGTGGAGGATGATCATGAGACACTCTACGATGCGCTTGCGAAAAAGACCGCGGGAGCCGTCAGGGGTTCTGTCTCCAACGTCTCTCACCTGAGCCAGACATTGGTTTTGAAATCTTTGGAATCAAGCACCTACAAGAGGGAAAAGGAGGACAAGTCTCGAATACTGCGGGAAAGGGCGCTTGAGGTAAAAAGGGTTCTCGGGGATAGAAAATATGCCGGGGCCTGGGAACCTTATCCCTTTAACTCGGGATACTTTATGTGTCTCAGGCTGAGATCCGTCGATGCAGAGACTTTAAGGGTCCACCTCCTGAAGAAATACGGGGTCGGCCTCATATCCCTGGGAGAGAGGGACTTGAGAATAGCCTTCTCCTGTATTGAAAAGGAAGATATCCGGGAGCTCTTTGACACGATCCTGGAGGGTGTCAAGGATTTGGAACCCTAGAATATGTGGAAGAACACGGAAGAAATAATAGAGCGAATACTCAGGCAAGAATGGGCTGCCGAGCCCACTGAAGACGCAACGTTTTGGAGGAACCTGATTGAATGGATCAGGGACCAAATCCTTCCAGAATTTCTTGCGGAATTATCCAATCAGGTCGACGAGATAATCGACATCAACCCCGATCTCTCTGAGAGGGAAATCCTTTCGAGGGTGACCCGATACATGGTCGAATTTCTTGGGGCCCATTCGGCTTCAGTGCGGATATATGACCCGGAAACAGGCCAGATGCTTTCCTACGGTTCCTTCCCCTCCCATGAGGAGGACAGGGAAACATTTATCCCCCTTGAAGAGAGTGTTGCAGGAAAAGTCGTAAAATCCCGTCAAACATACCTGGTACCTAACATCTTGAAAGAGAAACTCTATCACGACAAGGCAGTGATAGAGAGGAAAGGGACCTTTTCTGTTATGGCTATCCCCCTGACAATTACCAGTTTTGCACCCCATGAGCGGGACAGGGTTGGAGTCATACAGGTATATTACAAGGAAAAGGACCGTAAGTTCAATCCCATAGAAGTACAGGTCGCGGAGCTGATGGCCAGGAGACTGAGCTTCGTTATCGCCAGAAAAAAGATCCTGGACATGCACCGGGCCAATGAAAAGAAGGAAACAATCGTCAGGAACATCTTCCTGAAGCTTGGGGCAAGAGAAGGGGTGAAAATGAAGGAAATCTTCAACCGGGTCATCCCTGAACTTGCCGACATAATCAATGTTCAAAGCTGCGCGCTTTTTTCTGTCTCCGATGATATGGAGTACGTGATCCTTGAGGCCGGATACCCGACCGCCTATCACAGCATAGGCAAGAGATTCCCCGTGGCCAGTGAGCCGGCCTTCGAGGTCATCCTCAACCGCAGACAGGACATAAAAGAGACTCCTTGCGAGGTCATTACCCAGTCATATCTCCTGGTCGTAGACCCTCAAAAAAGTCAACTTGTATCAGATGTCGTGAAGAAGTCCGCGGCGGAGCGTTTTGTAAATTCCATCCTTTATGTGCCCCTGAGCGTGGGTGATGAGATTACCCACTTCATGACCTTTGATGCCCTGGACCAAAGACAAAGGTACACGGAAGAAGAGATCGAAATCTTTCTCTTCCTTGGCAGGGAGTTGATGAAGGCCCAAAGGATGGAACAACTGGACGATATCCTCCATGACTTTAAGAACCCGGCAATTGCCACTGCCGGGTTTGCGCGACGGCTAAAGGACCTTCTTGAAATGGAGAAATCGATCGAAGAGGACACCAAGATCAAAAAGTATGTGGAAATTCTCCTGGAAGAGACGAGCCGTCTCCAAGAAATGGCCCTGAGTCTTTACGAGCTGGGCAAGGAGCAGGTAGTAAATCTCACAGAAGTCCTGAAAAAGCGCTTTGAGATAAACAAGGAGGCAATCAGCCAGCTCCTGAAACAAAACGTCAGACTCACCGAAGGGCCCTTCCAAGATCCTCTTTATGTGTATTGCTACCCCTTACACCTCGAACGGATACTTGACAACCTCCTAAACAATGCGACTAACGCCATTCCCCTAAAAGGCGGAGATCTCTCCATACGTACTTATCGGGAGGGCAAGTGGGCCTGCGCTGAGATCAGCAACACGGGCCACATCTCCGAGGAAGAGCGGCTCAGGCTCCTGGAAGGGGAAGGTCGCGGCAGGGGTCTTTACATAACCCATCGTATTATTCGAATCCTAAAGGGCAAGATAAAGATCCGCACGGGTAAAAAGACGACCACACTGGTTGTGAAGCTTCCCATTTACGAAGATAGGAAGGCGGATCAGGACTGACCTGCCGAAACCTTTGGAAATTAGCGGGAGAAATCCATGTCAAATTGCGAAAAATGCCCCGTTTTCGCTGTCTTGGGCCTTGGGGTATATTCTCTTGGTTCGTCCCCCTTTTTGAATGCCTGAAACACCGTCTTCTCCGAGTAAGGGCCGGCGAGAAGACCGGTCTTGGAATCAATCTTTGCAAATACCACGCCTTCCGGAGCGGAGAAATCTTCAACCGGTTTGTCCTTCAAAACTTCCTTCATGAAATATAACCATATGGGGCTTGCCGCCCTCGATCCTGTCTCACCTTTGCCCATGGGCCTTCGGTCATCATATCCCACCCAAACTCCGGTAACGAGGCCTGGAGTGTATCCCATGAACCAGGCGTCCCTCAGGTCGTTAGTGGTCCCGGTCTTGCCGGCAGCAGGCCTCTTCAAGGCCCTGATCCTCCAGCCGGTGCCCTCTCGGATGGCGGATCTAAGCAGGTCTGTCATGACAAAGGCCGTTTCCTTAGAGATAGCCTCCCCGAGCACAGGCTGGTTTTCCTCGATTACCCTGCCGTCTCGGTCCTCGATCCTGTTGATGAATATGGGCTCTACCGTCATACCACCGTTGGCGAATACGGCGTAAGTCTTGGTCAACTCCGAGAGAGAAATGCCTGACGATCCAAGGGCCAGGGAGAGATCCTCGTTGAGATCGGCTTCTATGCCCATCCGCCTGGCGTAACGGATTACATAGTCAACCCCTATTGTGTTGAGTATCTTTACTGTAATGACGTTACGGGACATGATCAACCCCGTCCGCAGCAGCGTGGGGCCGAAAAATTTTTCCTTGTAGTTTTTAGGTCGCCAGGGTTCTTCCCCGGGCTTCATCCTGGAAATGTAGGGAGCGTCCAGAATTACGGTGGAGGGATTCATCCCCCAGTCAATGGCTGCAACGTATATGATGGGCTTGAAAGCTGAACCCGGCTGACGTTTGGCTTGAATAGCCCTGTTGAATTGACTCTTATGAAAGTCCTTCCCACCCACCATGGCGCGTACTCTTCCGGTGAAGGCCTCCATGCAAAATATGGCGCCTTCAACCTCCGGCTCCTGTTCCAAACAAAGGACCCAGTCAAAAGGCCCTTTCCCCTCCCCTTTTATCTTCACGAGCACCACGTCTCCAGGGCCGAGTGCTTCGCTGGGCTTCTTCAGAACGGCCCTGTAATAAGGCACATCCGGATCAGGCCTCCTGGCCCATTTCATTTCAGAGAGGAGGAGCACACCGAGCCCTTCACCTATGCTGATTATGACCTCTTTCCGCTCGTCGTCCACCTTCTCTACCAGGCCCTCGACTACGTCACCCACTTCGGGGGGATGCTCTTTGTACTTTTCCAAGGCATCCCTTTTGTATTCCGCCATCTCTTCCGGGCCGAGATATTTCAAGGGTCCCCGGTAGCCTTCCCTCTTGTCCAATTCCCTCAAGCCCTTCCTCAGGGCCTCCTGGGCGGCCCGCTGCATTTTGAGGTCGAGGGTGGTATAGACTCTCAACCCTCCCCTGTACAACAAATCCCTGCCGTATTTCTGAACGAGGTACCTACGCACGTACTCCGTGAAGTAGGGAGCCTTTTCAAAAGGATTCTCCTCAGGTCTGGTTACATCCACTTTGGCTTGTAGGGCTTTGCGTTCCTCCTCTTCCGTAATAAAACCTTCCTCTCTCATGCGGGACAAGACATATTTCTGTCTCGCCTTTGCCCTGTCAAAATGATTTATGAGCGAATAACGACTGGGTGCCTGAGGGAGACCCGCAAGAAGGGCCGATTCCGCCAAACTCAGTTCAGACACACTCTTGTTGAAATAGGTCCTCGCAGCCGCCTCAACACCGTAAGCACCGTGCCCGAGATAAATCTGATTCAGATAGAGGAACAGAATCTGTTCTTTGGAGAAGTTCTTTTCGATCTGAAAAGACAGGATCGCCTCCCTGAACTTCCTTCTATAGGTCTTCTCCGGGTTCTTCAGCAAGAGAGACTTGGTCACCTGTTGGGTTATCGTGCTCCCCCCCTGCTCTATCCTGCCTGCCTTGAGGTTCTTGACAAAGGCCCGTACGATTCCCGGGATATCAATGCCCTGGTGTTGGAAAAACCTTGCGTCTTCTGCTGCAATGAATGCCTGGATGAGGTGTTTCGGAACCTGATCCAGGGGCACCACTATCCTTTTCTCCTCCCAGAACCGGCCGATCACCTCACCATCTTCACTGTATATCTCTGATATTATGGGAGGACTATATTCCTTGAGCGATCCAATATAGGGGAGGTTACTTGACCAGACGTACCAGAGGCCTGCACCAATGCCTCCAGCAACGAAAGCCAGGAGCAGGAACACCCAGATTAGGGCTTTAATGACCTTTTTCAATTCAGCAATCCCCCTCACTTATCGGCCGCTTTGCACACATTAGGCCCTGGCACAAACAATCAAATTGTACCAAAGATTTCGCCTCTAGTCTATTTCTGGATGTCCTTTGACCCGAATAAACCCGATTTGTCCAGAGAAAAAGACAGGATTAGGGCGCGACGTAGTCATCTCCTGATCCTGCTGTGGGGAGAAGCGCGTCAGCGTGGCTTACACCCGAGGAAAACGGACTCTCAATCCACCATCCCCTTTTTCTTGAAATCCGGTCCTGCAGCGTGACGCTGTGCGTGAACGTGGGTATCTATGACGAATCTTGCAATCTTCATGTTTTCCTCCTTGCTCGGGTTCTGGCTCCTGGATTCTTCGCCTGCTTATCACGGCATAACCTTTGACCTCTGAGCATGCCCTGTCGAAGATCCCGCCATGCGGGGAGGGCATGGATTTCAATCCTCATTAAAGGTGTGCCGCCCAGTTATGGAGAAGCAGTATAGGGCGAGTTACTTGGGGGTGTCAATAATCCCCCTTCGCCCGAACTGATTCCCGAGGGAGACACAGGGCTCCTCCGGTGGGAGGCACCCGGCTTGCCAAAACGCACAATTTCTTGGGCATTTGGAGATTCGACCTTGCAACCCCACTTTCGGGTACTCTCTAAATCTCAATCGAGATGCGATTGTCTCAAGACCTAACCTCCTTCCATGACTAGATTTTTCCTGATTTCTATCCTTTGTTGTCCCGATTCGTTTCAGCAGCAAGGAAAAACGGCCGATGATGAGTTCTGGCATAAAAATTGATAGAGTGTAATATGATTTGTCCCTCCAAATACCTGGGCCCCAGACCTTATTCAGCCGCATAAAACTCCAGACAGGAGTCTGGAGTTTTATGCGGCTGAATAAGGCCAAAGTCACCTTGCACACCCCCTGAGTAAAGCCAAGGAGCACTGATATGAGTTCTTCATATATCTTTCATGCACATAATGTTACCCCTTTTTCCGCTTTGACCCGCCGACCGAATCCCGCTCCCTGGGATTTGCGTAGATTCCTACCTATTCTATCCTACCAGCGCCCTATCCAATTTTTGCCGGGAGGGGCGGTATCAATGAAGAAGTTTGCGAATACTGGTTCCACATCCGCATCCCAGGTGGAAGTGCCGAGGCACGCTATGATCATGCCAAACCCGGCCTTGTCCTGGTGAAACTCATTCGTTTCTTGAAGTTTGCCCAAGGGAAAGGGGGCTTGTTAAAATAGCCATAGTGTAGTATATTAAAATGCAACTAGTCAAACAATCCTTCTATCGGTGGTAAATCTGATTCTTTTATGAGCAATTCGCTATAGTTTATAATAATTACCGGCAATGACAAGAATTTACATCTTGAATGGCCCTGATCAGGGCAAGGGTTTTGATTTTGAGAAGGAGACCATATATGTCGGTCGGTCCTCGGATAATGATATCCAGATCCTGGACAGGACCGTATCCTTGAAGCACCTGAGAATAAGGAAAGAGGGCGAAAGGTACTTCTTGACCGATCTGAATAGCCAGAACGGCACATTTTTCAGCGGGAATTTCCTGAGCCCCGGAATTGAGTTGGAGGTCAAGGAAGCTGTGCCGATCATGATTGGAATGAGCATCATTTGTATCGGCATTGGGTGCAGACACCACCTTGATTCACTTATTCATGATATGCCGGAAGATGAGGAGCCTCATAAGGGTAACAGCGCCCTTTTTCAAGAAAGACGTCACAGGACCTACCAGAAGAGACGAGAGCTGGTCTACAATATCTATGAGATCCTGATGAAGGAAGATATAAACGAGGCCCTGGAAGGTGTCATTGATAACATATTTAGTTTCCTGAAGAGAGTTGACCGGGCCGTTGTCGCTATTGCCGACCCTGAGACTGGAACCATCAAGAAGATTATCTCCAAGTCAAGAAGACAGGGGTATGGACCAACCCTCAATTATTCCCGCGAGGTGGTTGAAAAGGTATTCAAAGAAGGGAAGGCGGTGGTCATCTCCGACACCAGTAATGCCGGCGCGGAGGAGGATCTCGCAGAGACCCTCAAGCTCTTTAGGATCGAAAGTGTGATGTGCGTTCCTCTGATCGGTATCTCGAAGATCCTTGGGGTCCTATATGTGGACTCCTTGAGTAGCCCCTATGGTTTCAGAAAAGAGGACCTTTCCCTGTTTTATGATCTGAGCAGACGGACGGCAATGGCCATAGAGTACGGCTGGTTCACCTCAAAACTCTAAAATTTAGGGACGTTGTTGACATTTTGCACAAAAGCCAATATGGCAAAGGCTGCCAAGAACTCAAAATCTCAGAGAGGTCCAAATGCCAAGGCAAGCGCGTCTCGATTCCCCTGGGACCCTTCATCATGTCATTATCCGGGGAATAGAGCGCAATAAGATTGTAGAGGATGATAAGGACCGAAAGAATTTTGTCGACCGGCTTGAAGGGCTGTCTGTCGATTTGATGACCTCAGTGTATGCCTGGGCCCTCCTGACCAACCATGCTCATATTTTGTTGCGCAGCGGTCAGTCAGGATTGTCTGCCTTTATGAGAAAGCTGCTTACCGGATATGCGATCTCCTTCAACAAACGCCATAAGCGGCACGGTCACCTGTTTGAAAACCGCTACAAATCGATTGTATGCGACGAGGATACCTACTTTATGGAGCTTGTTCGCTACATTCACCTAAATCCTTTGCGATCAGGTCTTGTGGATACCTTTGCAACACTAGACTGGTATCGGTGGTGTGGGCATTCGGCCGTGATGGGAAGAAGAAAGAATGCCTGGCAGGATTGTGATTATGTCCTTGCCTGGTTCGGTTCATCGAAGAAAGCGGCAAGGCGAGCGTATCGACAGTTTGTTCAAAAGGGAGTCGAGCTTGGAAGTCAGCCGCACTTGGTTGGTGGAGGGTTGGTTCGTTCCCTGGGAGGCTGGAGTCAAGTCAAGGCTTTGAGGCGCATTGGTGACGGTGAACTGTTCGACGATCGAATCTTAGGATCCGGTGAGTTCGTTGAGCGGGTGACCCAGGAAGTGGATTTGTCAAAAAAGTACAGATTTACGCCAAAAGAGCGGCAAGAGAAAGCGATGGCGACGATCGAGGCGGCATGCAACGCATCGGGCATATCCATGGAAGCGCTGAGGAATGGAAGCCGGAGGAGAGAGGTCTCACAAGTCCGCGCCGAACTGGCTATCCTATTGACAGTTGAATACGGTTTGTCGTTTGCGGAAGCCGCTCGGCAACTCGGGATCACCACCTCAGCCGTCGCAAGAATTATAGATCGAAGAAGAGAGTTAGTATAAGTAGTCAACAACGTCCCTTAAATTACAGCAGGCGTCTGTCCAGGGACCTGTACTGGATGGCCTCTGCCACGTGGGAAGCATTGACTTCTTGGCTCTCCTCCAGGTCGGCTATGGTCCTGGCTATCTTGAGTATCCTGGAGTGGGCTCTGGCACTCAAACCGAACCTGTCCATGGCCCTTTCGAGGAGATCTCTGGAATCTCCGTCCAACCGGCAAAACTTCTTCATTTGCCTGGTAGACATCCCCGAGTTGACATGAACCTTCGATCTGCTGAAACGCGCCGCCTGAATGAGCCTGGCCTTCTTGACCCTCTTGTAGATTTCTTTTGATGACCGGCCCTCTCCGTTCGCAGTCAGATCCCTGAACCGAACAGCAGGGACCTCCATGTGGATATCAATTCGGTCCATGAGGGGCCCGGAGATCTTGGACCGATATCGCCGTACCTGGAGGGGCGTACACCTGCAATCGTGCTTCATGTCTCCCAGGAACCCGCACGGGCATGGATTCATGGCCGCTATGAGCATGAAGCTGGCAG
>JAFDHB010000307.1 GCA_019308985.1 Deltaproteobacteria bacterium | reverse complement strand
CCTCGATTGGGCTCCTATTTCATCCAGGGCGGCAGCTTAATTTCACCCATTGCGATCTTTGGCGGAAAGACCACTACGCGTCTCCCGGCCTGCCATTGAAACACGGTCCCCACGACACCCTCTTGCGGATCCAGGCTTGGGATCACCTGGTGACTCTTTGGATCAAACCTTATGCGGCCATATACGCCCATCATGTCCGTCTTCTCCAGTGCCTTTACAACTGCATCGGGATCAAGGGTCCCCGCCCTCTCAATGGCGTCCTTAAGCACGTAGGGCGCCATGTAGCTGCTCGATGTGCCGTATCCTTCAGGTTCTATGCCCCACCTTTTCTCATAGGCCTTCACAAATTTCATGGTCCAGGGCGTTGCGTTGCTGGGGGCATTGCCTGCATTAACCACATTGGCAAGGGTGTATTCACCTTTGCCTTCGGTGGCCTTCCAGAACCCGGGTTGCTCCGCAGGTTCAATGATGGACCCAAAGGGCAGGGCCGGGATCTTCATATCATACCATTGCTTGAGAAGGATGGAGGTCTCCGGCATGTCCATCCAGATGAGGATGACCTGGGCCTTTTGTCTCCTCGCCTTTAACAGGCCCATGGAAAAGTCAGTGGTCCCCGTGGGATAGATCTCCGGCTTCCCGAGGATCGTCCAGCCCTTCTTGGCCATCAGTTTGGCGATGATGCCGCCGCCGGCCCTGGCGTGTGCCACATCCTGTATCATGATAAAGAGCCGGTTGACATTGAACTTCTCCCCTATTTGAAGCAGGCAGGGAATAATCTCCCCGGTGACCATCCATACGGCTTCACCCGTTATCCTGAAGCAGTATTTGAACTTGTCGTATTCCTTGGCAACCCTCTTGTGGTAGGCAGGTGTCAAGACTCCCGTGGTGAGGATGGATATCTTCCTGTGTTTTGAGAGGATATCCATGGCCGCCAGTGCGGCTTCCGACCTGACTGGCCCTCCCATGATGAAGTCCGCCTCCTTTTCCAGTATGAGCTTCTCT
Source organism: Deltaproteobacteria bacterium (assembly GCA_019308985.1). The sequence continues at coordinate 1,102 of JAFDHB010000307.1, read as the reverse complement.
ACCACCAGCAGGGCTTCGCTCACGGGAACACCTGGCTCCAGATCCCTCGTATCCATTACCTCAAGCTTGAAGGGCCGTTTAGTCCCCCCAACGTTTACGCCTCCCTTGGCATTTATCTCTTCAATGGCCAAGGTCATGGCCCTCTGGGCATCCCAACCGTAGAGAAACGATGTGGCCAGTGGAGCACCAATAACGATAGGCTTCTCGGCCAGGGCGAGGCCGACAGGCTGGAACAGTAAAACCGCTCCCACGAAAAAAACCAAAACTCCAATAATTTTAGCCTTCATGTCACTCCTCCTTGGATATTGGGTTAAGGGTTGAATATAGATTTGACCTAGCAAAAAGACTAATAAGGTAATGATGTCTACGCCCCTTCGTCCCCATACTTATTCTGATAGACTCTCGGATCCTTTCTCGGTGGTGGCTTGGATTGACCCGAGGGTCTCCCAATGGGTATGACACCCGCTATTTCCCTGCCTTCGGGTATGTTCAGGAGCTCTTTCAGTCTTTGTGGTTCGAACCAGGTGAACCACAGGGATCCGTAACCCATATCCGCCGCACAGAGCATCATGTTCTGGATGCAAGCCGAGGCTGCCTGCAACGCGCCATGCTCCTGTCCGAAAAAGGTGCCCAGCCCCGACTTCTTAGGGTCGTATAGCACCGCGATCAAAACCGGGGCCTGTTCCAGAAACCCCATATCATATTTGTCGACCCATCCAGGCCCGCCATTGTCAAGCACCTTTTTCCTCGCCTCCTCAGCAACACCTTTTATGCCCCTCTTTGTCTTCCCATCGGTAATGACAATGAATTCCCACGGCTGGAGGTTTAGGGGATTCGGCGCCCATCGGCCCGCATCCAGGATGGCATTCAGATTCTCCTCACTCACGCCTTCGCCTTCAAAGGAGCGACAACTCCGCCTCTCCTTGACCAGATCCTTGAATTCCATGGTATCATCCTTTCTCTTGGTAGTGATTACTAGGCATTTATGTGTTGACGAACTCGTAAAAAGTCGAAATTGAGATGGCAAAGTAAAAAGCTTCAAGTTCAAGGCGCGCGAATCTCGTGTGATGAGGCGTACTTAGCGTACGCCGCAATCACAACG
>JAFDHB010000112.1 GCA_019308985.1 Deltaproteobacteria bacterium | reverse complement strand
TATGTACTTGGTTATTTTGGCAGGAACGTGAGCGAAGCCAGGGAGAATTATGTTTCTTATGTGCTGGCTGGAGTGGATCAAGGGAGGCGGCCTGAGCTGGTAGGTGGAGGTTTTATTCGGAGTCTTGGTGGATGGAAGGAAATCAAAAAGTCTAACCTCAAGACTCTAGGCCGTGTTAAGAGTGATGAGAGGATACTGGGGGAGAGTGATTTTGTGCTCCGGGTGCTTGAGGAGGCTGAGGAGCGATTGGAGAGATATTATGAGCTGAAAAGACAGGGCTATGATCTTCAATGGGTTGAACAAAGGGTGTGTGAGACATTTCAATTAGAGCCAGAGGATATTTACTCCAAGAGCCGTGAGAAGGTGAGGGCGGATGCGCGAGCTCTATATTGTTACTGGGCAGTAAAAGAGCTTGGATATAGATTGACGGATTTGGCGAGACGCCTTGGGATGACACAACCTGGGGTGGGGTATGCGGTCAGAAGGGGGGAGAAGATGGCAAAAGAAAGAAGCTTTCAATTTCCAGGGTAGGTTAGTTATTTACTTATGGACGTCCCCTTCCTTGTGCACGATTTTTGATCTCCATGTTTCCGATGGAGGCCGGCTCGAAGAGGACATTCATTGTGACACGATCCTTCTGCTTGAACAGCCGATTCTATCGGATCCCGTATCTTGGATCCCTTATGTGAGTACTCTTACACTTTGGGCACCTGCCCGGGGGATTCAGCCTGCTCCTGTCCCTAAAAACATAGCCGCATCTGAGGCACTTGGCAGGCTCGAGCACAAATTGCCTTGGCGGACGAACGCTTTTCCGCACGTGGCCCATGTGCAGCAATACGTCTTTTGTCGAGAGGCCCATTTCCTGGGATATCTCTTGCAGGGTGAATGGGCCTTTCAACAGAAGGGCAGATAGTCTTTGCCTGTCAGTGGGCATACAGGGTAAGCCTCGTTTCACTTTAGGGCACAGCGCACGCCCTTACCACCGACCCATGTCGCATGCACAGCAGAATGAGTATTATCCCGTCAAAAGGCCCCCAATTGGCACGGAGATATCTTGATCTCTAACGCCTCACATGCCGCAGAGATCTCCATTTTGGAGATATTGAAACTTTCCGCTATCTGCCATGCCTTGGCGCAGGAGAGCCTGTCATTTTCGAGTGATTCCCTTATGGCCTTCTCCAGATCAGGGTCTACCTTGTCAGCCGGTTGTACAATCTTTCTACTTGGTTGATAACCGTAAAGACCCAGCTGACATTTTACGATCTTGATTTCCAGGAAATCCAGGGTAAACCCCACCTCTTCCGGCGCAGCCGCCAGTTCTTCTACGATGGTAAAGGCGGTTGCACAGGGCATGGTGCCTTCGACCGCCTTTTCCTTGACCGCATCTGCGATCTTGGAGTCGACCTGCCTGTCTGCCGGGTGTTTCTTTGCGTAGTGCCCTTCGTCTTGGTGTGTCATGTTTCGCCTCCCAAATCTTGATGGCTTCGTAAAAAGTCCAATTTCTGCGTTGCGCTTCATCCCTGCCCCGTTAAATGGATGCTCTGAGACGGGAAGAGCGGGTCAAGCCGCGCTTAAGAGACATAGCATGTTACGATCTTTGAATTGAGCTATTTAACGGGGTAAAGGACTGCGGCGTACGCTAAGTACGCCTCATCACATGAGATTCGCGCGCCTTGAACTTGAAGCTTTTTACTTTGCCATCTCAATTTCGACTTTTTACGAAGCCATCAAAGTCAATTCCCGTATTTTCTAAGAATCCCTTCCAGTACGGCGCCTCCTATAGCCCGGGCCTTTTCGGAAATGGTAAAACAGTAATCCTTGACTCCCCTCGGATCAATATCCCCTATCTTTAATCCCTTGGTTACTTGGATACCGGGACGTATCAATCCCCTGAGGACACCGTCGATCTTTCCTATGACCGCGACACCTGCGACCGTTCCAATAACGTCACCCGCCTTTACTACGTCTCCGATCTCAAAGTTGTTGGCAAAGGGTCCGCCCGCCGGTGAACGGAGCACCCTGTCCGTCGTAATCCCCTGTATCGCCCCTGGAATGCCGGTATTTGGTTCTGCGCAGCCTGAGGTAAGGAGTCTGCCGAGGTTGTGTCCACGGTTGGTCTCCACCACATAATGGGCGTCTTTCCCGGCCTCAAAGCCCGGACCAAGGGCGATAACCAAGGGTGCGTCCAAAATGGAGGTGCCTGTGTTTCTCTTGGCAATGATGGCGTCCACCAGGACATCAGGGCTCATGTCCTTGAGGACCTGGCAGCGGGGGTCCACGAGCAGAGGAATTTTCCCGGCCTCCATCACGGCATGGGCCTCCTGCGCATCCCGCGCAAGTACCGCTTCGACTCCCTCAACCAATACATGACCTTCGTAGACTGCCTCACAAAAGGAGACCTTTCTCCTAACTGCCATCGGTCGTTCAATCTCCGTGATCAAAACTCTAAATCCACATTGTTTCAGTCTCCATGCCACGCCCGTGGCCATTTCTCCTCCGCCCTTCAGGAGGACCCTGATCCTGGACAGTCCGAAGCTCTTCTTTTCAGTCTGCTGATCCATATCCTTGTCCTGGTGTATGAAAGAGGATGCTGCCTTTCGGCCTCCACCCCGTTCCAGTTTGATAAGACATATCCCGAAAGATTAATCATACTAGACTAGGAGAGAATAGCTGTCAACCTGCATCCTAGGAAGATTTTTCAAAGATGAGGGGTCAATAGGTGTGACCATCCTTTCAGGATTTTTCCCCTTGAGCGGGGTAAGGAGAGAACGAGTCTGGAATTTTTTCCATTGACAAATAAAAGTATCTTAGATTATTGATAAAGTCATAGAAAGAGAAAATCGGGACGGCAAAATAACATCCATGACCGGTTGCAAAGAGGATCCCAAGGTGGCATCTTTGCGAGAGACCGATTGTCCCACTTGATCCCTTTCTTGCTCCTCCGGATTCAAGGCGGAAAGGGAAATATGTTAAAGCTTCTGAGACGAGAAGAAGTGGTGTAAGATCCCCCACGCTCACAAGAATAGAGGATATGGCTATGACGAGAAAAAGTGTTCTTGCTGTGTTTTTTCTTATGTCAACCATCCTTACAGGCCTTTACCAGCAAGTCGGCGATGTCCAAGCCCAAGAAGTCAAGAAAATTCTGAGTATCGAGGCCTATGACATGCTGAACACGGTTCCCGATACCTATTTGATAGACGTGAGGACCAGGGCGGAATACCAATTCGTAGGCCACCCGGACATGGCATATCTCTTTCCGTACATGTTTTTCTCCACGAAATTAACCAAGAAGGATGACACATATAGCTATGACTATAGGGAGAAAAACAAAAAGTTTGTAGCGGAGGTAAGCAAGGCCTTTAAGAAGACTGACAACCTCCTTATCATCGGCCGTGACGGGACAAGAAGCGCAATGGCTGCCAAGGAGCTTGTCAAGGGGGGCTTCAAGAAGGTCTTTGACGTGGTAGATGGGTTTGAAGGTCCGCCTTTTCCCACTTTCAAGGACCAAAATTTACACAAGTTTTATAGACAGCTGGCGAAGAGGTACAAGATTTACGGCTTTGAACATAGACGCCATTATGGATGGCAGTGGTGGGGGCTTCCATGGACCTACGAGATAGACCCCAAGTTCATTTACCCCCCTGACTTGCGTCCAGAAAAAAAGAAATAGGGCAGTTGCCTTCTCGCCACCAGGCTTGGTTCACAAGGGGATGAAGCATGGAATCAGAAGAGCTCATAGAACTCATGAAAAAGGTAGAGGAAAAGGGAATCGGTTGGGACAAGGTGGAAGAAGAGATCAAGGTCTCTCATGATCTTTTGAAGCTTTACGCACGCTCGGGACCCGTGTCCGTGACCATTATCAAGAACCTCAAGAAAGTGCTGGGTGAAGACGGGGAATAGGGCATGTTAGGAGCCGCCTATGGAGAGCCTTTGCCAAAAAAATTCATCATGAGCAAGGCAAGGAGCGTTTTACTATCCTGAACAAGCCCTTTTCTGATCAAGCTTTCCAGATTGTAGAGGGAAATCCTCTCCAGGGCGATGATCTCCCTTTCGTCTATCCCGTCCCTTTCCTTGACTAGATCCCTCGCTGTATAGATGTGAATCAATTCGTCTGAATAGGCCAGAGCAGGGGCATAGGTGTAGACAAAGTCCAAGCGGCCTGCCCTGTGGCCTGTTTCCTCCAAGAGTTCCCTTCGCGCGCATTCATCTGGTCGCTCGCCATGGTTCACTTTACCGGCTGGTATTTCCAGGGTCTCTCTGCCGAGCGCGTACCTGAATTGCCTGACCAACAGAATATCAGTTTCGGTTACAAAGGGGATTATGGCCGACGCCTCAGGATGGTTTATGCGGATTCTTTTCCCTATGTTTCCGTTTTTGAGTATGACTTCATCGAGATCGGCCGAAAAACTGGTGGTTCTTATGCTCGCGATTGTGCCTAGTTTTTTCTCCATATCTGCAAATCACCTTATTTCCACTGATTGTTTCCAGCTCATCCAGCAATTCGTTGCAAGGAAAGACCCTGAGGTTGTTGTGCGCGGCGATAATGTAACATTTGCCATCATCTGCCTCTACCCTGAGTTTTACGAAGCAATCACCCGGAAACCTCATGAGGGTGTCCCGTAGTTGTTCAAGGTTTCTCCTGGTGGCAGCCTCCCTTGGGAGGGCAAGCTCAATCGCCCATATGGAATTCTGTCTCTCGTCTTCCAGCCTTGAAACATCCTGGGCTAAGACTTTTGCCCGGTTGTCGTCAATCTCGACGGTCCCCCTTATCAAGAGTGGGTCATCGGATTTCAAGAGAAAGGAATACCTACTGAAAAGATCCGGGAATAGGATTGCTTCTGTTGAACCTGTGGGATCCTCGAGCGTGAGGGTCGCCATCTTGTCTCCCCTCTTTGTCCTCTTCACCTTGACATTTTCCACAATCCCGGTCAAGGTGACGGTGGACTTGTCCTTAAGATTCGGCAAATCTATTATGCTGCAAGTGGTAAAACGTCTCAGATCATCCCTGTATCTGTCCAAAGGGTGGCCGGTGATATAGAATCCCAGGGCCTCCTTTTCCCTCCTGAGTTTCTCCCTTTCATCCCATTCCTCCAACTCAGTCGTCTCCACAAGACCATAGGCCCTGGAGTCATTGACTTGAAGGCCTGCAAACATGTTCAACTGGTTTGGATCCCGGTTCCCGCCGCAGATCTTAATTACCTCGTCGAGGGATGCGAAGAGCCTGGACCTCTGTATGCCGGTAAAGTCAAATGCGCCGCATTGGATAAAGCCCTCCAATGCCCTCCGATTTACCTTAGAGCTGTCCACTCTCCGGCAAAAGTCCATGAGATCTTTGAAGGGGCCGCCCCTGTTTCTCTCCTCGATCATGGCTTCAACCGCTTTTACGCCCACATTCTTGACTGCTGCAAGACCGAATCGAATCCCATCCTTTACTACGGCAAAATCAGGCTGGCTTTCATTGATGTCCGGGGGCAGTATCTTGATCCCCATTTCCCTGCACTCGGCGATGTTCTTGATAGTCTTGTCCTGGTTGCCCATGTCCTGGGTGAGAAGGGCTGCCATGAATTGGACAGGGAAGTGAGCCTTTAAATAGGCGGTTTGATAAGCGATCAATGCGTAGGCGGCGGAGTGGGATTTATTGAAGCCATATCCCCCAAATTTCTCCATGAGCGTGAAAAGTTGCTCGGCCTTGTTTCTATCGATGCCGTTGTCCGCGGCCCCCTTGCAAAAACGCTCCCTGTGGTTCTCCATTACTTCGGGTTTCTTTTTTCCGATGGCCTTTCTGAGCTCGTCAGCTTCGGCCAGGGAATAGTTTGCAAGGAGTTGGGCTATCTTCATGACCTGTTCTTGGTATAGAATTACTCCATAGGTCTCCTTCAGTATGGGCTCCAGCTGAGGGAGCATGTATTTGATTTTTGCCTTTCCGTGCTTGCCCGCGATAAACTCATCTACCATGTTGCTGCCAAGGGGCCCCGGCCTGTAAAGGGCAACCAAGGCAATCAGGTCTTCAAAGACCTCGGGCTTGAGCCTTCTCAGCAGGTCCTTCATCCCAGAGCTTTCCAGTTGGAATACTCCTGTGGTCCTTCCCTCGGCACATAGTCGAAAGGTGTCCTCATCATCCAAGGGAATATTATCAATGTCGATCTTCTTTCCCGTGGTTTTTTGAATAAGGGTCAAGGCGTGCTTAATAACGGTCAAGGTCTTCAGGCCAAGGAAATCGAATTTGATCAAACCCAGTCTTTCGATCTGGTCCATAGTGAACTGGGTCATAACCTCTTCGTTGGCCCCCTTGAAGAGGGGCAGATACTCCACGAGGGGTTTATCAGAGATAACTACCCCCGAGGCATGGATGGAGGCGTGTCTTGCGAGACCTTCCAGTGCCCTGGCAATGCTTAAGAGTTTCCTGACATGGGGGTCACCCTGTTCCATTCTCCTCAGCTCTGGTTCGTCCTCAATTGCCCTGTCAAGACTTACATTAGGACCCTCAGGCACCAACTTGGCTATCCTATCCACTTCTGCGTAAGGGATGTTCAGCACGCGGCCCACATCCCTGATTACCCCCCTTGCCTTCATGGTCCCGAAGGTGATGATCTGCCCCACATTTTCTCTGCCGTATTTTTCCGCCACGTAACGGATCACCTCGTCCCTGCCGTTCATGCAGAAATCTATATCTATATCAGGCATGCTTATTCTCTGGGGGTTCAAGAACCGTTCGAACAGAAGGCCGTACCTTATGGGGTCGATATTGGTGATGTTCAGGGAATAGGCGACAAGGGAACCGGCTGCCGAACCCCGGCCGGGACCCACAGGAATATTAGAGCGCCGCGCATACTCGATGAAGTCCGCAACGATCAAAAAATAACCGGAAAAACCCATTTTCTTTATCGTATCCAACTCAAATCGTAGCCTTTCCCGGTACTCATTCTCAAGCTCCTCGGAAAGGTCACCCTCTTTCAACTTTTTTTGGTCCAGTCTTTTTTGCAGCCCTCTGTGGGCCGCCTCATCCAGCATCTCTTCCAGGCTGGCACCTTCAGGCACGTGAAAGACGGGGTACTTATAGTTTCCAAACTCCATGTCATATTGGCAGCGTCGAGCAATATCTACCGTATTATCGAGGGCTTCTAGGTAGTCTGGGAGGGCCTTCCCCATTTCATGGCGGGACTTGAAATAGAATTCGTCGGTGGAAAATCTCATGCGCTTGGGATCGTCAATGGTCTTACCGGTTTGTATGCAAAGAAGGGCATCGTGGGCCTCTGAATCACCCTTTTCCAGGTAGTGGCAATCATTTGTGGCAACAAGGGGAATGGACAGTTCTGAAGCTATTTCCTTCAGCGCTCTGTTGACTTGGATCTGTTCCGGTAGGTTGTTGGCCTGCACCTCGAGGTAAAATCTCTCTCCGTCAAAGATGGAGGCCATCTGCCTGACAACTTCCCTTGCCTCGTCCAGTCTTCCCCTGTTGATCAGATAGGGTATCTCTCCCTTCAGGCACGCGGAAAGGGCGATGAGACCCCTATTGAGTTCCCTGAGCAATTCCATGTCAATGCGGGGGTGGTAATAGAAACCCTCTAGATGTCCAAGGGTCACTAGACGGCTGAGGTTCCTGTATCCCTCGTGATCCATAACGAGCAGGATCAGGTGATAGGCGTTGGGAGTCCCGTCAGGGGCGGAAGAACGATCCTTACGATTGCCAGGGGCGACATAGACTTCGCAGCCGATCACCGGGTGTATGTCTGCAGCGCGGGCCCGGTGAAAGAACTGAACCGCACCAAAAATATTCCCGTGGTCGGTGATTGCGACGGTGTCCATGCCCAGTTGTCTTGCCTTGCCCAGTAACTGAGGTATCTTTATTGCACCGTCCAGTAGACTGAACTCGGTATGGACATGCAAATGTACAAAAGGAGAATCAGTGGCCAAGTCCTCTTCCTCTTGAGAAAAAATTTCCATGTTGTAGAATCTGTGAAGAGTATGATAGGGTAAAACATAAACTTCATCAAGCCTGTTTTGTTGCTCATTTGCAAACCTGATCTTGAGGGCCGTGTCACAGGCCTAAGGCTATGCCGAGATATCCCGGCGAAAAATCCAGGAGTCAGAATAAGTATCCTGCTCCATCGCAGATCCCGCTATGGGGGGAGGAATAGATTTTTCAGGATGGAATAGGGTTTTCATCAGTTGTCTCAGGCTAGGAAGGGATTTTTGGGCAAGATGATTCCTAAGGATCAAAGGAGTTTACTGGATAGACTGGAGAAACTAAGGAACGAACAGAAGGCCTTGAAAAAGGACCTGGGCTCTCTGAGGCGGTACAATCAGGGGCTTGAGAAGGAACTGAAAAACAGGAAGGCCTTACTTGAGGAATTTCCGGCCGGCATGTTGCTGGTTCAGGGTGAAAGGATCATCGACCTGAACAGGCGGGTAATCCAGGAAACGGGATATGCAAGGGATGAAATTATAGGTCGAAGCTTTTTAGAACTGTTTCATCCAAGAGTGAGAGATCAGATACGAAAATATCACAAGAGGCGTATCGCCGGGAAATGGGCCCCCGAGCTTTACCAGGCCGAGATCCTTTCAAGAACGGGGAAGGTCCTTTGGTGTGAAGTGGAGGTCAAAAGGATCAGGTTTAATGGAAGGGTTGCGTTCCTCAAGAGACTGGACCGGATCGATGAAAGGAGGAAGAGGGAAAGGGAATTGATCATGTCGGAGAAAATGGGGGCACTGACAAGGATGGCATCGGGCCTGAGCCGACAACTGTTCCAAGGACTGAAAGGGATAGAGGAGAGCGCGGCATATGTAAAGGCCGTGCTGGGCACTGGGAAAAAAAATCTCACAGGGCCTATAGGAGACATGGAAGATGCAGTAGGCCGGTTGAAAGAGACTGCAAAGGACCTGCAAGCAATGGCAAAGGGCGAGATAGAGGATCATGATATGAGGTTCATTGATCTGAACGAACTTGTCAAGGACGCCGTGAGCCTGGTGGAACCCCGAGTAAGGGCCATTGAAGAGGAACGCACGGTTAAGCTCGATATCAAGACTTACCTCAGGTCAGTATCCAGTGTCAGGGGATCTCCGAAACAGATCCGGGATGCCGTCGCTAACATCATAATAAATGCCGCCGAGGCCATGCCACAGAGTGGTGACATCTTTGTCACGACAGAAGAAAATGAGGGGTTTGCCATAACATATGTTCAAGACAACGGCCTCGGCATACCCCGAGAATGTCTGGACATGGTTTTTGAGCCATACTTCAGCCTCAAGCCCGAGGGGCGAATAGGTATGGGGTTAAGCGTGGCCTATGCCGTGGCAAGGAAGCACGATGGAGCCCTGGAGATTACCAGCAAAGAGGGCCAGGGGACTACGGTGCTCATGAAGCTTCCCCTGGCGCCCAAAGTTCAAGATAGGGGGGAAAGGAAGCGTCGGGCCCGTATAGCGGGTTCAAAAATATTGGTAATGGTAGAGGATGATATGCTCAGGGAGCTCCTCTTGGAAGTGCTCGTCAGCAAGGGATTTGGTGTGGTCGCCGCTAATGGCTACGGGGATACCCTCAACAAAGTTAAAAAAAATCGATATGATATGGTGATTATCGATTCTCAGGGACACAGTGCTCACATGATGGAGACTTTCACTGAGAGGATTGGTGAGATAGACAACGACATATCAATGCTCTTGATCAACGGGCACAGGGAAGAGGGGCGCCAAGGTGAAGAGAATTACCCCTTGGGAGATCTCGTAATAAAGAGACCGATAGATATGGATTGGCTGGTGCGAAAGGTATCTGACATATTGATTCAGCAGCATCATCCCGGATAGATCAACCGGGAAATTCAAGTATGAGGTATGGAAAAGAGCAAAAGACCCTTGGCAGACAGGGTGAGGCCTGAGAGAATTGAGGACGTGGTCGGTCAAGAGCACGTCCTTGGTCCGGGCTCTGTCTTGCACAGGGCCGTGATCTCAGGCCGGATTTTCTCGGTAATCCTTTGGGGCCCACCGGGTTGTGGAAAGACTACCATAGCAAGGCTTATCGCCAAATACACGAAATACCCCTTCCGTACCTTCTCCGCAGTCACATCGGGGGTGAAAGAGCTCAGAGAGGTAATTGATTTTGCGAAAGGGAAACTGGAGACCTCTGGATCTCCCACAATCCTCTTTGTTGACGAAATTCACCGCTTCAACAAGGCACAACAGGATGCCTTCCTGCCTCACGTGGAGAGCGGATTGATAATACTGGTAGGAGCAACGACCCAGAATCCTTCTTTTGAAATCATACCACCGCTCCTTTCCAGGTCCAGGGTCATGGTCTTGAATCCCTTGAAGGATGAGGATGTCAAGACAATCTTGATTCGGGCCATTGATGACAAGGAGAAGGGCCTGGGAGACTCGGGAATCGAGATCACGTCTGAAGCCCTTGAGTACATTGTACGGGATTCCTTCGGGGATGCACGGGTAGCCCTCAATAATCTTGAGACGGCAATCAATTATCTCGAAAGCGAAGGGGAGGGTGAGAAGGTCCTTGACCTCAAGAAGGCGGCAGAGGCAATTGATAAGAAAATCCTGACCTATGACAAGGATGGAGAAGAGCACTACAATCTCATCTCGGCCTTCCATAAGAGTTTGAGAGGCAGTGATGTACAGGCGTCAATATACTGGCTGTATCGCATGCTCATGGCCGGTGAAGACCCCTTGTTCATTGGGAGGAGAATGATTCGCTTCGCCTCTGAAGACGTAGGATTGGCGGATCCCCAGGCCTTGCAGATAGCGCTCAACGCCTTTGAGGCCTGGCAAAAGGTCGGACCACCGGAAGCGGAGCTGGCCCTGGCAGAGGCGGCAGCTTACCTGGCGGCAGCGCCGAAGAGCAATGCCCTGTATCTGGCTGAAAGGGCGGTCAAGGAGGAGATAAAAAGATCGGGGGCTGAACCGGTACCCCTTCACATAAGAAACGCCCCCACGAGGCTCATGAGAAGGCTGGGATATGCCAGGGGTTATCTATACCCACACAATTATCCCGGGGGATGGGTGAAGCAGGACTATCTCCCAGGAGGAGTAAAGACAAGGGTCTATTACCGGCCTACCGGGAGGGGATTTGAAAGAGAGATCAGGAGGAGGATCCTGGAGCTGGAGAAAAGGGGCAGGTCGACAGGAAGAATCGGCCAAGATAATAAGGATTCCGCCTAGGGACGACTATGTCCTGATCCTCGGATCTCTTTTACCCTATCTATAATCATGTTTGCCGCTTCCTCTATCTGTTCGAGCGTGTTGCTCCTCCCCAGGCTCAATCTCAATGTCCCCATGCCGACCTCGGGGCGGACGCCCATAGCAGAGAGGACGTGGGAGAGCCGGACTTCCCTGTCATGGCATGCCGCCCCGGTCGAAGCATAGATCCTTGGAATGCCTTCCAGGACAGCAGCCCCTTCGATGCCTGGTATGGATATGTTGAGGGTATTGGGTAGCCTTTCAAGGGGATGGCCATTGAGAACGATCCCTTCCAGGGCATCAAAAAGCAGTCTCTGAAGGTGATCCCGCAGGAATTTCATGTTCTGCATATCATCCCTCAGCCTGTCTCGGGCAATCCCGGCGGCGGCTCCAAGGC
>JAFDHB010000111.1 GCA_019308985.1 Deltaproteobacteria bacterium | reverse complement strand
ACGTTGTGGTCATTGCTCCTCACCGAAATTGTTTTCAAAAAGATCGCTTAGGGCCTTCATGAGATCTTCCGAGTCCTCACCCACTGCCCTGGCCTGGATTTCCGATCCCTTTGGGCAGGCCAAAGTCAAAATGGCCAGGATACTGGAGCCATCCACTTCCCTGTCATCCTTGCTGAAGAAAAGCGTCGATTGATACTGCTCTGTCAAGGCCACTATCTTGGCCGCAGCACGGGCGTGGAGTCCCAGATCATTGTCGATCTTTAGGGTCTTGATGAGTTCCATTTCTGCTGGTGTTCATCCGCCTATCTGTCCCTGTCGGTGCATGGTCTCCTTCTTGACGGCCAGGCACTCCCTGTAAAGCAATCTGTAAGGCAATCTCCTTTCCAGGGCAATCCTCCTGGCTATATCCCTTACACTGCTTCCTTCCCTCAGGAGTCTCTTGATGGTTCCCCTGGTGTCGACATCAATGGAAACCGAGGCCGAGGCCCTGCCCATTCCCTCTACCACCAGCGTGAACTCGCCCCTCAGCTCGCCTTGATCCAGGCTGTCAATAATGGAGGAAACAGGGCCGACAAATACTTCTTCATGCAATTTCGTCTGCTCCCTTACCATCACCATCCTGCGATCACCAAGGACCTCCCTCAGGTCCTGGAGCGTGGCCTCGATGCGATGAGGGGCCTCAAAGAAAATCATCGTCCACGGTACTTGGCGCAGTGCTTCGAGTTCCTTCTTCCTTTTGGTCGGCCGATTGGAAAGAAATCCCGCAAACAGGAATCTCTCCCCCGGGAGGCCTGAAACGGAAAGCCCCGCCGTAACAGCGGAAGGCCCAGGAACCGCAGTAACCCTTATGCCCTCCTGGTGCGCATCCTGAATCAACGGTGTCCCAGGATCGGAAACGCAGGGTGTTCCCGCGTTGGTTACCAAAGCAATATCAAGGCCGGATTTCAGCTTCCTTATCAGTTCCGGTCCCCTGACCTTCCTGTTGTGCTGATTGTAGCTGGTCAATCTGGTCCTTACGCCGTAGTGCTGACAAAGTCTCTTAGTGTGCATTGCGCTTTCCGCAGCTATCAAAGCAACGCCCTTTAAGACCTCTATCGCCCTCAAGGTAATGTCCTGGAGATTTCCTATGGGCGTAGAGACAACATAAAGTGTCCCAGCGTGGTATTCCGACGTATCAGGTCTCTTGGCTTCCTTGTTCTCCCCATTTCTCTTTTTCATGCCCTCTTCACACGATGATGCACACTAATACTGGCGAGTTCGCAAAAAGTCAAAATTGGGATGGCAAAGTAAAAAGCTTCAAGTTCAAGGCGCGCGAATCTCGTGTGATGAGGCGTCAGAGGCTGTTGCCCCAACGATGTTCTTAGGTCCCCCTAGACCTTTGATTCAGCGCGACCAGTACCTATTTAACGGGGCAGGGATGAAGCGCAACGCAGAAATTGGACTTTTTACGAAGCCATCAATACTCCAGGTCAAAAGCGTTCTGTATAACCTCTATCTGCCTTTCCCTCCCTTCTATGCCTACTACTACCACGTCAAACCGGGATTGGATATTGAAACAGTTCTTCTCTTTCATGTATTGAAGGGCGACCTTTGACAATTTCCTCCTCTTTTTCCGGTCGACTGACTCTTTTGCAAGGGGAATTGACCTGCCCTTTCTTGTCCTTATCTCTATAAAGACCAGTGTGTCTTTGTCTTTGGCTATAAGATCCACCTCGCCCATGGGACAACGGTAATTCCGCTCGATACACTTGTAGCCAAGACTCTTTACTCTCCTGTAGGCCAGCTCTTCGCCCAGTCTTCCAAGGGCCTGTCTCTCCTTTGTCATGTCCTCGTCCTACATGCTTACAATATCCGGCTATTCCCAACCTCATGAAAACTACAGACCAGAGGATCTCTAGCAGACTCCCTTGAAAGTCTTCCTGTGAATGGGAGCAGGCCCATACCTCCTGATGGCATCCAGGTGCCCTGGAGTGCCGTACCCCTTGTTGGTACGAAAGCCGTACGCGGGAAACCGGTCGTGGAAAGCATTCATGATCCTATCCCTGTATACTTTGGCAATAATTGAGGCAGCGGATATGCTCAGACTGAGCTGATCTCCCTTCTTCAGGCATTTCTGTGGCAACGAGATGGGAATGGCCTGGATACCGTCAACAAGGACAAAATCCGGCCTCGGATCCAAGAAAGATACGGCCTGCCTCATGGCCTCCAGGGATGCCCTGAGGATATCAAACTCATCGATAAAACGATTGGATACAACCCCTATGCCTATGGAAACGGCTGCCCCTGATATCAGGGAAAAGGCATCCTCTCTTGCCCTTGGGTGCATCTGCTTTGAGTCCCGTACGCCCGTGAGAGCAACCCCCTCAGGGATAATAACCGCTGCAGCCACTACAGGCCCCGCAAGGGGACCCCTCCCGGCTTCATCCACACCTGCTACCAGGCCAAAGCCGGCCTTCCTGGCCATATTTTCATAATAGAGGGGGTCGGAGAATTCCGAGGGATCCCATTCTCTAAATAAGGGGAAGTTATGTCTCCACCTCTTCAAGGCCCGCTGACCCAAATAGATTCTAGTCCCTTCTCTCCTTGATACGAGATGCCTTTCCCCTCAATTTCCTCAGATAATACAACCTCGCCCTTCTAACCTTTCCTCGTGTTACGACCTCAACCTTTTCGATGAATGGAGAATGGAGAGGGAAAATCCTTTCGACACCAATACCGTAGGACACCTTCCTGACCGTAAAGGTGGCCCCTGTGTTCCCCTTCCTCTTGCGAATCACCACTCCTTGAAATATCTGGATCCGCTCCTTATCCCCTTCCCTTATCTTGGCATGGACCTTGATCGTATCACCAGGCCGGAATTCGGGAATATCAAGTCGCATATGCTCTTTTTCGAGGTTTTCTATGACATCCATACTTCATCCCTCCTCTGTCTCACATCTTCCGGTTTCTTCCTGCAAGCCTGTCCAAAATAATGGCCGCCGCAGTTCGCACGGACAGGTGGTTGTAATCCGTGCCTCCTTCAATGGGGTCAAGAATGTAGTCTGACTCCATGATTATCGCCCTGTCCAAACCCCATGCCGTTCCAAGCATGAGCAAGGTCGCCTTCTCCGAGCAGACGATATCTCTTGCCTTCTCGTAGTCAAGCCGGTTTCCCTCCTGCCTTGAGGCGTCGGTGGCGACCAATATGGGAGGTTCCCCTTCCACCCTCTCGATGTCCTTGACGGCTTCATCAAGGGAAGCGACTATTGAGACCAACTCCAAGGCCTGCTTCCTGTGGGGATTATAGGAAGCGCCGAAACCTTCCCTCCAGTGCCTCAATATGCGCTCTGCCAACTCCTGTTGATCTTCCAAGGGCGTTACCACGTAAAACCTCTTCAGACCATAGGTCCGGGCCAACCTTGAGATATCGTGGATATCCGTGGTTGTGATGGCAGAGGCTATTGTCTGATTGTTCTTATCGCAAACCGGGTAATGAACCAACCCTACATAAAGCCGCATTTACAAGCCTATTGCGAGCATATCACTGTTCACATTTTCAAACCCTCGCCGGCTTCTTGAGAACAGGAACTACCTGCCGAGACGGACACTTCATCCGGCCCCAACTCCTGGTGATCTCTCCTTTTTGAAGCTACTAACCTACCTCGCCTCGGATTTCCTCCTTCAGCCTGGCCAGGATTACCTTGTCCTCCTCCGTCAAGTTTGCCTTCTCCAGGAGATCCGGTCGCCTCTCAAGGGTCCTCTTAAGGGATTGTGCCCTCCGCCAAGCACGAATCTTCTCGTGATTCCCGGACAGGAGCACATCCGGCACCTCTCTGCCACGAAAGACTCTTGGCCTGGTATAGTGAGGGTGCTCCAGCAACCCGTCTTCAAAAGATTCATTGCGGTTGGACATTTCTCCGCCCAGGACGTCGGGTACAAGCCGACTCACCGTGTCTATGATGACCATGGCGGCCAATTCTCCGCCGCTCAACACGTAGTCCCCAATGGAGATCTCCAGGTCCACACAACTTTCCCTTATCCTCTCGTCAACCCCCTCATATCGACCACAAATGAGGACCAACTGTCTCAGCCTTGAGAGATCCCATGCCAAGGGCTGATCGTACAATCTCCCTTGCGGGGTCAACAGGATCACTGTCGATCCTTCTTCGACCCTATCTATGGACTCCAAGGCCCGGTAAATGGGACCCGGCTTCATGACCATGCCGTCCCCTCCTCCGTAAGGGCGGTCATCGGTAACTCGGTGTGGTCCCCTGGCAAAATCTCTGATATCCGTGAGCCTCACTTCCACCAGCCCTTTGTTGATGGCCTTACCCAGTATACCTGTCTTAAGAAAAGAGGTGAAAAGTTCTGGAAAAAGAGTAAGGATATCAAACCTCATTTATGTCCAGTAACCCCTCCATCGGGTTGATGATCATTTTCCTTGCCGCAAGGTCAATCTCTTGAACAACGTCATGAATGGCAGGAATCAAGGTCTCTTTTCCCCCTTTTCTCGCAACATAAATGTCGTTGCTCCCGGTACGGAAAATTTCCCTGATTTCACCTACGTACTCACCTGAATTCAGATAAACTTGAAGACCGATGATCTCATGCCAAAAAAACTCGTCCTCTCCGCCACGGACAAGGACGGACTTCCTGATGTGAATACCTGCCCCCCTGTACTTTTCGGCCTCTTCCGGGGAGTTAAGATCCTTTAGCTTCAGCAGAAGCACGTTCTTGTGTGGCTTTACAGAGGATACCCTGAATTCGCGGGAGACCCCCTTTTCCGTCGTCAGGATGAGCGTGCCGGGTCTCGAGAAAGACTTTGGAGATTCCGCATAGGATAAGATTCGAAGCTTCCCTTCCAGCCCGTGGGGCCGCAAGACCTTTCCCACAAGTAGCAATTCTTCGGGAGAAACCTTATTCAAGGTTACTCAATAATCTCCAGTACTGACCTCTTGTTGATCTTTGTTGAAGCAGCACTGAGGATAGTCCTCATTGCCCTTGCGGTTCTTCCCTGTTTACCAATGACCTTCCCCAGGTCTTCCTTGGCAACCTTCAACTCTATAACGGATGTCTGCTCGCCTTCGATCTCAGTTACTACGACCTCTTCCGGTTTGTCCACCAACGCCTTTGCTATGTATGCGATCAAGTCCTTCATCTCCATTGCTCCTCCATTCATGAGATCACCCCCGGTGCACCCGATGAAATTGTTCTTGAATAACCCCTAGATTAACCCTTCTTTCTTTAGTATGGCCCTGGCTGGTTCCGAAACCGTGGCACCCTTCTTCAACCAGGCTTCAACCTTTTCTTTGTGGATAGTTACCTGAGCCGGATCCTTGGTTGGGTCATATGTCCCCAAGATTTCTAAAAATTTTCCATCGCGTGGAGCTTCTGAATCGGCTGCCACCATCCGATAGAACGGCTTCTTCTTTGTTCCCATCCTGGTTAGTCTTATTCGCACTGCCATTTAGAACTATCACCCCCTTGTCTATGATAATTTACCTGCAAATCTACCGCTACCCTCTAAGGAGACAAGCCACCGGGGCTCTGCATCGGTGCTGCTCTTAACCCGAATTTCGCAAGGCCCTTGGGTAGGGGATCGTTTACGATCCTAAATTGTAGGCCTAAAGGCTCCCCTACCCTTGAAAATCAATTCACTAAAAAGGTGAATAGAAAAGATCAAAAAGGGTTTGCAATTCTGAGTTTTGCCCCAACCCTTGCGAAATTCGGGCTTAATGATTACCGAAACACCGATGGCATGCCCTGCATTCCCTGCTTACTCAACTTTTCCATTATCTTTTTCGTCTGTGCGAAATTCTTCAGGAGCCTATTGACTTCCTGTACCGTCGTCCCGCTCCCCTTCGCGATTCGCTTCCTCCTGCTGCCATTAATGATCCTGTAGTTGCGTCTCTCCTTTTTTGTCATTGAATTTATTATTGCTTCAATCTTTACCAATTCCCTTTCATCGGGCTTGAATTTCTTCAGTTGTTTGAGCTGGCCCATACCAGGCAGCATACTCAGGATTTGTTCGAGGGAGCCCAGTTTTTTCATCTGTCTCAATTGGGTCTGGAAGTCCTCGAGATCAAACTCGCGTTTTTTCAGCTTCTTCTCGAGCTTAATGGCCTGTTCTTGATCAAACTCTGCCTGGGCCTTTTCAATAAGCGTCAGCACATCTCCCATGCCCAGGATTCTCGAGGCCATCCTGTCCGGGAAAAAAGGCTCTAAGGCGTCCAGCTTTTCTCCGACGCCGATAAACTTGATGGGTTTGCCGGTTACGGCCTTCAGGGAAAGGGCAGCGCCCCCCCTTGCATCTCCCTCCATTTTGGTGAGAATTACCCCGGTTAGGTCAAGGAGCTGATTGAATTTCTGTGCCACATTAACAGCATCCTGCCCTGTCATGGCGTCTGCCACCAGGAGTATCTCCGTAGGATGGATCTTCTCCTTGATCCTGACCAATTCCCCCATCAGTTCTTCGTCGATATGAAGACGCCCCGCTGTATCAAACAGCAATACCTCCGCCCCGACGCCGCCTGCCCTTAACAGGGCATCAGTGCATATTTCCACAGGACCGAGGCCTTCACCAGGCTGATATACGGGCACGTTCAACTGGGAGCCCAACTTGTTGAGCTGCTCCATAGCTGCAGGCCTGTATACGTCCGCAGGCACAAGAAACGGTTTTCTGCCCGTCTTCTTGAGGTACAATGCGAGTTTTCCCGCTGTAGTAGTCTTGCCGCTGCCCTGGAGCCCGACAAGCATTATCTTGAAAGGAGGCCTTCCACTCAGCTGGAGGTCCTCCCTTTCACCACCCATGAGGCGGGCCAACTCCTCATTGACTATTTTCACCACCTGCTGCCCCGGGGTCAGACTCTGCAAGACCTCCTTGCCCAAGGCACGGTTTCTGATCTCTTGAACGAAGCTCTTTACTACCTTGTAGTTTACGTCCGCTTCAAGCAGGGCGAGACGGACCTCTTTCAGGGCCTCATTGATATTTTTTTCGTTGAGTACCCCGTGGCCCTTTAGCCTCTTGAATGTGCTGTTCAGTTTTTCTGCAAGGGAGTCGAACATCCCGCTCTGCACCCTTCAACAACTGTAAATCTTTTATTTAATTATTTCTTTTTCTTCCTGTCAAGGAAATACTTGCCACAACACACTCCATTACACCCCCTCTGCCATCTCGCCCCGCTCCCTTGGGCTCCTGCCCGTCAGGCCACCTAGCAACCAGAGAGTTTTGAAGAACTTCCAAGGACCCTTGATGGGCGAGTGGACATGCACAAATATTAAATTTTATCGCATTTTTATAGAATTTTGTAAAATTATTTCTGCACAGGAAGCCCCAGTTCCCCTTCAACACACTGAAAAATTTTTGGGATGTGCTACCCCGTAATCATTATTGTCTTTGCCCAACTCTGATTTTATTGTAAAAATAACTGTTCGTTATGGATTTCTTTCCAGGGGGGCTGCACCAAATGGCTGCTTTTTCCCGGGAAAATCTGCCGGAGGAAGAGGTTTTTATCAGGCCTACAAAGGGCAAGAGGGATCCTGAAATCACCGGGGATGCCCTAATGGTACTCGTCCGCTCCGAGCTGGACAGGATACTCGCCTCAGCAAAGATAAGCTCGGTAGAACAATTCGACATGTTCCATTTTAGTCTCTACCGAATTGAGTACGAGGAGAGAAGTCCTTGTACCGCCTTCGGCCCCTTCACAGGGGCCCCTCACGCGGTCATGGGCCTGGAGAAGGTGGTGGCCCTGGGTGCTCGCAGGATCTGGGTTATGGGCTGGTGTGGGTCTCTACAACGGGATCTCAGAATAGGAGACCTGCTGCTACCTACCCGCGGGCTCTCAGAAGAAGGGACCTCTCTACATTACCCCATAGGGGACAGGAGCCCCGCACCTTCCCCGGAGCTCATCCTCAGGCTCGAAAAGGCCTTGCATAGCCGGGAATATTCCTATAGGAAGGGGGGGATATGGTCCACAGACGCCCCCTTTCGCGAGACCAAGCAAAAGGTCGAGGCTTACAGGAGACAGGGAGTCCTTGCCGTAGATATGGAAATGGCCGCACTCATGACCGTCGCGATTTATCGTCAAGTGGACTTCTGCGCCCTGTTGGTGGTGTCAGACGAATTATCCGGAAACGATTGGAAACCCGGGTTTTCAAGTCCCCGGTTCCGGGAGACTTCGGAGAGAGTAAGCGAATTTATGCTGGAGTTCTTGTGCCAATGATGAAAAGGTCGTATTCCCATAGGGCTTCAACCCGGGTTGATCATATTACACCCATGCTGAACCCCGAAATTGTTTACAGCGTGGATGGCATCAGAAAATTTGACAGCAGGATCAAAGCTCTGGCCGGTATTAAGGGTAGCGTTGAATACGCTGTTGAACCCCGAATAAAGGGCCTATCGGTCGAACTCGTCTACGAGAACGCCAGGCTGTCCGTGGCTTCAACAAGGGGAGACGGTTACAGGGGGAGAGAAATAACAGACAACATCAAGACCATCCTCTCCGTGCCCCTGGGACTGGAAAGGATCCACGGGGATCTCCCCTTTCCCGGGCTGCTCGTCATATGGGGTGTCGTGTATGTGGAAACAAAGGCCCTTTTCTCCCTGAACAGGGAGAGATCCCGATCGGGCCTGTCTCCGTTTCTTGACTCCGAGCAGGCGGCCCATGATTCTCTCGAACAAGAGGCCCCCAAGATAACTGCAAAGAGACCCCTTGAGATGTTCTGTTGCGGTGTCGGTGAAATAACGGGGTTGACCTTCAAGACCTATTCCGAGATGATGCAGGGGCTCCAGTCATGGGGGCTCCGCGTAAACAGACCTCATATCAAGCTATTCACCGACATTGACGACATAGCAGCGTACTGCCGGAAGATCGAGAAAGACAGGGAATTATTCCCTTTTGAGATAGACGGATTAGTGATCAAGCTCAACAGCCTTGATTTACAGTCAATGTTGCATGTAAAATCTCAGAATATCCCGTGGGCCCTCGAGTTCAGGTTTTCAACCCATTAGTCGATCAGGTCAACAAAGAATCCAGCCCCTTCCAAGGTTCTTTCACGGGGGCGGATCGAGTCTCCTTGGTTGTGTGAGTTTCCCATGAAAATGCTTCCGAGGGAGTAACATATGAACAATGTGAGGGCAAGACTGGTGATTGAGGGCAGGGTGCAGGGTGTCTTTTTCAGGGATTCCACGCGCAGGCTGGCGTTGAGCCTGGGGGTTAAGGGATGGGTGAAAAACCGACACGACGGGAAGGTGGAGGTCCTTGCAGAAGGCCCTGAAGACAAGGTGAGGCAACTGGTGGCCTGGTGCCACAAAGGTCCTCCTGCTGCCAGTGTAACCAGGGTCCTGGAGACTTCCGAATCCTATCAGGGAGAATTTGACACCTTTGATATAGTATTTTACTAGCCGGTGCACGCCCGAAGGACCCCTTTTCTCGGAGCCTTTATCAGGGGATGTCTTGCTGCTCAAGAGGGCGAAGTGTATTACAGGTGACTTAGAATGAAGCAGTTTCTCACACTCCTAGCTATCCATATCTTGATATCCTGCCTCCTGTTCTCAGGGTGTAGCACTACTGCATCTCTTTACAAGAATCTCAGGCCTTCTACCGCAAGCCAGCTCAAGAAGCGGATACTGCTGCTGCCTCTTCTAAACCAGGCAGGACTCTCATCAAGCAAGCTCCGAGAGATGGAGAACAAGTTACGCACTCTCCTTGAGAAGGAAGGCCACCCGACTATCCTGAAGGAAGCACAAATTGCCACCTCCATGGCCGGCGCAAGCGGTCTTTCTGGAGCCGAGATGGCAATCGATCCTATTGTAATCAGGGAAGCCCAATCCGCGGGAGCTGATGTCATCTTGTCTGTCATCCTTCACCCCCTGGAGGCGAGGACCAGAAAGCTTGGGATATGGCCGGCCCTGCTGACCAGGAGGGAGGTGGTAATCTCTGTCAGCCTAAGCGTCTTGGATGTGGCTACCAAAACCCTGCTCGTTACCAGTGTGAAAAGTGAAGCAATCAAAATGGAGGAACCTGAAGAAGCGTTCACGCTCTTCGAGGGAGATAACCCTGAACAGGGCACCGAGGAGACCCTGGACCCTTTTTCCCGTGTGGACGAAAAGGCCCTTTCAAAGGCACTTACCAGAATATTGGAAGATCATGTGTCCATTGCCACGGAAAGGCTCGAAGATACGCCCTGGACGGGCAGAATCCTCGAAGTTGACATTGAATCCATTATCATAAACGCCGGGAAGGAGGATGGAGTCCTGCCGGGGCACATCTTCGAAGTCTTCGCAAAGGGGGATATGATCGAGGCGGCCGGCGGCAACACTTACCGGATAATGGGTGAAAAGGTGGGAGAAATCAGGATAATCTCTGTGGGAGAGAAGAGGGCTGTTGCATCGCCTCTCAAGGGTTCTGCTTTCGCCGCAGACCAGTACATACGCCTGAAATCCGGCAAGTAAGGCCAGAGGCAACATCAAAAGGCCCTCGTTTCTTTCCCACTTTATGACCTTTGAAAAAACCCAATTTTGTCAAAGATCAAGCCTCCGGCGAGAGGGAGGGCCAAAAATTTCACCATCAGGAATACGTTGAGTATTTTGAGAATTTATCCCCCTGAAGCCCACTAAGTATTGACGAGCTCGTAGAAAGTCAAAATTGGGATGGCAAAGCAAAAAGCTTCAAGTTCAAGGCGCGCGAATCTCGCGTGATGAGGCGTACTAAGTGTACGCCGCAATCATTTACCCCGTTAAATAATCAGAGGCTGTTGCCCCAACGATGTTCTTAGGTCCCCCTAGACCTTTGATTCAGCGCGACCAGTACCTATTTAACGGGGCAGGGATGAAGCGCAACGCAGAAATTGGACTTTTTGCAAAGCCATCCGAAATCTCAGTTCAGCATCTCTCTGGCGTGAGCAAGCGCCTCCTTGGAGACGACCTTTCCCCCCAAGAGCCTGGCAATCTCCCTTATCCTCTCCTCCTCCTTTTCCAGCCTGGAGATGGTAGTCTGAGTCCTTCCCTTGATGACCTCCTTTTTTACAAGAAAATGGGAACTACCCTTGCTTGCAATCTGGGGCAGATGGGTGATACAGAGGATTTGGTGGTGACGGGCCAATGCCTGGAGCTTCTCTCCTACCACTTCGGCCGTGGCACCCCCGATACCCGAGTCCACTTCATCGAAAACCACGGTCTCAATGGATGCCGTCCTGGCCAGTATGGTCTTGAGGGCCAGCATAATCCTGGATAGCTCTCCTCCCGATGCTACCCGGTACAGGGGCTTCAAATCCTCTCCGATATTCGGTGAAAGCATAAGCTCCAGGCTATCGTAGCCATCGGACCTCAGGTGCCTTGGAACAAGCTCCTTTGGACCGCCTGTCCCCGTTTCAAGCTCATGGAACCTGACCCGGAACCGTGTACCGCTCATGTCCAAGAGCCTGAGTTCTTCCATTACGGCATTCTCCAAGAGCTTGGCAACTTGTCTCCTCTTTTTTGAAAGCTCTACTCCCCTCTTATGGAGCTCGCCGACCGTTTCATCCATCCTGAGCCGCATTTCCTCCAGTTCCCGCCTCTTTTCCTCCAGGCCGGCTACTGACCTCGACAACCTGTCTTTGAAATCCAGGATCTCTTCTATGGTGGAGCCGTATTTCCTCTTCAGGCGATTGACCAGTTGTATCCGCTCCTCCACCCGTTCCAGGGCCTCCGGGTCAACGGTGATGGTCTCCCTCATATCCCTCAGTTCCAGGGCGATGTCTTCCAGTTCTATTCGGGCATTGGCAAGGGCGTCCCTTACAGGGCCCAATCCTTTTTCCACCTCCGCGCCCCTTTCAACACCCCTCAGGCAATGGGCCAGGGCGGATATCACCGCATCTTCCTTCTCATATAGGGTCTGGTAGACATCATTTAGGATCTCGATCAGCTCCTGGGCGTGACGGAGACGTCTCCTTTCCTCTTCAAGCTCCTTGTCCTCTCCCGGGACCAGCTTGGCCATCTCTATCTCTTTTTTCTGAAACTCCGCCAACTCCTCCCTCTCCTCACGGGCCTCTATTTCCCCCCTCAATCTCTTGACGGCGTCCTTCAGGGATTGATAGGAGTCAAAGATCTCGTTGAGCCTCCTCCTCTCCTCGGAAAGTCCGCCGAAATCATCCAGCAGGTGAAGGTGGTTTTCAGGCCTCAGTAAGAGCTGGTTCTCATGCTGGCCGGATATGCTTATGAGCATTGCCCCGATCCTGGAGAGCATCTGCAATGTGGCCGTGCTGCCATTAATCCACACCCTGTTGCGCCCCTCCCTGGAAATGGTCCTCCCTATCAGGAGTTCTCTTCCCGAGGAAATACCCAGTTCTGCCAACACCCCGTTCACCGGGTGTCCTTCCGGTACTTCGAAGAGGGCTTCCACCCTCGCCTCCTGTTCACCGCTCCTGACCAGGTCCGATGAGGCCCTTCCTCCCAGTATGAGATTCACCGCGTTGATGATGATGGATTTCCCGGCACCCGTTTCTCCCGAGAGGATATTGAGGCCCGGTGCAAAATGGGCCTCCAGGCGGCCGATTATGGCGAAATTGGAGATGGTGAGTTGGGCAAGCATGATCCCTTGTCAAGGGCTGGAGTATTAGGATGGCACTTAGGATACGATAACGGCTCAGGAGTGACAACCCAAAAAATAAATCTTCGGACCACCTACCTTTCCGTGTGGGAGGCACAAGAAAACATAGGTATGGTTTCCCGGAAATACAGCACAAAGTTGGATCCTTTTGGAAAGGCCTCAGACCTGCCTGCGGCGGGCAGGTGCAAGGCGCACAAATCTTTAGGAACGAGGCGTACATGGAAGTACGCCGCAGTGACTAAAAAAGATGCAGTGTAACGCCGCAGATGAGGTTTTTCCGGAAGCATCCTTAGGTGTTTTCCCAGGTGACCCTCAGCACCTCCTGAAAGCTGGTCACTCCATCCAGGAGTTTCTTCACCGCATTCTCCCTGAGGGTGACCATCCCCTCCCTCCTGGCCGTGTCCCGGATGAGCTCCGTGTCAGTCTCAGAAGTGATGTTCTTCTTTACGGCATCCGATATGGGAAGCACCTCGTAAATACCGCTTCTGCCAAAGTAGCCGGTTCCCCTGCACTTGAAGCATCCTTTGCCCCTGTAAAGCTCCACTTTCCCTTCCCGTCCCAGGTCCAGGCCCAGGGAGGCCAGCTCGGCCCCATCCATCTCAAAGGCTTCCTTGCAATAGGGACATATCTTTCTGACCAGCCGCTGGGCCAGGACCCCGACAAGTGTGGCCTGGATCAGGAAGGCGGGAATCCCAAGGTCCAGGAGCCTTGTTATGGTCGACGGGGCATCATTCGTATGAAGGGTCGACAGGACCAGGTGTCCCGTAAGGGCCGCCTGTATGGCATTCTCGGCGGTCTCCAGGTCCCTCATCTCTCCGATCATTATGATATCAGGGTCCTGCCTGAGGATATTGCGCAGAATAGAAGCAAAGGTTACCCCTATCACGGGCTGGACAGCGATCTGGTTGAAATCCTCGTGGATCATCTCGATGGGGTCTTCTACCGTGGTAATATTGATGGCCGGACTCGAAAGATAGCGTAAAGTGGAGTACAGGGTAGTGGATTTACCGCTGCCCGTGGGGCCGCAAACAAGGACAATGCCATATGGCATGTTAATAAACTGCTGGAAACGGATCAGATCCATGGATGTAAATCCCAGGTTCTCCAGGTCCTGAAAGAGCACATTAGGGTCCATGATCCTCATGACCAGCTTTTCCCCAAATGCCACGGGTACGGAAGAGACCCTGATTTCCGCCTCCACGCCACCCCTTTCCATCTTTATCCGTCCGTCCTGGGGCCTCCTCTTCTCGGCCATGTCGAGCCGTGCCAGGGTCTTTATTCGGCTGATTATGGCGGAGTGGACGTTTTTCGGCAGTTCGTAGACCGTGTGGAGCATTCCATCAATACGCAGTCTAACGATGCTCCTGTCCCGCTTGGGCTCTATGTGAACATCGCTGGCCCTCTGGTCAAAGGCGCTGCTGAAGAGATGGTCCACGGCGTTCACTATATGCTGGTCATTGGACGAGGGCATCTCGTCGGCGGAGCGGACCCTCACGAACTGCTCAAGGTTCCCCAGGTCTATGGTCGGCCCTGAAAACTGGCTTTCAGCGGCAACGATAGAGCGTTTGAATCCGAAAAACTCGTTGATCAGCTTAATGACATCGGTCTTGGTGCTCACCACCGTCCTCACCTTGAGATGACTTGCCTGGGCGATGTCCTGGATCACTTCCTGGTTAAAAGGATCCGGTGTCGCAATCGTAAGGTAGCCGTCTTTTTTGCCCAAGGGGAGCACGAGGTGTTTCATGGCAAAGGTATGGGGGATGGTGGTGGTGACAAGATTGAGGTCCAGTTTGAGGGGGTCTATCTTCTTGTAGGGCATCTTCCAGGCCTTTGCCAGGGCCTGGAAGATGGTCTCTTCATCCAGGGCTTTCGTCGGGTCATCCGCCCTGCGCAGATCCATGGAGACAATAACATCCACTATGGTCACAGGGTTCTTTATCCGAGCCTTGGAGGCGGACCTGTCTCTCTCAATTCTCCTTCTGATGTCGTTTTTCTTATTGAAGATTTGCTTGCCCTGATCCTCTGAGATGAGACCAAACTTCAGCAGGACCTTCAAGACATGCTCATCAGAGAGCCCTCTTTTGATGTTTTTTGTCATTTGGTTCTTTCTTGGTGCCTACTGTGGCTTTCTGCAAAAATAAATTGTAGCCTGATCCATTCCCCAATGGCAATGAAATTCTTTATTTCCCGTCCCGTTTCATTTGCCGGCCAGCTCTCCTGGGAGGGCTAGGTGTCACTTGATATATGGGCGATACGGTCATGGAAAGACCTAGGATGGGACCAAAAGCAATTGCCCCCTCCCCGGGGGAGGAGGCAACTCTGGGGCTCAATACCGGTTCCCAAGTAGATTCCTATTTTTTTATCAACCACAGGGACATGATTTTCTCCTCCTCATTGATGAGGTACCCGACCAGGTCCCCTTCGTCCAAGGGGATCGCGGAAGGATTCGGACTTCCTGGCATGTAATACTCCACATCTGGGGCGAGCTTCCATAATTCCTCGTCAATGACGATTTCTCCCTCGCCCAACCTTTCGATTCTACCATAGCCGTCAAAACCATCGGGATAGTGGTCCGGCAACACGACCTCCGGTTTCACCCTTTGCTGGGCATGGCCGGGTATCGTCGGCAGGATCACGCCTGTAATCATGGAGCATAGCCCCAGAATGACAAGCACAAGAATCGAGTTCTTGAAAATTTCCTTTCTCTGATCAACCATTTGCCTTAATCCCTCCCTTTTCATCTCCAACACTCACCTTTGGTCTCGCTCCAGGTTATGGAACTAGCCGACCTTCGGCCGGTCCCGGCCGTTTCCAAGGCGCATACATGGAATGCCTCTTCACAAACCCGGTCCTCTCCGTGTGCGTGCTCTTATTCATATTCCATCCAGTAGCTCATACCGAGTGTGACAGCAGACTCTTCCACCATCACGATGGTGCCCCTGGAAGAACTGAAATACTTCATCTCGGTCTCTTCATTCGGCATCCTCAGGATAGCGGGGGGCTGGAGTCTCCCTGGGCTCTTTACGCCCGTGGGCGCGACCCATATGGGATCGCTGTCCGTCCCTATGTTGACAAGATCATTCTCATCTATGATGCCGTCTTCATTGATGTCAAACTGCGCTTCATTCAACCTCCCTCCGGAGCATGCGTTCATCTCCATGACCACTGAGTCCCCTCCCGAACCGCATGGGGTATCTTCAGGTGTGAACGTGACAAGAATCGCCTTTCCCTGCCTGATCAGGGTATCTGTAACTACCCTTTCCCCGCTCCCAGGCAGATCAAAGTACCACCCTGCCAAGTAGAGCGGATCGGGGTTGGAGCCATAGCCATTGGAATCGCAATCCGTATTACCCAGCCCGTCTCCACAGGTCACTTCATCGGCCAGCAGGGAAGTTGTCTCCCATGGGTCAGACAGGCCCTCGATACTATTGCTGATGACCCTGAAGCTCTGATCGTTTACGACCCAGAAGTCACCGTCGCACGTTGCGATGGCGGGGTCACAGACCTCCAGGGTCTGCTGAAGCAGCACCACTGATTCGGGCTGGTTGGAAAGGGTCGTATCCGGTGAGACAGGGCTTCTGTTGAATGAGCCCAGGTATTCGCCGTCATCATCATCGTCTCCGTAATCCCATATACCATAAATGGTGTTGGTCTGGGTGGTTCCCATGTCGTAATCCCCGAGATATTTCCCTGTTCCGAAGATTACCATTTGCCCCTGTTTCTCGCAGTGTACCATGACATCCGGCTTGCTTGTTATGGGCTGTGCGACATTCGACTCATCCCTTGCCTGGAAGAGAGGAGCAGGGGTGGTACCCACCTTTTTCCCTCCTACGTAAGTGTAGGGGGCGGTCTTGTAAGCCACATCCCAGTTGCTGGGACTGGAATCCGTCAGGTCGAACTTCCACATGTTCCCCCTCAGGTCACCCGCGTACACATAATCGACCTTGTTGTCGGTGTTTATGTCCACCGGGGTAGGCGACGAGAGGCCGTTACAGGAGCCGGCCTCCGTGCTGATGATCCTCAGGGTCTCTCCCGTGTCGGCATCCAGGATGAACAGCTTTGCCACGCCGCTGGAGTTGTTGTAGCCGTTGCCGAATATGACGATCCAGCCCGCATTGGAATTGACGATTGCCGGCTTGCTGAAGGAATATCCCAGGGAATCCCACTCGGTGTTCCACACCCGTGCCGTTCCGCCAGAAGTATAGTCATCGTCGCCTTCGGAACCGTTCAGGCTGAAGGTCGTGTCGCTGAGTTTCGTAATCGTCCATGTACCGTTTGCATCGGTCTCACCGAGCACGCCCTCTATGATCACTCGGTCTCCTGTCCTGAAACCGTGGGCCGTCGCCGTAGTGATCACTATAGGCTCTTCACCGCTAACGTCTACAATAGATACCCTGTGGGCCCTCGGATACTCCCACATGACCTTATTTGCCCAAGTACCTTCTGAGACGATCGAAGAAGGATCGGTTATATCCAGGGCGTAGTAACCTTTGCCGCCCTTGCCCAGGCCCCCGACCAGGATGGTCTTTACCTTGGTTTCTCCCGCCTCGTCTATGATGGTGTCCCCGTCGTTGTCAACTCCATCAGATTCAGCGGAGACATAGATATCCGAGATCGCAGGAGTCAGGTCAACGTAGAACTTGTGGGAATACGCGGGATTTGTCAGTTCGCTCAGGTTTTCAAAGACCAGCTTGGGCACATAGGCAAAGACCTCGTTTCCTGTGCTGGCGTCGAACGCATGAAGCATCCCGTCGTTGGCGCCCGCATAGATATACCCGTTCCTGTAAGTAGGCGCCGAGTGGACGATATCTCCCAGGACCTGTGAGCGACTCCTGAATGATCCGCCGTTGTCCTGCTCATTTGAGTCGTCACCCCGTATGTAGTTTAAGATGTTCCTCGCGTTGGTGTCGTCTGTCGTCCAGTCGGAATCAAGCACATCCTTTAACTCCCTGGACAGGTTATCGAACCTGAACGGTCGGCCGGAGACACCGTCAAAGGTGGCGATGATCCTCCCGCTGTCCCAGTTCTGGGTCTCCAGTTGTTCTGCCGCGGACCAGTTATAGGTGGAGCTTATCACCTTCCCGGTATCCGGGTCCACGTTATAGGACTTGATATCACCAACCCATCCATCACTGCTGTAGCTTGCCTGGAACATCTTGATATCAGAGCCCAGGGTCTGGTAGAGTTCATCACCATTAACTGAAACTGATGAAGATGAAGCAATCCTGCCTATCACGTTCTGCATAATGGCCAATAACGCAGTGGCGAGCTCTTCTGGATTGTTGGCGTTGTAATAGGCACCCCTCCCATTTACGGCGGCATGCCACAGGTCGTCTATCTTTTCTGGGTCACCATTGACCGGTCCCGGCCACGTCGGATAGGGACCGTTAACCAGGTCGTAATCATCAGGATCAAGGGTCCCTCTTATTCCGAATGAGACCGAGTAGATAGCCATGTGCTGATGTGTCGCGCTGTCCTCAGGGGTCGGTGGAACCATGTCGTCCAGGTCTGAGGCAAGATCCCTTTCATAGTAGTACATGGCAACGTCGGCCAGGGTATTTAGCCAGTTATCTCCGTAGATGCCGCCGTCATAGTCCGTGTTGTTGTCCCCGTCTGCATTCCCTATACCGGGGCTCCCTCCGTTCCAGTAACCATCTGTCATAAGGATGGCAAAGGCCTGCTGGCACTCTCCTCCTTCAGCGGCGCTCGCGTAAGGAGATGCCCCGATTCCGCCTGTCATGCCATCGTCCTTGTCAAAGTACCGCCCGACGGCGCGCAACCCTCGTCTCAAAGGAGTGTTCTGGGCGCGAAGCACATAATTGTAAAGGGTGCTCAGGAGGACCGAGGTGTCATCGTCACCTCCTACCTTCACACTCAGAACCGGCTGTACCAGATTTCCATTGATGCTGTAAAAACCGATCTTCACGCCCTGCATCTGTGTGATGACCCTGGCTACCGCCCCTACGGCCGTCAACCACCTTCTCCTGAAAAAGGAGTACCAGTTGGCGAAATTCTGCCGCTCTTCGGCATAGGTCCGACCCGTCTTGACCCCGTCAGGGACATTGTTCAGATCGACCACGGGCAGCAGCTCGCCCACGTCAATCACATCGTCTCCGTCTGCATCCGTAAACTGGTAGTACTTTATGGTTCCGCCGTCAATGACCACCAGCCATGCTTCGCCGGCGTCAATGGTCCCGTCTGAGTCGGCATCATGCCAGGTGTAGTAATGGGCATTCTTGATATCTATGGTCTCAGGTATTGCCGGTACGAACCTTACTGCATCGGCGCAGGCCGTATCCGTCATCCCGCTGCGGGTATGGGACAGCACCACATTGCCGCCGGTCCCAGCGTTGAAGTCAAAGAACCCCAGGCTGACCCACTCACCT
Source organism: Deltaproteobacteria bacterium (assembly GCA_019308985.1). The sequence continues at coordinate 4,729 of JAFDHB010000111.1, read as the reverse complement.
CCGTTTAGCCGTTGGTTCACTGTGACCCCGGTCGATCCGGATGCATGGTTGATGGTGTAAGTGACGGACGTGGACCTTTCATTCGAGGCATGCCACCTCGCCTGGACCTCCCATGTCCCTGCCGAGGGCAGGTCCGGGGTCCAGGTCGCGGTATAGGTTCCGTCCGCCGGGGTCCACCAATAATGACCGTTATAGGCCTCGCTGCTCGTGGCCCAATCCCACGCATCCCCGGTCGGTTCGAACATGACTGCATCCGCGCAGAACCTGTCATTGTCTGAATCGCTCACGTGATATGTGATATTCACGCTCCCGGAGCCTTCGTTGAAGGTATAGGTGCCAAGGAGGACCCACTTGCCTCCGTTTATGCGCTGGTTCACGGTCACCGTGTCCGATCCTCCGGCATGGTTGATAGTGTATGGGACAGCCGTCGACCGGTTACTCAGAGCCCTCCATCTTGCATAGATCTTGTATTCTCCAGCCTGGAGGTTGGGCGTCCAGGTGGCCGTGTAATCCCCGACATATCTGGTGTAATAGTACTGGTTGTTATAGGCCTCGCTGCTGGTTGCGCTCCTCCACTCTCCTCCGTTGCTCGCCGTCCTGGAGAACTCGGGGTCCCTCTCATCTATTATCACAGAGGAAGTCTCAGGTGTCTTCACAAAGCTGGGCGACGGATCCTGGTTGTCCACTATTACGGTCGGGGTGCTCGCTCCCGTATCTATGGTGTCGTAGGACCCGCTCAGGTTGAAGGTCGGGCTGGATCGCATGGGATGAGACCTGGGATCATCAGGATCCGCATCGCTCAGGGTGGGCCACGGGGTGTAGGTGACACCGGGATTGTAATAGATCCTGTTATACCCTGACCACTGACCCTTCCACATCATCCTCGGGGTCCCCCGTGGGAGTTCACCATGGTAAAGGTTGTCGCCAGGATCGTCGAAGACATACCTGTAAGCCGCACCGGCTCGGAAGAGCCCGTCGTCTTCCGGTGTCATAAACGTCCAGTCCATGCTCCCGGAATCGTCCAGCACGAACATGATGTTGGCCGGGGCCGCCTGGAACCTTGCGTCCAGGGGCGTATCTGAAATATCCACGCAGAGGTCGGGAGGCAGCTCGAATATGGCCACTATGGTATGGTTCGCATCAACAGAGGTGAACTCGTAAGTGGATACCGGGCCCACTGAGGAACCGTCCACCTCCACATCGTATATGGTGTTTCCCGGATCAGGGGTAATGGTGAAGCTCTGGCTGTGGCCCTCCGGTACCACCACGTCACCCTCCGGTGATATGCTGCCCCCGGGGCCGGCCGACGCCGTAATGGTGTGGGTGAGGTCGCACTCTACGTTCAGGGTATAGGTCCCCGTGCCGTTTAGGGGATCATTGTGTTTCACCACCACATAATAAGTCCCGGCGCTCAGGTTTCTTTCGATGTAGAAATTACTGTCCGAACCGCTGTCATTGTCCTGGGTGATGACAGACTCGGAAGAGTTCATCAACACTCCGACCGTATCCGTAGTTCCGGTGGTATAAACCTTGACTGTTCCTGTCCCGCTGAGGTCGATCTTGAAATAGTCCTCGTTCCCGGCAATTTCAAGGTTTCCTGAAACGCTGTTGTTACACCCCACAAACGTCGCGGAACTCGGGTCACTGCCGTGGTCGTCGCTGTTGAACTCCACCAGGAGCGTATAGGTGCCCAGCCCAACGGGATTGTCCGGATCGCTCTCCCAGTGCTTGACCGCAACGTAGTAGGTGCCCGCGGGAAGGTCCCTCGCCTCGATGTAGAAGTTATTGTTCTCCTGGCTCCTGTCATCGTTCACCGCCACGGGACTGTTCAAATTGCAATTGGTGTCCAACAGGTATCCATAGGTGTCCAGGCTCCCTGCCGTGTAGGCCTTCAAGGTACCTGTATCTGTTGTAACCACCTTGAAATAGTCATATTCTCCGGCCGGACTGATTTCACCTGCCGTCTCGCTCACGTAGGGGGGCACACCCACCGGAGTAGCGCTGGCGCAGTCTTCGCCGTGATCTCCGAAGATGGCTGAAATGGTGTGGTTTGCCGTCACGTTGGTGAAGGTGTAATCAGTGGTATGGTAGGCAGGGCTCGGGGGTGATGTCGCACCCGCAACGGATAGCCCATCCACCAGTACATCCGCCACCGTGTTGTAAAGGGGAATATCCGAAGTCATGGTGAACGTATAGTTCTGGCCATGTTCCACGATCACGTCGGTTGCCGGCGAAATGCTCCCGTGGGCCCCGGCAATGGGGGTCAGCCTGTAACGCTGTACCAGGTTGACGTTCACTGTCTTGTTGGAATCCATGGTCACAGTGGTGCTGGTGGCCGTGTCAGAGATATCCCCGCTCCACCCCTTGAACACGGTCCCCGGATCCGGCGTGCTGGAAGGCGTTACGCTCAGGTCCACCACGTCCCCTGTCTCATATACATAGCTCTTGGGGAAGTCAGAATCGTTGACCGTGCCTCCAGGCAGGGACGACAGGCTGCCGTCACCGGCTACCACCGTCCCGATTCCTGAACCGACTTTAACCAGTGTCAGGGAATAGTTGTTGTCGGTAATGGTGCATACCCCCTCGCCGTCTCCCATGGTTATGATCTCCGCCGGATCTTGGCTGCTGAGATTCACCTTGAAGGTCTCCGCCGGATCTACCTCCGCATCGTTTATTATTGCAACGTTTATGGTGGCCGTAGTAGTTCCAGCAGCAAACGAGAGGATCCCGCTCGTGGCGGTATAGTCGGTCCCGGCAGAAGCCGTCCCGTCCGCAGTGGCATACTGGACCGTGATGTCATACTCCGCCGCCTTGTCCAGGGATACCGTGAACTGGGAAGTGCCCGTGGCCTCACTGCCCGTGACATCATTGATCGTCATGGTGGTCTTATCGTCCGCGCTGATCTCGCACCTTCCCATGTTGTCCCCTATGACGCTGATCGCGTTGGGGTTGCTGAGAAGAACAAAGAGGTCTTCCGCTACCTCTACGAGGGTATCATCAGTGATCGGTACCGAGATCGTACCCGTGGTACCGCCCGCGTTTATGGTCAGAGTGCCGCTCGTGGAGGTGTAATCACTGCCCGCGGCAGCCGTCCCCGCCGCAGTGGCATAGTCCACTGTCACGTCACCCTCTGCCGCCTTGTTCAGGGAGACCGTAAAGCTGGCATTTCCAATACCTTCGTTGACCGTAATGTCACCTATGGTGATGGTCGCTTTGTCATCGATATTTATGGTACCCTGGCCCTGGTTATCACCAAAGGCGGCGTTGGCACTGGCATTGCTCAGGTTCACATAGAAGGTCTCTGCCAGCTGGCGTTGGCACTGGCATTGCTCAGGTTCACATAGAAGGTCTCTGCCAGCTCGATCAGGGCATCATCCGTGATCGGCACAGAGATAGTACCACTTGTATCCCCGGCAGGTATGGTCAGGGTGCTGCTCGTGGCAGTGTAATCACTACCCTCCGTAGCACTACCTCCCGAAGTGGAATACTGCACCGTTACCGCATCTTCCGCAGCACCGCTCAGCGTCACCGTAAAGGTGGCGCTTCCTCCTTCATCCGCCGATACATTGTCTATGGTGATGACCGCCTTCTCCTGCACGTTGATCGTGCCAACGCCCTGGTTATCTCCTATGGTCGCATTGGCGCTGGGTGAGCTCAGGTTCACATAGAAGGTCTCGGCAAGCTCGATCAGGGCATCATCCGCAATGGGCACCGAGATCGTGCCACTATCGCTCCCGGCAGGTATGGTCAGGGTCCCGTTCGTGGCACTGTAATCACTACCCTCCGTAGCACTACCTCCCGAAGTGGAATACTGCACCGTTACCGCATCTTCCGCAGCACCGCTCAGGGAGACTGTGAAGGTGGCAATTCCTCCCTCATCCGCCGATACATTGTCTATGGTGATGACCGCCTGCTCCTGCACATTAATGGTACCCACGCCCTGGTTATCACCAAAGGCGGCGTTGGCACTGGGCGAGCTCAAGTTCACATAGAAGGTCTCCGCCAGCTCGATCATGGCATCATCCGTGATCGGCACCGAGATCGTACCACTTGTATCCCCGGCATTTATCGTCAATGTCCCGCTCGTGGCACTGTAGTCACTCCCGGCCGTGGCCGTCCCATCCGAAGTGGCATAGTCCACGGTCACGTCATCCTCCGCAGCGACGCTGAGGGTCACCGTGAAGTCCGCCGTACCCGCATTCTCATCCACGGTCACATCGTTTATGGTAATCGTGGCCTGCTCATCGATATTTATGGTGCACTGGCCCCGGTTGTCACCAAAGGCGGCATTGGCACTCGGGTTGCTCAGGTCCAGGAAGAATCTCTCAGTAAGCTCTACCAGGGAGTCGTCTGCGATCGGCACAGAGATCGTACCCGTAGTGCTTCCGGCTCCTATGGTCAAGGTCCCGCTCTTGGAGGTGTAGTCTCCTCCTGCCACGGTAGCCGTACCATCCGAAGTAGCATACTGCACTGTCACGGGATCCTCAGCAGCGCCGCTCAGCGTCACCGTGAAGTCCGCGGTACCCGTATTCTCATCCACCGTGACATTGTCTATGGTGATGACCGCCTGCTCCTGAACGTTGATGGTGCCCACGCCCTGGTTGTCGCCAATTGTGGCGTTGGCACTGGCATTGCTCAGGTTCACATAGAAGGTCTCTGCCAGCTCGATCAGGGCATCATCCGTGATCGGCACAGAGATAGTACCACTTGTATCCCCGGCAGGTATGGT